>JAZRYU010000137.1:0-32630 GCA_045600885.1 Prevotella sp.
ATGGTACTGCAAAGCTAATCACTTTTTTTCAAATATCCAAATCCTTTTCGAGTAATCTTCCAATCGACTGAGATAGACAGCACTCACTGTTATATCGTGCCTTTGTTTTCGGTTTCATCGAAAAGTTTGCTGCAAAGTTACACATATTTCCGACAATAGCAAAATAAAAAGCAGAAAAACACCCTTTCGCCGCTCATAGCATATTACTCCTCGTCCTGTAAGGAAGTGGCAGGGGGAAGGTCATCCTCCACAATCCCCTTCACCTCCTTCGCAAACGACTCCTCCGCCGTCGCCCAATACTCCATCTGCGCGTTGTCCAGACTGTTGCCGCCGTTGCGATAGATGAACATGCTGCCGATGAGCAGAGAGGCTGTCGGCGTGATGACTATTCTGCCCACCACCGGCTTCACATACCGCCTCATTGCCGTCCCTTTCCGTTAAGCAGTTTCCTGCCGCCTCGCACCACGATACCCCTGTAGTCCTCCCCTACCCTCTGTCCGCAGATGTTGTAGCGGCAGACCGTCCCAGCAGTTGTTGTCAGAGCCGTAGAGGAGATGCCAGACAAATTGTTCTCCGGCATAGCGATGAACAGAGGAGCCTTGTTCTCCTGAAGCAGCAGGTAGCATCTGTTTGCCGCCAGAGAACCGCCGGAGCAGGGGAAGAACCCTATTCTCTCCACACCGTCTATCACCTTTCTCGTCAGAATGTAAGCCCCGCTTACGCCCTCCATGCTGGTCTGTTCCGTCACGCCCACCAGAGCATTGTCGATTTTCGTTGCCGCCTCTGCCGACTCAGAGAAGGTTACTGTCGTGTTCTTGTTCTCCGACCACACCAGGAATCCCGTGCCGCGCTCGATGGTTGTACCCGCAGACAGTTCCACCGTTTTCACCGTGTTCTGCCCGCCGCCCATTCCCTCACGATCCACGTAGAGGAACGACACACCCGAAACGCAAGGAATCGATATTTTGTTGCTCGGAGCGTATGTCGCCCAGCCGTATTGGTTGGTGGTTACGGATTCTGTGGCAGCAATTGGGAGGAGCTGTGCTGCGCCAGAATAAACACTCTTATTAAGATTACTGTTCTTATAGTTACCAAAACCCGATTGTGAACTAAAAATTAGACAACGTTCTGGGGTTTTCAAGTTGACAAGGCCAGAATTGTCATCAATTTTCCAAACGTTATCAGAACTGCTATATTTTACATTTGTACTAGTTTCTAATGTGTACACCGCCAATTGTTTCTTGTCATCGGCTTTATTTGTCAATAAGCCATTGCTTTCATTCCAAGTCCATATGATGTCTTCATTACCATTATAAATGACTTTTCCGTTTTGTACAGTTACCTCAACAGCGTTAAGTTTATAGCTGCCACTTAAGGTAGTAGTGGCTGCATACCATGTACTGCCCCTCTGAGCGACAATCGCTACTTCTACAGAAGTTGGCTGAGGATTGTTCTCTTCAACAACTAAGGTATAGCTCGCTTCTGCAGCAGTATGATTGGTTGTTTCTGGACAAGATGCAGTTATAGTTGTTGTACCTACGCCAACAAATGTAATACTGCCCGTTGAAGTATCAACAGTAGCAACACTTTCGTTTGAAGAACTATAGCTAATGTCTGACAAATCCGCAGGAACAGATGTGAGAATTGGAGAAACGAAACTCTCTTGATTGTCAAGATAAGCAGTAACAATCTGCTTATCAAAAGAAAGGGATGCTGTTATTGGGGAATCTGGATTTATCTCTGAAGAACTTGTGTAGGTCACCTCAAATTTAAGAATTTGTGATAGAGCATTATTTTTTAGCGTTATTACTTTTATACCATCAGTAGGTTTAATCGTAACCAAATTGTCATTCCTTGATATTGTGCAATTATCTTTTGTTGCGCCTAAATCGGCTGCATACTTCTTATCTACGGCAGTTGCAACAATTTTTTGAATAGTTATTCCTTCCGAGGGTTGAAAAGAGATAGAATTGTATGCATAGATGCGAATATCTCGATAACTCAGAGTTACTGACTTTCCTTCATTCTTGTATTGCGTCATAATAATTGCATTATTCGCATTCCATGTGGCAGTTTCATTGTCATCAGCCAACACTCCAACAATACATCCTTCTGTATTTGTCGCATTAGGACTCACCAATGTCACGGTTGTAGTTTTCTGACTCCATGCTTGAGCACAGAGCATCAATAAGAACAATAAGCAAAATGCTGTTTTTGAAATATTAATCTTTTCCATTCCGATAATTATTTTCTGAAGCCCTTGAAATGAAGGGTGTTCAACATCCGTTATCAATTCCTTTTCACTCTTCCGAAAGTCTTGATGCTGGTGTATTTTCTCCAGATGTTGAGTTTTCGGTATTCCGGCACACCGTGGCGGCGTATGTAGTCGCGTGCTCCTTCAAGCATTCTGTGGGCAACGAGTCCATCGGTGTAAGGGTCGTAGTTACGGATAATCCACTGCCTCTTCTCCAAAGCAGGATCGTCAGTGAGCGCGGCACGATAGGCTTCAGGCACTTCCTCAGGGGCTTCGCAGTTCTGCCAATAGACATCACGAGCGGCAGCACGAAGGGTGATGACGGGCTTGTCGAGAAGGAGGAACTCATAGATGGTGGACGAGGTGTCGGAGATCATGGCATCAGCCATGAGCATATACTTGGTGACCGTGAAATCATCAACAAAGACTATATCCTTCTCCTCAGAGGCAAGCTGTCGGTAGGCATCGATATGGTGCTGCGCAGTGAGAGGATGGAACTTCATGAGCACGAGGGTGTCAGGATTCTGACGGACAATGGCACGCAGTGCCTCCTTCATATCGCCAAGAGAGGTGAGCGAAGGAGAGAAGGTAGGTGCGTAGAGCACGATATGCTGCTTGCCATGAGCGAGGAGGAGCTGCTGTCGGGCATCGTCGTAGTCATGACGATGACGAGCAATCCAGTCCTGTCGTGGCCAACCGGTCTCAAGAACCTCGAAGTCGCCATACTTACGCGAAAGCTTCTGGAACGGAGCGGTGAAGAATGGTCCTTGCGTGAAATAAGTATCGAAATAGCGTCGTATGACCCAATGGTCTTTCTTCTCTGCGGCATAGCCATGGAAAACCTGTATCTTCACGCCGGAAAGATAGTAAGGTACGATGTTGCCGGGAACGAAGATAGCGTCAGGATGGTAGTCGTAGCAGTCCTGAATGGAATAGGTGTAAGAGACCTCTTCGCAGTAAGGGAAGTCAGTTATCTTACGCTGGTCGATGAACCAGAGGATGGTGTTGTTGCCCTCGCGAGTGGCTTCGTCGTGGATAGGGCGAAGAATGTCGATGGCATATTTATTTTCGCAGAAAAGGAGGATTTTCATAGAGGGTTTTAAACAGTATATTGCCTAATAAGCTGTTCGTCGGCGAGCTTACAGATAAGGAGGCTGCCGTCTTTCTCGGCTACGATATAGCCGTCAAGACCTTGAATGACAACCTTCTTCTCGTCGGTGGTATGGATGATGGAGTTCTTTGTGTCGAAGACGGACACGTTGTCTCCGATGATGGAATTGCCGTAGAGGTCTTTCTTAGTCTGCTGAAGGAGTGATCCCCATGTGCCGAGGTCGCTCCAGCCGAAGTCTGACGGACAAACGAAGATCTCCTCTGCCTTCTCCATAATGGCATAGTCAATAGATATGCTCTCGCAATCCGGGAATACGCGGTCAATCTCCTCCTGCTCACGCTCCGAACCATAAATGGCAAGGAGGTCTTCGAAGATGCTGTTGATGGCAGGTGCATAGACACGAAGAGCATTGACGATGGTCTCCACGCGCCAGATGAAGATGCCGGCATTCCAGAGGTAAGAAGCATTCTTCAGATAACGCTCCGCAGTGGCAAGATCAGGCTTCTCCTTGAAGGAGTCAACACGATAGATCTCCTTGTTGCGCGAAGAGCTGACGGTGAGGTCTGCCTGTATATAGCCGTAGCCAGTCTCAGGGCGTGATGGCTTTATGCCGAGAGTGACGATGGCATCAGTCTCAGCAGTGAACTGCATACACTGAGTGACGATGCGCTGGAACTCCTGGGTATTGAGTACGACATGGTCAGAAGGTGTGACCACGATGTTAGCGTTCTTGTCGATAGACTTTATCTTCCAGCTGACGTAGGCGATGCAAGGGGCTGTGTTTCGGCGACAAGGCTCAAGGAGAATGTTACCCCGAGGCACATCAGGAAGCTGCTCTGCACAGATGTCTGCATAGAGCTTATTGGTGACAACCCAGATGTTCTCAGAAGGAACGATGCCAGCGAAGCGGTCGCACGTGAGCTGCAGGAGACTACGACCAACGCCCAAAACATCGATAAACTGTTTTGGGCGTTCTGTAGTACTCATTGGCCAGAAGCGACTTCCGACGCCTCCAGCCATTATAACGAGATGATTATGATTCATGCTTTTGATTAAGCGTTGATAGCTGCTACACCAGGGAGCACCTTACCCTCGATAGCCTCAAGGAGAGCACCACCACCAGTAGAGATGTAAGATACCTTGTCAGCGAGACCGAACTTGTTAACGCAAGCTACAGAGTCGCCACCACCGATGAGAGAGAAAGCACCGTTAGCAGTAGCCTCAGCAACGGCAGCACCGATAGCGCGAGAGCCAGCAGTAAACTCCTCTACCTCGAACACGCCAGCAGGACCGTTCCAGAGGATAGTCTTAGCGTTCTTGATAGCCTCAGCGAATGCCTTCTGTGACTCAGGACCAGCATCAAGACCCTCGAAGTCAGCAGGAATCTCCTTAGCGTCGCAAACCTTTACCTCTGCGCCAGCCTTGAAGTTCATTGTATCCCAGTCGATAGCGTCCTTAGCTACAACAGCGTCAGAACCGAGAACGAGGTTTACGCCGTTCTCCTTAGCCTTAGCGATAACGTCGAGAGCAACCTGGAGCTTATCTTCCTCGCAGATAGACTGACCAACCTCGCCACCGAGAGCCTTAGCAAATGTGTATGTCATACCACCACAGAGGATGAGGTTGTCAACCTTACCGAGGAGGTTTTCGATGATACCAATCTTAGTAGATACCTTAGAGCCACCCATGATAGCAGTGAATGGGCGCTGGATGTCGCCGAGAACCTTGTCAACAGCGTTAACTTCCTTCTCCATGAGGAAACCGAGCATCTTGTTGTCAGCATCGAAGTACTCGTCGATGACAGCAGTAGAAGCGTGCTTGCGGTGAGCAGTACCGAAGGCATCCATAACGTAGCAGTCAGCGTAAGAAGCGAGCTTCTTAGCGAACTCCTGCTGCTTAACCTTCATAGCCTTCTTAGCCTCGTCGAACTCAGGAGTACCCTTCTCAACGTCAACTGGCTTGCCCTCTTCCTCAGCATAGAAGCGGAGGTTTTCGAGAAGAAGAGCCTCACCCATCTTGAGGTTTGCAGCCTCTTCAGATGCGTTAGCACAGTCAGGTGCGAACTTAACGTCAACACCGAGAGCAGCTGATACGTTAGGAACGATCTGCTGGAGTGACTTCTTCATATCTACCTTGCCCTTTGGCTTGCCCATGTGTGACATCATGATGACAGCACCACCATCCTCAAGGATCTTCTTGAGTGTAGGGAGAGCACCCTTGATACGTGTTTCGTCTGTTACGACACCTTCCTTTGTAGGAACGTTAAAGTCAACGCGAACGATGGCCTTCTTGCCAGCGAAGTTGAAATCTGAAATCTTCATACCTTTAGAATTATTTAGAGATGATTGAATGCGAAAAAAATTATGGTAAGAATAAATAAATGTATGCGCACGAGCGTGTGCGCATACATTATATAATTAAAGTATTGTCTTAGAAGAAGATGTAGCGGTTGTCCTTAACCTTAGCTTTGAGAACGAGGTCGTTCATATACTGCTGAGCAGCCATGAGAGCCTTCTGCTGTACCTTCTGTGCAAGTTCCTTCTTGTCCTTCTTGCCGCCGAGGTTCTTCTTGTCAGTAACCTTCACGATGTAAACACCCTTGTTACCCTTGACAGGCTTAGAGACCTGCCCCTTAGCGAGAGCTGAAGCAACACCGCTGATAGCAGGCTCCTGAGCGCCGAGGTCTGGGATGAATGCAGGAGAAGCGAACGTAATCTGCTTAACCTCAGACACCTTAGCGCCCTGAGCCTTAGCAGCCTCAACAGTCTTGCACTTCTCAGCCTTAGCCATGAGGACAGCAGCCTTCTTGTCGTTGAGAGCGAGGTTCTTCACGAAATCCTTAACCTGGTCATTGTCGAGAGTGAGGTAACCCTCTTCGTTGATCTTGTCGAGAACAGCTACCATGAGGTGGTCGCCATTGTCACCGCACTCAAGGTGCTCAGTGTACATATCGCCGATCTTAGTATCGCTGTTGAAGATCCACTTGAGGAGGTCGCTTGTAGAGTTGATGCCGGCAACCTTATGATCCTGCTTAGTAACGTCGGCAGTCTTAACCTCATAGCCCTGAGCCTTAGCAGCCTTCTTGAGACCTTCGAGGTTCTGAGCGTTAGCAACGTAAGCAGCGAACTTGTTGTAAGCGTTTGTGCTAGTCTCCTTAGAGAATTCGATAGACTTCTTGATGACAGCAACGTCGTACATATCCTTAACAGCCTTCTTATCTGTAACCTGGAGAACGAGTGTACCGCCAGCGAGCTTAACAACCTGAATCTCGTTTACAGTACCTTCGATGATAGCGTTGAGATACTTCTGAGTCTCCTCGTCGAGAGAAGGAGCGTTCTGATACTGTGCAGAAGTCATCCAGTTCTTATCACCAGTCTGACCGTAGTTCTTAGCCACAACCTCGAACTCAGCGCCGCCCTTGAGAGCATTGCTTACAGAGTCAGCCTTAGCAGCAAGCTTCTTCTCGTCAGCATCCTGAAGCTGGATAACGCGGAACTCAACAGAGTCAGGACGTGCAACCTTGCCGATAACCTTGATGACATTCATTGTGTTGTCAGCCTTGTTCTCCTTGACAGCTGTAGTAGCACCAACAGCTGTAGAGTCGATGAGAGCAGCGATGTCAGCAGGATATGCCTCCTTGAGCTTAGGGATGCCAGTGTAAGTGAGGAGTGAGCCTGACTTACGAACGATATCAGCGTACTTAGAGTCAGCAGAATCGAGCTGAGCCTTGTAGCCATCGAAGTCCTTCTTGAGAGCTGTGAGGTCTGAAGAAGAAGGTACGATCTGATAGTCAACATAGCTGATAGAGCGAGACTCAGCAGGGTTGATGAAGATGCCCTTAACCTCCTCATACTTAGCCTTGAGGTCAGCATCAGTAACGGCTACGCTCTTGTCGTCGTCCTTGATAGAAGAGTAAGCGAAAGAAGCGAGCTGGACAGAGCTTTCCTCGTTCTCAGCCTTGTAGAGAGCTTCCTCAGCGTATGTATTAGAGAGCATACAGCCAGCGAGGAGAGTCTGATACTTCTGAACGAGAAGCTGCTGACGGAGGTTCTTCTCGATGAACTGCCAATAGTCATGGATAGGCTTCATCTGCTCAGCAGCCTGTTGGTTAGCTGTACGGAGAGTAGAATAGTTCTTCAAGAAATCCTTGAGCTGAGTAACATCGAACTTACCAGTCTGCTGGTTTACGAACGGAGTCTGGAGGAGCATCTGGTTAGTGCCTTCAGTGAGGACAGCCTGCATCTCCTTGTCAGTAACCATAAGACCGAGCTTCTCGCACTCAGCAGCGAGAACCTTAGAAGTGACGTACTGGTTCCAGACCATGTCGCGGATCTGGCTGAGCTCATCAGCATTGAAGTCGTCACGCTGCTGCATAACCTTCATAGCTGAAGTGTACTCATCAACCATAGTGTTGAATGTCTGTACGTCGAGTGTTTGACCAAGCACTTCACCGGCACGCTGGCTTGCTTCGTTGCGAGTAGATTCGCAAGAGCGGAACAGCTCTTCAGCGATGAAGGCAAAAAGGGCGAAGCCGATGATGCCGATGAGCAAAAGGCTTCTTTCTCTGATTTTTCCTAATACTGCCATTATTGTAATTTTTTATTATTATTTTCGGTTTTTGGTTTTAAAAATTAGGCACTATGCGCACTAAACGGGTGCAAATTTAGAAAAATATTAATTAATAAGAAAAGAAAATCAAGAAAATTTGAGGGTAAAGAAAACAAAAATTAATTATTGGCAACATTCTTTCGTAAATATTCTCTTATTTTCAATAACTTTGCCACACTTATAGTGAGATATTGAAAGCGAAAAACAAAGGTGGATTCTATAAAACGGCGCAAAAGTCTGCCGCATGGAAATGACGCAAAGCAAAATCCGCGCATTAACGACATGGGGCGTCGTTTCCAAACAGCGCGGGAAACAAAACCTGAATCGCGGCTCACAAATGTTCGCCCTACAATTAACAGTGGAAAGTAAAAAAGTCAATGATATGATAAGAAAGATTATAATAATAGCTCTGGCAATGGCATCGCTGAACGCTTGCGCCTCGGAACCGAAGACGTCGGGAAAGGCGGCTGAGGCGGAGATGACGGAGGCGGCGGTGACGGAAGCGGCTGTGGCTGGCGACTACGAGATAGACCTTGCCGTGGCTAACGACAGCGTTGAGATAGAGCAATGGCTGAAAGAGGCTGACGGCGTGGCTGCGGATCAGCTTGCCGACTTCTTCGGTAAGAAATTCCTGGGCAGACCATACGTGGGAAAGACACTGGAGAAGAACAAGAGGGAGAAACTGGTGATAAACACCCGCGAGCTGGACTGCACGACATACGCCGAGAACGTGATGGCTCTCTGCATAACAAAGAAGCAGGGCAAGAGCACGTTCCACGACTTCTGCGACGTGCTGATGAACATCCGCTACGAAAAACCTTTCGGCGGTGTGGACAACGAGCCGAGAGTGGCTTACAGTCACAGAAACCACTACTTCACAGGATGGGCAATATCAAACATCGCCCAGGGCTACTTCACGGAGGTGACAGAGCCGGCAAAAGCTTACACGGCTACGCAGAGAGTGAAGGTGGACTACATGACGAAGAATCCGCAGTATTATGTCATGCTGGACGAGACTCCTACCACGCGCGACAGCATAGCTGCCATGGAGCGCAGACTGTCTGACCCTGCCAACAACACTTACCGCTACTTCCCAAAGGAGAAGCTGCAGAACACCAATACACCCGAGTTCCGCAACGCCATCCACGAGGGTGACATCGTGATCATCCTGACGACAAAGGCTGGTCTTGACACTCAGCACATCACCCTCGCCCACTGGGAGAAAGACGGTCTTCACATCCGCCACGCCTCTTCAGGACAGAAGAAGGTGATAAACGAGCCAAGAACGCTGTACAAATACCTCATGGATCAGAAGAGTGCTCCAGGAGTGAGGGTGTTGAGACAAGACCTTCCCCCAGCCCCTTCCTTATAGGACGGGGAGGAATATGGATTGAAGGCATAATTGCTTATTACAATCATAAATCATAAATCATAAATCCACCATCATGTCGCAGCATATCGAAGAATTCCATAATGCCATAGCAAACAGCCTGATGAAGAGTGAGGCTGAGAAGGGATGTCCGCTGACAAAAGAAGAGATCATTGCCATCCTGGCAGAACATGAGAGTCAGCGCAACAACTCTGGCTCACAGAACCCGGAAGTGACTGAGGAACGTCCAGAGGTGCTGGTGTGCGACGTGGTGAGATTCCAGAACAAGAAGGACAAATGGGTGGCTCTGGTGGGTCTGCTGAACGGCTATCCATACGAGATATTTACCGGTCTGCAAGATGACGACGAAGGCATCGTTCTGCCGAAATCCGTAGTCTCTGGCGAGATTATCAAGAACAAATTCGAGGACAAGCCTTCGCGCTACGACTTCAAATTCCGCAACAAACGCGGCTTCATAACCACCGTGGAAGGTCTGTCGGAGAAGTTCAACCCAGAATACTGGAACTACGCCAAGCTGATCTCCGGCGTGCTCCGCTATCGTATGCCGATACAGAACGTGATAAAGATGGTGCGCTCTCTGCAGCTGGACGGCGACGGCATAAACACATGGAAGAACGGCGTGGTAAGAGCGCTGAACAAATACGTGAAAGACGGCACGGAGGCTAACGGTCAGATATGTCCTATCTGCGGCAAAGAAGCGCTGATATACAAGGACGGAAACCTCTTCTGCACGGAATGCGGAAACGTGATAATATGAAAATAACGCTACGAGACATAGAGATATACGCCTATCACGGTGTGCTGCCGCAGGAAAGAACCGTGGGAGGACGGTATGGCATTGAGGTGGAAGTGGAAACCAGCAACGAGAAAGCTACGGAAACGGACAACCTGGAAGATACCATCAACTACGCGGACATCCTCGACATCGTGAAGCAGGAGATGGCTGTGCCGTCAAAGCTGATAGAACACGTGGCGGGAAGAATAGTGAGAAGAATTCGCAAGGACTTTCCGACCGTGGAAAAGGCTACGGTAAGGCTGACAAAGAAGCATCCGCCAATTGCGGGAGCAAACGTGAACGCCACAGTGGAACTGTCGCTATAGTTGACATTCCTCCTGCTTAAAGCAAGAAAATGAGAAAAGAATAAAATATTTCCCGATAATATACATCATATAATATAATGCTCTACAGAAGATTACTAAACATATTAATGCTCCTTCTCTTCGCCCTGACTTCACAGGGAAAGCCTTTCACACTGGTCATAGACGCTGGACATGGCGGTCATGATGCGGGTGCCGTAGGAGACTTCTCGAAGGAGAAAGACATAAACCTCAGGGTGGCTCTCGCCTTCGGCAAATACGTTGAGAAGAACATGCCGAACGTGAAGGTGATATATACGAGAAAGACCGACGTCTTCATTCCTCTGGCAGAACGAGCAAACATAGCCAACAAGAATCATGCCGACATCTTCATCTCCATCCACACAAACTCCGTGCCTAAAGGCAGAACGGCTTACGGCATAGAGACCTACACGATGGGACTGAGACGCAGCGAGGAGAAATTCTCTGCCGCACTGAGGGAGAATGAGGTGATAACGTACGAGAAAGACTACAAGCAGAAATATAACGGCTACGACCCGAAGTCGCCTGAAAGCCTGATAATGTTTGAGCTGATGCACGACAACAATATGTCGGAAAGCGTGGCTCTTGCCAGTCATATCCAGAAGAACATCTGCTCAGAGGCTGGCAGACAGAACAAAGGCGTGAAGCAGGACGTGTTCCTCGTTCTCCGCGAGACATCCATGCCTGCCTGCCTCGTAGAGCTCGGCTTCATCTCCACTCCAGACGAGGAGCAGTTCCTTAACTCTGCAGCCGGCGTAGATCGACTTGCGCTCGGCATCTACAAGGGTTTTGCCACTTACTCAAAGCAGGGCAGCGCAAACATCGCACTCTCCGGATATGCTCCAGCAGCAAACAACTCTTCTGCCGCAAAGCCAGAACAGAAGAAGGAAGAGCCGAAGACAAATGCCGCAAAACCAGCTCAGAATCAGAACACTAAGCCTGCTCAAACACAGGCGCAGAAACCTGCTCAGGCACAGGCACAGAAGCCGCAGTTTGACCCTAACGCAAAGAGCACTTACAGGGTGGTGATCCTTTGGTCTTACGCTCCGATAAAGGATGGCGATCCGCAGTTTAAGGGCAGAAAAGACATCAAGTCATTCAACGACAACGGCATAATCCGATACACCGTAGGAGGCGAGATGACCGACCAGCAGCAAGCCTTCCAGCTCCGCGCTTCTCTGCTAAAAGACTTTCCGAAAGCCTTCGTCTGCACATTCCAGAAGGGTGTCAGGGTGAAGTAGGACCCCAAAAACCGAAAACCAAAAACTAAAAACCATATAATGAAAGCAATAACAAAAGAAGTAAAAATAGCCATAGCAGCAATTCTGGCAATAATAATCGTCTTTTTCGGACTGAACTTCCTGAAAGGTCATAGCATATTTTCCAGCAACAACAGCTACATCCTTCTCTTCGACAACATCGACGGTCTGCCACTATCCACTCCTATCTATGCCGACGGCTTCAAGGTGGGTCATGTGAGCGACATCAGCTACGACTACGAACAGAGCAAGACTATCTATGTGAAGGTAGAGATAGACAAAAACCTGCGCATACCGAAGGGTACAATGGCGGAGATAGACAGCGACCTGATGGGAAACAGAAAGGTCAACCTGCTCATGGCAAACAATCCTCGCGAGGCTGTTCAGCCGGGAGAACAGATTGACGGAAGACTCTATTCAGGCGCTATGGACAAAGTGTCAGCTATGGTTCCTTCCGTAGAAGCCATGATGCCAAAGCTGGACTCTATCCTCACCAGCATAAACATGCTTCTCGCCAACCCTGCCCTCGCCCAGTCTCTCGCAAACATGCAGAACGTCACTGCCGAGCTGAACAACACTGCACGACAAGCAACGCAGCTCATGGCAGCACTGAACAGCGCCGTGCCACAGATGGCAAACAAGGCTGACGGCATACTGGGAAAGGCTGACGCAACAATGGCAAACGCGCAGACACTCACAGGAAACCTTGCAAAGTTAGATGTCACTCCGACTATATCTCTCGTAAACAACACGCTCTCTAGCACTCAGGAGGCAATGGCAAAGCTCAACACATCGATGAACGACATCAACAAGCTTACCACAAACCTCAACAGCAACCAGGGTACGCTCGGCATGCTGATGAACGACGACTATCTCTACACAAACCTCAACAGAACGGTCAGCGCGGCAGACTCACTCCTGAACGACCTCAAGTCTCACCCAAAACGCTACGTTCACTTCTCCATCTTCGGCAAGAAGGATAAGTAGAACAAAAACTCAGCTTTTAGCCTTATCTTTAATAACTGCGGATAAGGCTAAAAGAAAACAATATTGTCGGACAAATTTCATAACACACACAACATCAACCTAATAGCCCGACGTGCGGATTGTTTCACAAAAACATAATGCGAGTTCAGCAAAAACAAAAACTGACTGACTATCAAAAAGTTACAACATTCCAAACACCACTAAAGACTTTTAAAAGCCTGAGCATTCGCTAAACCTAATAAAACAAACGACTTAGCGCATTTTCCAGCAAAAACAAACAAACCAACACATTTTAGTAATTACGAAAAAATTACTACCTTTGCAGCGTGAAAATAGAGAATATACATAGACAGAAGTGGGAAAAGTGTCTCCAAATCATCAAGAATAATGTTGGTGAAGAGACATTCAACGCCTTCTTTGCCACTATGGTTTTCGAGCAGTACAGCGATACTGGTCGAACTCTTCTCATTCAGCTACCAAACCACTTTATTTACGAATACATCGAGGAACACTTTGCTCACCTGATGAACAGAGTGCTCTGCCGCGTCTTCCAGACAGACGTTATATTAAAGTATCGCGTGCGCATAGCCGACAACCAGAAGAAAGGATCTGTTGACTTGCAGCCGGACAAAACGCCTTCCATCCCAGCCTCAAACATCAAGAAAGCTCCTCAGCAGGCACCAAACATCATTGAGGCTCACACGGATGACGACTTTGACTCGCAACTCTCACGCGACTATACCTTCGACAACTTCATTGAGGGTGACGCAAACCGCGCCGCAAGAGCCATCGGATATACCGTTGCGCAAAACCCTAACAGCCGACAGTTTAATCCACTCTTCATCTATGGCCCCTCGGGATGCGGCAAGACGCACCTCATAAACGCTATCGGTGTCCGCACAAAGGAACTTTTCCCTGAGAAGCGAGTGCTTTACGTCAGCGGAAGACTCTTTCAGGCGCAGTTTGTTGACGCAAGACTCAACAACGTCATAAACGACTTCATCGCCTACTATCAGCGCATCGATCTGCTCATCGTAGATGACATTCAGGAGTGGGAGACATCACCGAAGACTCAGGATGCCTTCTACCACATCTTCAACCACCTCCACCGCAACGGCAAGAGAATAGTTCTGGCTTCTGATCGTCCGCCAGTAGCACTTACATGGCTCAACGACAGACTGATAACCCGCTTCACTTGGGGTACAACGCTCGAGATAGGCAAGCCAGACAAGCAGCTCTGCCAGAACATCCTCAAGGCGAAGATTCAGCGCGATGGTTTGGACATTCCTGCTGATGTAATAGACTTCATTGCCTCTACGGCAAATGGCAGTGTGAGACATCTTGAGGGAATAATCAACTCGCTCATGGCTTATGCCATCGTCTATAACCACACTAACATTGACATGCAACTGGCAGAGCGTGTGGTGAAGCGCAGCGTGAAGATTGACGACACTCCGCTCACCATTGACGAGATCCTCTCGAAGGTTGCCAATGCCTACGGCATCTCCGAAGACCTCATCATCGGTAAGAATAGAAAGAAGGAAATAGCAGAGGCACGTCAGATAGTAGTCTTCCTCACACAGAAGCACACAAAAATGCCTGCTCAGCGCATAGGAAAACTTCTCGGAAACCGCAACCACTCTACCATCCTCCACAGCTGTTCGCAGGTGGAGAAGAAGATTGCTGCCGACAAGATGTTTGCCAGCAGAGTGCAGGAAATCGAGAGTTCATTTTCGCTGAAATAAAGAAACACACACTTAATCTACAGAATCGCCATTATAGATTAACATAATCTACGGAGCGCTTGCGATAACTACGGTCGCAGGCGCTATTTTTTTAAAGGTCATGATATACACCTGTTGTCCTTTTACTTGTAGGGCGAACATTTGTGAGCCGCGATTCAGGTTTTTATACAGGAACAAAAAAATGCGCCAAAACGGTATATGCAACTACCGTTCTGACGCACATTGTTTCGTCGAGCGGGACTAAGAAGTCCCTGAAAAGCTATCGTATATGTATTACTTACGAGCCTTACCGTAGCGTGACATGAACTTGTCAACGCGACCTGCAGTATCGACAAGCTTGCTCTTACCTGTATAGAATGGGTGAGATGTGCTTGAGATTTCGACCTTTACTACTGGATAAGTCTCGCCTTCAAACTCTACTGTATCGTTAGTCTTACAAGTAGATTTTGTAAGGAACATATCGCCGTTAGACATGTCCTTGAACACGACGGGACGATAGTTTTCTGGATGGATTCCCTGTTTCATTTTAGTTTGAATATGTTTAATGTAAATAATAATTTCTGCTCAGATTCTTACAAATCGGCTGCAAAGGTACAAAACATTTTTGATTTATAAAGCATGATTGATGATTTTTATGCAAAAAACTGCAATTTTCTTGCGTAAAACATAGTTATTTCATACATTTGCACTTGAAAAACAGAAAATCAGCATTATGAAATACACAATCTACAACGCAACATCCAAGTTGCTTTCCTATGAAGACATCAGCAAAATAGCTTCTCACGCCACTGCCGATTACATGATTCTCCAGCTTAAAGAGACTCCGATAATCATGGGCAAAGGGGCAATAGAGAGAATGGTACGCGTGGCTGACGAGACACAATGCCTCATGCTCTACGCTGACTACTACGAGAAGAAAGCTGACGGAACAGTGGTGAAGCATCCGACAATAGACTATCAGAAAGGCAGCATCAGAGACGATTTCGACTTCGGTTCTTGCGTACTCCTGCGCGCCGACTTCCTGAAGCTCTACCTGCTGCGTGATCCGGCTCAGTATAAGTTTGCCAGCTTCTACGACTTCCGCCTTTTCCTCTCACGTCGCGGCGAGATATTCCATCTAAACGAATACCTCTACACCGAAGACGAAACAGACGCAAGAAAGAGCGACGAGAAGCAGTTCGACTACGTGAATCCAGCCAATCGCGACGTACAGATAGAGATGGAGCAGGTAGCTACGGAGCATATCAAGAAAATCAACGGTCAGGTGAACACATACGTTTACCGTTCGCCAGACTTCCAGGCGGAGCAATTCCCTGTGGAAGCGTCGGTAATCATCCCTGTCTTTAACAGAGAAAAGACTATCGCTGATGCCGTGAAAAGTGCTCTAAACCAGCAGACTAACTTTGCATACAACATAATCGTGGTGGACAACTTCAGCACAGACAACACCGGCAACATCCTTGACGAACTTGTTGCGGCACAGTCAACGGCTGGTCTGCCAAATGCTCAGCAGCAGCCTAAACTGATCCACCTTATCCCTAACGCGGAAGGTCTCGGAATAGGCGGATGCTGGAATGAGGCTATAAACTCACAGTCTTGCGGTCGTTTTGCCGTGCAGCTTGACAGCGATGACCTTTATTCTTCGCCACACACATTGCAGAAGATCGTAGATGAGTTCTATCGCCAGAAATGTGCTATGGTTATCGGAAGCTACAGAATGTGCAACTTCGCCCTTGAGACTCTTCCTCCGGGACTCATCTCACACAGCGAATGGACGGAAGAGAATGGTCCGAACAATGCCCTTCGCATAAATGGTCTTGGCGCGCCGAGAGCATTCTTCACTCCTATCGTCCGCAAGCTGCAATTCCCTAACACAAGCTACGGCGAAGACTATGCCATCGGACTCGCCATCTCACGCAGATACAAGATTGGCAGAATATACGAAGAACTCTATCTCTGCCGCCGCTGGGAAGGCAATTCCGACGCTGCGCTCTCCATAGAGAAGGTCAATGCCAACAACCTCTACAAGGACAGAATACGCACCATAGAACTGACAGCAAGACAGGGAAGGCAGTTCTAAGAGCCCGCCGCATGGAAACGACGCAGTGGAAACGCCGCAAAAGTCTGCCGCAGTGGAAATGACGCAAAGCAAAATCCCCGCATTAACGACACCATGAGGCGTCGTTTCCAAAAGCACCTCAATAAAACAAAGAAAACAATTTTCACAATGAATAATACTATTAACACCTCCCCTTCGGGAAACTTGAGGGATTCTTACAACCTCAAGCAGGAAGTTCGCGAATGCCTCGACAATAATATCCTCTCATTCTGGCTGAAGATGCAGGATGAGGAAAACGGCGGTTTCTACGGTCAGATGACTGGCGAAGGCGTTCTCGTGAAGGATGCCAACAAGGGTGGCATTCTCAATGCTCGCATCCTTTGGGCTTTCTCCGCTGCTTACCGCGTAACCAGAAATCCAGAATACCTGAAGGCTGCAACACGCGCTAAGGATTATATCCTGCGTTACTTCATAGACAAGGAATTCGGCGGAACATTCTGGGAACTTGACTGCAAAGGCAATCCCGTTGACACAAAGAAGCAGTTCTACGCCATCGGCTTCACCATCTACGGACTCTCGGAGTTTGTCCGCGCTGCAGAAGTTGCAAAGACTGCTGACAGCACTCTTTACACAGAACTACAGCTTGAACAGTCTGCCGAAGAAGCTCTCAGCACGGCAAAGGAATTGTTCTTTACCATTGAGGAACATTCTTTCGACAAGGAATACAACGGATACATAGAGGCTTGCACACGCGAATGGCAGCCAATCGAGGATATGCGACTCTCCGAACTGGACGAAAACTACCCAAAGTCGCAGAACACTCACCTACATATCATTGAACCTTACGCAAACCTCTTCCGCATCTGGAAAGACGAAAGAATGGAGAAGGCACTGCGAAATCTCATCTTCATCTTCACAGACAGAATCCTCAATCCTGAGACTCACCACCTTGACCTCTTCTTCGAGAATGACTGGACTCGCGGAGCTGGTCAGCTGGAAAGCTACGGCCACGACATTGAATGCTCTTGGCTAATGCATGAAGCAGCACTTGTCCTTGGCGACAAGGAGGTTCTGGCAAAGGTGGAACCTATCGTACAGATGGTGGCAAAGGCATCGGAGAAGGGTCTTAACCCTGACGGTTCGATGATTCATGAGGCAAACCTCACGAAAGGCACAGCCGATGCAGACCTTCACTGGTGGGTACAGGCAGAGACTGTAGTCGGTTTCATCAATATCTACCAGTATTTCGGCGACGAAAGTGCACTGGAAAAAGCCCTCAACTGCTGGCAGTTCATCAAGGACAAGCTCATAGACCGCGAAAACGGCGAGTGGCATTGGAGCCGTCGTAAGGACGGTTCGCTGAACACCGTTGACGACAAAGCCGGATTCTGGAAATGCCCATACCACAACTCCAGAATGTGTACGGAAATCATTGAGCGTGAAATATAATCACTTAAACCCTTAAATAAAAAAAATGAAAAAAGCACTTATCCTGTTTGCTTCTGTGCTCATGAGCATCGGAGCAATGGCACAAAGCAAGGTCTATTTCACTAAGGAGATCACACCGGAATCACTGGTGAAGATTTACAAGGCTCTCGGCGTCAAGGCTGAAGGTCGCGTAGCAGTGAAGATAAGCACTGGCGAAGGCGGCAATCCTCACTACCTGAAGCCAACACTCATCCGCAATCTCGTAGAGGAGGTGAACGGAACAATCGTTGAATGCTGCACGGCTTACGGCGGCACTCGTCAGGATCCGAAGAAGCACTGGGAGACTATCCACGAGCACGGCTTTGACTCTATCTTCGCCGTTGACATCATGGACGAATACGACCAGATTCGCATTCCTATGAAGGATCAGAAGTGGCTTAAGTATGACATCGTGGGCGGACATCTTGCCAACTATGATTTCATGATCAACCTGGCTCACTTCAAGGGTCACACAATGGGTGGCTTCGGCGGTGTGCTGAAGAATGCTTCTATCGGCGTTGCCTCTACTGCCGGCAAGGCTTACATCCATTCTCACGGTGTTTCCGACGTGCCTGAAATAGCATGGAAGAACACTCAGCCTCAGGATGCTTTCCTTGAGTCTATGGCTGCTGCAGCTCAAGCTGTTCACAACTACATGGGCGGCAAGGTAATATATATTAATGTGATGAACAACATGTCTGTTGACTGCGACTGCGACGGTCATCCGAAGAAGCCGGAGCTGATGGATATGGGTATTCTTGCAAGTCTCGACCCAGTGGCTCTGGACCAGGCTTGTCTTGACAAGGTGTTCAACTATCAGGGCAAACCGGGCGACGACAACAAGGCTCTCATCGAGCGCATCACTTCACGTCATGGCACTCACACCGTTGATCATGCAGAGAAGATTGGTCTCGGTAGCAAGAAGTATGTTATCGTTAACCTCGACAAGAAGAAATAAAATATTCCTCAAGTTGTGAAGCGTATTTTCTCATTCATATTCTCAGTCTTTCTTGCCCTCTGCGCTAACTGTCAGGTTAACGAACAGCCATCTGATGCCTTCAATGAACTGCAAGTTGAAGGTACGGAGATGGCTAAACTGCCTTATGTGATGGACGTGCTGAGGCAGATGCCGCGACTGACCTTCAACTACAACGCCATCAGCATTATCGGTATCGGAGAACCGGACATCTACGTGGATAACCGCAAGATTACTTCGCAGTCTGAACTGTCGCAGATTCCTGCAAATCAGGTGAAGAGCATAAAAGTGCTGCTCAACCCAAGTGCGGAATATGACAAAAACGTGCAGGCTGTCATTGTAATCAGGCTGATTGATAATTTAGTAGGGCGAGGATTTCCGAGCCGCGATTCAGGGAATGAGAACAACGGACTTAAGCTGGATGAGACTTTGCGTTTAGACCTTACTCACAAGCTTTCTACGAACAATGAGCTCCGTCTGGGATGGAAGCAGGATGCTTTCACCCTCGGAGCTTTCGTTGCTTTCAACGAGGAAAACAAGAATTTTGAAAAGACTGGATTCAAGTATTACTACAAGAATCAGGAACTCACAAGCAGAGAGGAAAGTTCAGATTATCCTGACATCTACAAGCAAGTATGGACTGGCAGACTGAATGCTGCTTACAGCATCAGCGAAAACCACAGCCTCTCTGCCAGGTATTCCATGACAAACACTCACATCAACCGAACTTACCTTCCTCAAGCTTCGCAGTCAAACAGAGAACCTGAAACACGTCACGACATCAGCCTTGAATATGCAGGAAAGTTCGGCGCATGGAACTTAACCATAGGAAACAACACCTTCTTTGACGATGCAACGAAGAGCATCTACAAGCCTTCTGGCACTGGCTACCACCTTCACAACGAGTATGACGTCCGTACTTACACAAAGGCGAAGGCTCCGCTATGGAAAGGCGATATCCTTCTGGGTACCGAGTTTGAATATGACTTTCTGGAAATGGATCAGCATGACGATGAACAGGCTTCGTCTGCCTTCATCAACAACTACGGCGGAATCCATGCAGAACATCCGGACAACACTTTCGCCCTCTTTGCCTCTACTACTCAGAAGTTCGGACAATGGACTCTGGAGGGTGGTTTGCGCTATGAATACCGCTCTTCCATCTATCAGCCTTGCAGCGATGACGGACTGATGAAGTTCATCAACCAGAATGTTGATGCATCAGAACTTTTTGCCAAGAAAACTGACGACAATCCTTTCTTCCTTCTGGCTGAGAGGGGCAGACTTCATACATCCTTTCACCAGCTCTATCCTACCTTGAAGGTTTCCACCAATGTCGGAAAGTCTCAATTTGTCCTCTCTTATTCCCGCAGTAGCGTAAGACCTTATCTCGGACTTACACGACTCACTGTCAAGGACTTGGAGGACGACCACATAGACGACAAACTTCTTCTGACAGAAAAAGTGCACACAACCTTGCTCAACTGGAAGTATCGCTGGATAAACGTGAGTACGTCTTTCGTAAGATACGAAGATCCTATCTGCGGCACATCCAACGGTGACGTGAAATACAATGCCCCTGACTACAACGCCCTCAATGTTGTAGCCATTCTTGTGCCACACATCGGCATCTGGAATCCTATGCTCAGTGTGAGCATGCACAAGCAATGGTTCGACATGCCATTGGCAAACGGAAAGGACAAACTGAGCGAGATGCTTTTTAATGTAGATTTCAACAACACCATCTCACTGCCTTCCAACTGGCTCATCCTTGCAGGTGCTAACTGGCACAGTAAAGGTGCAGAGCGAAACTGGCATTATCATAGTCCAAACCTCTCGCTCAGCACTTCCGTCCAGAAATCTTTCCCTAAGCAGGGAATAACCCTACAGCTCAGCGCAGTAAACCTGCTAAGAGACTCTTATTCTGACATAACACGCTACACTCAGGCATACTACGGTCTCTCGCAGGGTGCTCGTGACCAGAATGTCCGAATGGTCTCGCTCTCCATAAACTACAAGCTTTAGCCCTTATTCCACTATCGCAGACATATTTGGCTGCGAGGCTAAAAGCTTTCAAAACATTAATAACCCTTAAAATATTTTTTGGTCTTTGTTGTCTATTATAACAAAGACCAAAATTTTTCTATTTATGACAATACTTCAGAAACACCTCGTCTTCGTGCCTTTATGTTTCGTGGCTTATGCCGCAATCTTCGGCGGAGTGGTGATGTTGCTATGGAACTGGCTGATGCCTGAACTCTTCTCTCTTCCTGAGCTGAGTTTCTTTCAGTCAGTAGGACTGCTTCTGCTCTGCAGAATTCTCTTCGGAGGAATCCTCGGACATGGTCATCACGGTCATCACGGTCATCACGGCAACTGCCATGGCTCTAGAAACATGTTGCGCGAACGTTGGGAGAATATGACTCCTGAGGAACGCCAGCGAATCATTGAACTGCACGGCATTTCATGCCAGAAAAAAGACGCGCTGACGACTGATGGAAAATAAGGATCTCGCCAACATAGTAAAGGACAATGTTCCGCGACTGCATTCCTACGTCCGTGGGCGCGTGAGCAACAGAGACGACGCAGAAGACATTGTGCAGGACACTATATATCAGTTTCTGCGCACCATGAGGGCTTTGGAAAATCCAATCTCCCATGTCTCTGCCTGGCTCTATACCGTTGCACACAATCTCATCATAAACCACAGCAAGAAGCATCGTGAGACATCCATGCCTGAACATTCGTCTCACGCTGGGCGAGGATTTCCAAGCCGCCAAGACACTTTCATGCGCGATCTCTCAGAGATAATGATTGCTGATGATGGAGATAATCCGGACTTCCAGATGCTGCGAAACATGGTGTGGGAAGAACTGAACAAAGCCCTCGCCGAACTCCCTGATGTTCAGCGCGAAGCGGTTATACTGACAGAGATTCAAGGACTGTCGGTAAAGGAAGCTGCCGAAAAGACAGGAGTACCGCAGAACACATTCCTTTCCCGAAAACACTATGCTGTAAAGCATATACGGAAAAGACTGCACAACCTTTATCGCGAACTTCTGCAAGAATAAAAAGCATCGGCGCAGCAATTTTCACTTTTCATTTTTCACTTTTCAATTATGAATAATATTTGGTTATTCAAAACATCCATCGGACGTAAAGTCATAATGGCAGTAACTGGTGCTGCCCTCGTACTTTTCTTGACCTTCCATGCGTCAATGAATATTGTGGCGCTTTTCAGTGCCAATGGCTATAATATGATTTGCGAGTTTCTCGGTGCTAACTGGTACGCTGTTTTGGCAACCAGCATCCTTGCCGTTCTCGTACTCATCCATTTCGTACTCGCCTTCCATCTTGTCATGTGGAATCTTCAGGCACGCGGTCCACAGCCTTACGCCATAAAGCTTCGTCACGATAATGTTGAGTGGTCTAGTCAGAACATGTTCACGCTCGGCACCATCGTCCTTCTCGGTCTTGCTCTTCACCTCTATAACTTCTGGAGCAACATGATGTTCGCAGAACTCACTGGCGGCGATGCAGCCTTGGCAACAAACGGCATCTACCACATCATCAATACCTTCCATGGCATCGGCGGCAGAAGCGTTATGGGCATTGTCTATACCTTACTCTATCTCGTATGGCTTGCGGCACTTTGGTTCCACCTCAACCACGGCATCTGGAGCGCTTTGCAGACAGTCGGTTTAAACAACAAGAAGTGGTTCCCACGCTTGAAACTCTTCAGCACCATCTACACCACAATCATCATCCTGATGTTCGCAGTCGTAGCTATAGCATTCTGTTTAGGTTACACTCCAAGCGATATTGGCGGAGTTATCGGATAAAGGGTAACTATTGTAGGGCGAGGATTTCCTCGCCCTACAAAGTATCACATATTAAAACAAATTAATGAACATACTGATAGAATGGGTGGTGAGACTCATGGTTTGGCTGAGCCGGTGGGCTCCGCAACTGTCTCGCTGCGGCATCACACATTACGAAAAATGGCAACCGGGGCAGAAGATGAAGATACTGCTCGTAGGATACAATGGTGCAAGAAACACAGGGGCTGACGCTCGTGTGGTGGCTTTGGTGCAGCAGTTGTTGGATAAGTTCGACAACATCCAACTGACCGTAATGACTCTCAATCCAGATAATGTCAAAGGCTACTTCCCCGAGAGCGTAAACATTCTCCCCTTCCCCACTTTCTTCTGCTGGTCGCTCTTTCGCGCCGCCTCAGCCCATCACGCAGCAATTCTCTGCGAAGGTTCCACACTTACTCACACTTTCGCCGATGCGCTGTCAATGTTCTTCTGTCAGGCGGCTGGCATAATGAAACGGCAGGGAAAGCCTTGCATCGCCTACGGTTCTGATGTTACGCCGTTGCATCGCCGACTGTCCAAACTCGCCCACCAGATGTGTTCCGAGGTTTATTTCATAGCACGCAGTCAGCCGTCTTTGAACACTCTGCAAAGCATGGGATTCCGATGTCACCTTGGCACAGACACCGCTTGGACATTCAAGGTTCCTGAACACTTGAACAATGGCAAGGAGATGATAATGAAGCAAGGTTGGGACGGCAAGAAACCGCTACTTGGCGTAGCTGTTATTAACCCTTACTGCTGGCCGGTAAAACCGTCATTAAGACAATGGATAAAAGCCACTCTCACAGGCAATCATGACTTGCAGTACGACAAAATGTTCTTCTTCCGTGACTCCAAAGAGCGACGCAACAAATACCACCGCTATCTCACGCAAATGGCAGAAGCCGTGAAGGCTTATAAGCAGACTCACGACGCTTTCACGGTAATCATTGGAATGGAGAAGCTCGATGCCAAGGCTTGCAGTGATTTCAAGACATTGATAGGCGAAGACTGCGCCGTGATAACATCTGCAGAAACACCAGTCTTTCAGATGACAAGCGTGCTTCATTGCCTTGACGCGCTCGTCACTTCACGCTATCATGCCGCCGTGCTGAGTATGCTGAAAGGAATGCCTATCGTTGCGGTTTCAATGGACAACCGACTCGACGGACTTTTCCACGACATCTGCCTTGAAGACAAATACCTTCACCATGTTGGCGACAGCGATTTGAGCAATCGGATAACGCGATCGCTTGCTGAAGCAGAACAGGAGGAAGAACGGATTCTGAAAACAATCAGCACCCACGTCATTCAATATCGCTCGCAGCTCAAAGACATGAGCGAGTTTCTCAATAATTTTTTATAATCAAGAATTAGTGAATTAGAGAAATTTCAGCGCAACATTTTCTCTTCATCTCTTGAATTCAAAAAGAATTAAAAGAATGAACGAAAATAAAAATTCTCAAATTCACTAATTCTTGATAAACAAAACCTTTTTCAATTTGAACGCAGAAAGCATCTTCATAACAGGAGCTACCGGTCATCTTGGCACGGAAATAGTGCTACAGTTACTAGAGTATGACCATTCTACCTCCCTCCCCCTTGGGGGGGAGTCGGAGGGGTCTTGGGCTGAGGGAAAGATTTCCATCTTCGTGCTTATGCGTGAAGGTTCGCGTGCCTTGGCAGAAGACAAGCTTCGCCGCCTTTGGTGGAGCGAGAAAGTGCTCTGTGATGCTGTTGGAAAGAGAGTGATTCCCATAATTGGCGACATCACGAAACCTGACCTGAACCTTTCCGAAGAAGACAAATCCCTGCTGCGTTCAAACGGCATCAGCCACATTATCCATTGCGCTGCCGAGACGGGATTGATGAAATCGCGTGAAGAACTTTGGCAGATCAATGTGGAAGGCACGAGGAATGTCGTGGATTTCGCAAAGAATATCTTTGGCAAGACATGCCGATTCGCCTATATTTCAACGGCTTACGTTGCGGGTCGTGAGCGTGGCGTGATAAAGGAAGACGCACCGCTTCCTACAAGTTTCTTCAGCCTTTACGAAGAGAGCAAGGCGGAGGCAGAACAGATTGTTCGCCAGTCAGGATTGGACTTTATCGTTCTGCGTCCGGGAATGATTGTGGGCAACAGCAAGAATGGTCGCACACTCAACTTCAACACCGTCTATTATGTGCTGAAACTCATGTTGCAAGGCAAGCTCCGACTGATGCCAATTTCTCCAAATCAGACGGTAAATCTGGTGCCGGTTGACTATGTTGCAAGTGCAGTCGTTCAACTTCTTTCAACCCATGATGCCTGTGGCAAGACCTTCCACCTTACCTTGCCTCACGAGAAACTTCCGAAAGCTGGCGAACTGATTGTCGCTGTCCGCCAATGGGCAGAGGAAAACCTAGACATCAGCATCAAGAAACCGCTCTGCATCTCCCTTCCGTTACTTGGAAAGATGGGCGGCGCGTTCAATCTTGGCAATAAGAAGCGCAAAGGTTTCCTTGCAAACCTTCTCACGCTGATGCCTTATTTTTACGACAACCATCAGTTTGATCGTACCAACACGGAGAGTCTTACCACTCTTCCCGAAGGCAGTTGGCAGGAGTGGCTTCCAGCTATGCTCTCCTTTGCCTGTCGCCATAACTTCATGAAGATCACCTCGCGCACCATTTTCGAACAAGCTATGGTGCGTCGTGAGAGCAGACATTTCCCTATTACATATTATAATATAAGCGCAGAAGGAATCGCCGAAGTTTCTGGTCGTGAGATGAATACGCTCGTGCAAGACATCGTGCAAGTGCTGCAGAAGTTCAACGCGAAAGTTGGCGATCGCATAGCACTCACCGGCATAAACTGCACAGAGCAGGCTGCCATCGATTGCGCCATCGGACTCATCGGAGCTGTCAGCGTTCCAATATATTACACCACTCCTTCTGCAGAAGCCGAACTCCTTCTGCAACGCAGCCAGACAAGCCTTTTCTTCGTCGGCGACAACCGCATGATAGAGCAAGTTGCGCACCTTGCCAACCGTATCCCTATCATTACATTCGCCAACGCAAAAGCAACCGAAGGCACTCACTCCCTCAAATCTTTGATACAGCAAACTCGCAGCTCAAAAAACGCAGCCACTCGTTCTGTTCCCATCAATTTGATTGATGGGCAAACTCCCTCTCTCTCAGGGATGGCTAGAATGAACCTTGCCACCATCCGCTACACATCCGGCACAACCGGCGAACCGAAAGGCGCTATGTTTTCCGCAAACCAACTGAAGTGGATGGGCGAGGTGTTAACGAACCTTCTGCCTTGGCACGACCGCAATACGGAGATGCGTTATCTCTCCTTCCTGCCTATGAGTCACGTCGTGGAAGGAATTCTTGCTGCATACGCGCCGTACTGCATGTTATGTAAGGTTAAGTTCTTCTATCTCAACGACTTTGCCCTGCTCACGCAAGCCTTGCCGAAGGTGCGACCCACGGTGTTCTTCTCCGTTCCGCGATTCTTCGAAAAACTTTGGGATCAGATAGAGCAGAATCCTTTGGGCAAGCGTTATCTGCACATGAAGGACGGAATGCTTCGCCGTGCCATTGCAGCAATTCTCCGCAAAGCTGTCTTGCGCAAGGCAGGTCTTGACCGGTGCTCACAACTTCTTGTCGGCTCTGCGCCTATCAGCGAGGAACTGCTGCTAAAGTTCCGGCATCTCGGCATAGAGATTCACAACGCCTACGGACAAACGGAAGCACCACTCATCTCGCTCAATCGTCTGGGCAATAACGTCATCCCAAGCATCGGCACTCCGCTGCCCGACACAACCGTCACCGTCAGCGACGACGGCGAACTTCTCGTGCGAGGTCCGCAGGTGGCGATGGGATATTACAACCTGCCGTCAGACACATTCCGCGACGGTGTCCTTCACACGGGTGACCTTGGTGAAATAACCAACCAAACTATCTATATAAAAGGTAGGAAGAAGGATTTGCTCATAACTTCCTACGGCAAGAACATCAATTGCAGCAAGATTGAGCAGCGTCTCACCGACATCGGCGGCATCACTCATGCCGTCCTTGTTGGCGAGCAACGTCCTTACTGCTGCGCCTTGCTTTGGGCAGATGGCGACACCTCTCATGTTCAGACGGCAATCGACCAGATGAATGCCACTCTCTCCCATCCAGAACAGATTCGCAAATGGCGCGTCATCAAACAGCCGCTATCCATTGCCCACGGTGAACTAACACCAAACCTGAAGATTCGCCGCAACATTGTTTGGGAACATTTCGGAAAGGAGGTCAGCGAGTTCTATGAATAAGCTTCTGCTATGGTTACTTTCCACTGAAGTCGGGCGACGCTTTCAGATGCAGATGCTTATGAACGTCGTCACGTCCTCGCTTCGTTTGCCGAGGCAAAACCTGCTCTTCATGCCTTCTGCCAAAGCACTCGACACCTTTGCTTTGTTTACGGCAGACAATCTTTCGCAGTGCAGCGAGGAACAGCAGCATACGCTCCACGCCAAGGCTTTCCGATTAGGCAACACACTTCGCAGCATCCTCACCGACCGCAATTTCGAAGCTCTTACTCAGCTTACCTTCCTGCTCTATCGCAACATCGGCATCCAGATGAGCGGACAACTGCCCGGCACGGTCTGCGTTCACTGCTGTCATTTCAGCCGTCACTACTCCCCACGCCTCTGCGCCATCGCCTCCATGATGGATTCTGGCGTAATCAGCGGACTTTTCGGCGGCATGAACTTCACCTTCACCCAACGCCTTACCGAAGGCGCACCTCATTGCAAAATTGAAAGCCCCCTACCCCCGAGGGGGGGAACTTTTAATTGATTCATTCGCTTAGAAAATTATCATTTATCATTTTACAAATAATCCCCAAAAACTATTAACATCTCCCCTTCGGGGAGCTTGAGGGGCCTTTTTTATGAAAAAAACAGCTCTCATCATAGGTAGCGGAGCGGGCGGCGCAATGGCTGCCAAGATGCTCTCGCAACATTTCGACGTCACAGTCCTTGAGGCTGGCGGCAAGTTCCGTCCGCTGTCATTGCCGTTTGACGCGCTATCCTCACTCCGCTCTACAGGACTTTACTTCGACGAAAGGCTCATCTCGCTCATCATGCCAAACATGCGCATCGCGAAAACGCCCGATCAGGTGGTGGTTTACGGTCGCGGTTTGGGTGGCACAACAACCCTCGCCACAGGCAACGCCGTTCGTGCCGACAAGGGATTGAAGAATATAGGCATAAACCTCGACGAGGAGTTTGACGAGCTCTATCGTGAACTTCCCATTACCACTGACCATCAGCGCTATTGGTCGGAGATTACGCGCCAAACATTCTGCGCCATGGACGACCTCGGTTTCTCGCCACAGCCTATGCCGAAGCTTCTTCGTCCGTCGCAATGCCGACTCTGCGGACATTGTTCCATCGGTTGTCCGCACGGAGCAAAATGGGACACGCGCGAACTGCTCGGCGGCATTAAGGTAATCACCAACTGTCGGGTGGAGCGATTGGACATTGGCGACCGCTACGTGAAGCGCGTCATCGCAAAGAAAGGTCTGCGCACCATGACCTTCGAGGCAGACATCGTGATACTTGCCGCTGGCGGTTTGGGTACACCACAAGTGCTCTCGCAGTCGGGCATAGAGTGTCAGCCAACGCTCTTCGTTGATCCCGTTCTCTGCGTAGCAGCACCTATGGAGAAAGCGCGTCAGGACAAGCAACTCCTCATGCCGTTCGTGAGCAGTCGCGAGGGCTACATCATCTCGCCATACATGGATTGGCTCAGCTTCTTCTTCAACAGCCAATGGCGCGAGCCGAAAGACGGCATGGTCAGCCTTATGATAAAGATGGCAGACGAGGAGCAGGGAAGCGTTGACGGTGGCAAGGTTCGCAAGACGCTTACTGCACGCGACAAGGAAATCCTGCAGCGTGGCGTTGACGACTGCCGCGAGATACTCATGAAGGTTGGCGCACGCAAGGAAGACATCTTCCTCGGCACACTCAACTCTGGTCATCCGGGAGGTATGCTGCCGCTCACTGCAAACGAAGCCGACACGCTCCACAGCCCTCTCCTACCCGACAATCTCTACGTAGCCGATGCCAGCCTTCTGCCAGAATCCCTCGGACTTCCGCCTATACTCACCATCATGGCATTGGCGAAGAGAATCGCAAAACTAATCATAAACAATCTCAATTAAGTTTGTAGGGCTAAACAAGAAGATTAGAAAATTGAATAAGATTCTTTAAAAGAACAAATCTGAAATACATAAATTTGCACCCAATGAAAAGATTATTAACCCTACTGCTCCTTGCAGCTTCAACACTTACTATTATGGCACAGACCACAATCCATGACTTCAACGTCATCGACAACAAGGGCAACGACGTTGCTCTCTCACAGTACAAGGGCAAGGTTCTGCTCATCGTAAACACCGCCACAGCTTGCGGTTTCACTCCTCAGTATGAAGATCTCGACTCTCTCTACGACGCTTATGCCGACAAGGGTCTTGAGATTCTCGACTTCCCTTGCAACCAGTTTGGCGCTCAGGCTCCAGGCACAGACGAGGAGATTCAGGAGTTCTGCACACTCCGTTACAACACAAAGTTCCCTCGCTTCAAGAAGATTGAGGTAAACGGCGAGAACGCTCTCCCACTCTACACTTTCCTCAAGTCGCAGAAGACCTTCGCCGGCTTCGACCCACAGCACCCGCTGACAAGCATTCTCCACAACATGTTCTCAAAGGCTGATGCTGACTACGACAAGAACGCTGAGATCAAGTGGAACTTCACAAAATTCCTTGTTGATCAGGAAGGCAAGGTTGTAGCACGTTTCGAGCCAACTGCCACAAAGGAAGCCCTCGCTCCTGCTATCGAGAAGCTCCTGAAACCATAATATGTACAATTTACCATTTACAATTTACCATTATCATTGAGACATACTTTCATTTCGTCAGGAATCCCGAAATGTACAGATGAGAGAATGATAATGGTAAATGGTACATGGTAAATGGTAAATGTATTTAGAAGCTATATCCCACGCCCACGCCAAGCACTGACTTAAACTGTACGCGCTCTGCCTCATAACCATCAGAATCAGCAATCTTCACGCCGTTGTAATACTTGAGCGATGTTGACAGCGTAACCTGCATAACCTTCAGGAACTGATATGAAAGAGCCACGTCCCAATCGACATCGATGTTGCCGAAGCGACGGTTGTTGTCACGGTAAATAGGACGATTATGTCCGTTGCGACCAATCTCCGTACGGTCTGAAGCGTATGGGGTGTACATTCCGAGCATACTCATCACCTTGAGATCCTTGTAAGTGTAGTTGACCGTACCCTTAAGCGAGAAACCGAGTTCTGCACGAGTGTTCACGCTATAGTCCTTCTCGTTCTTATCGTCATACTTCCACACCGCATACTTCTCCTTCAGAGTCTGCTCAAGACCGCCCTGAGCCATTGGATAGAGGTCGCTGTACTCCTTGTTCAGTCCGTCGCTCACGCTGACTGTTGTCAGACGACCTGCTATTGGAGAGGCATAGACAGAGAAGATGTCGTTTGGCTTCCAATCGACACCGATAGAGAGGTCGGTATAGGCAGGTGCCATGAAGTTGGAGATGACCGGGTTCTTATCGTCAAGTCCCTTGTATTCACGACCGAGAGCAAACTGAGTGTTGAAGCCAACGAGAGCCGTTGCATACCAGCCCTTAGCGAACTCGTAACCAAGCTTAGAAGAAAGCTTTATCTTGTCGCTCGATTTCTGCACCTTGTCCAGAGGCTGGTCGATATAAGACATACCGTACTCAAGGTCAAGGTTGCTATCCCAAGCCAGCTTGTCCTTGTGGTAGAGCAGTCGCATACGGTCAAAGACTACGCCATTGACATTATTGTTACCACCGGCAGCCCAGTTCACGAGTCCTGTAGCCGCAGCATTCAGTCCTGCCACGCCGGAGAATTTCCATTCCTTTTCTCCCGTATCAACCTTCTTCAGGTCTTTCTGTGCTTCAGCAGCGGCAGTAGCCTGAGCCTGCACCTTTGCCTTATCAACGTCCTGTGCATTAGCTGTCATGGCAAGCATCATGCACGCTACAATCATAATCTTCTTCATATTTCTATACATTATATATTATGTTTATTTTATCTTTCCTGCGATAAAATCCTTGAGGATATGGAATGCTGGTTCTGGCATATTGCCGTGGTCAAAGCCCTGCATCTCATAGAGATAGACGCGCTTATGACCTGTCAACTTCAGCATTCTCCAGAAATAAGCCTGCTCCTCATAGCGTCCGAAGAGCTCCAGTTCGCGATCGCCAGAGATGATCACTATCGGCGGAGCATCAGGACGAACAAAGGTCAGCGGAGCATACTCATCGATAGTAGCCTGAAGCGGACCAATGCCTTGTTGTTTTCGTACATTATAGTGTGTTACCACCTGACCGCTAAAAGGCAGCAGAGCAGCGATGTCGTCAGCATCAACGTCATATTTCTTCAGCCATTTCTTGTCCAGACCGACCATGTCAAGCAGATAGCCGCCGGCAGAGTGACCGCTAACGTAAATCTTCTTCGCACTGCCGTTGTATTTCTCCACGTTCTTGAACGTCCAAGCCACGGCAGCCGCAGCATCGTCGATACATTCATCTATCTTAGCCTTTGGCAGCAAGCGATAGTTGGCAGCCACCACCACATATCCGCATTCTTTCAGTTCACGCGGAATCTCCTTGTTGCCAGCCTCTATGCCACCACCGTGAAACCACACCACCACAGGAGCATCCTTCGCCTGTTCCGGATAATACACATCCAGCTTACAGCGTTCCTTAGCATAGGGATTGTCAGAAGTGGTGTAACTGATGTCGTTCACCTGCTTGTACTGCGCCATGGCAATCACGGAAATAACCGTTGCCACAACCGTAAGAAATGTTCTTTTCATGATTCGTTATCTGTTTTTAGACTTTATTTTTAATAATAAACTGCACCTATTTGGGTGCAAAGTTAGAAAAAAATCCCAATCCACAAAAATTATTAACAACAAAATTTTTCCTAAAGGAACACGACTCGTATTCCTTAGGCTTACGCATCGTTTCCCTAAGGTTTACAAGTCGTATTCCTGACGAATGATGAATCAAAACCAAAAATTCACGAAAATCCAAGAGAAGGTTCTGCCACTTAAGTGACGCAGAACAGATTTTTTACAAAAACAAGGTACATAGGTACACTGGCACCTATAAACAGCTGAACATCAGTCATTTAATCAGTGTACCCTATGGTACATTATGGTACACAAAAAGGTACACAAAGCGAATCAAAGTCCTTAGCAATAGCAATCGGTTTCTTACTAGAAAACAGCATTTTTCTTATAAGAATATTTTAATTTTCTTACTAGAAAATACTATAAATCTCCAAAGAAGACGTATTGGATCCTCATAGGAAGATCAGAGTTTCAAAGCCATAGCCAAGCATCCGACAAAAAGACTATGTACCTTATGATGTACCTTTAATGTACCATAAGGTACACTCATACAATCCTGATACTCAGTGCATTACAAGCCATAGTGTACCTATGTACCTTATTATGACAAAAAATGTTATGCGTCACTTTACACTCTATCCCGCATGGTGCGCTGAGGGCAGCGCACCTCCGAGACAAAAACGCCCATGTTTTGCCACTAAAGTGATGCAGAACCATTTCTTAAATTTTACGACCAAATTGAATAAATATTGATTATTATTTGGAGTTTTACCATTTTATTCGTAATTTTGTCGCCGAAAAATAACCACTTGCCGGCGGGCAAGGAA
>JAZRYU010000138.1:0-42680 GCA_045600885.1 Prevotella sp.
TCAATATTATCTTAACATACATCACCTTCATTTCACTAAAACGAACTACTTTTGCAGCATGAAAGATACGATAATACAACTTGCCGAGGAATACGAGAACAGGGATTTCATCAACGGCGATCCGTCATGGTTCATGCATCAGGTGGAGGGCGAACTGAACAAGGAAGCCATCGCTTTCGTCGCCTCCTGCTTCAGCTACGGCAGCCGCAAGCAGTTTATGCCAAAGATACAATCGCTGCTCGACGCAAGCAACGGCATCTTCCACCAATGGATAAAAGAAGGACTTTTCCGCGACTTCATTCCCGACAACACCAACTGCTTCTATCGTCTCTACACAAACAGCATGGTGCTACAAATGCTCGGCAGACTTCAAGACTGCTACTTGCAGTATGGCAGCCTGAAACAGATGATAGCTTGCAGCGAACAGACATCAGCCTTTAAAGCCCTGGAGAAACTAACGGAATGGTTTCAGGGAAATATCGTACCTAAGAACACTGCGTCTTCATGCAAGCGCCTCTGCATGTTCCTCAGATGGATGACAAGGACAGACTCGCCCGTTGACATCGGCACATGGGCTGACATCATAGACCGCAGAACACTCATCATGCCATTAGACACTCACGTCATGCAGCAGGCAAACCGCCTCGGACTGATACAAACAAAGACCACTTCCATGGCGACAGCCCTGAAGCTGACCAAGGAAGTGGCTAAGATATTCCCCGACGATCCGCTAAAGGCAGACTTCGCCTTATTCGGATACGGTGTTAATTCAGGGGAGAATTAAGAAAATTATCAAATTTATTTTTTGATCGGCTTCTTACCTACTTCAGTTCATAGTCAAGAGTCTGCACATCGCGACTGTTCGGACCAACCATGATCTCAAACATTCCTGGCTCAAGAACTGTGTTGCCCTCACCGTCATAGTAGGTGAGCATAGACTTTGTAAGGTCAAACGTAACCACCTGACTCTCACCAGCATTGAGATGCACTCGCTGGAAGCCCTTCAGCTCTTTGACTGGTCGGACTATAGTAGCATCTACGTCGTGGATGTAAAGCTGCACAACCTCATCCGCATCGCGCGAACCAGTATTGCTGACCTTCACAGAAACCGTAGCGAGGTCGTCAGCCGTGCGACCTTTAGGAAGACCAATCTCAGGCTTGCCATAACTGATAGTAGTATAAGAGAGACCGTAGCCGAAAGGATAGAGAGCTCCGTTGCGAACCTCGAAATAGTTGCTCTGATATTTGCGATAACCCTCCGCATCATCCGGAACAGGTCTGCCTGTATTCATATGATTATAGTAGAGAGGAACCTGACCAATGGTCTGTGGGAAAGTCATGGTGAGACGACCAGAAGGGTTCTTATCGCCGAAGACGACATCGCAGATGGCATCAGCAGCCTCACTTCCACCAAACCAGACATTCATAATGGCAGGAATATTCTGCTGCTCCCAAGTCATAACGGTAGGACGACCGGAGAAGTTAAGCAGGACAACAGGCTTGCCAAGCTGGGAGAGTTCCTTGAGCAGACTCATCTGTTCGTCCATCAGTTCAAGAGTGGCACGCGAAGAACTCTCGCCACTCATATCAGCAGTCTCACCCATAGCACAAACGATAACGTTAGCCTGCTTAGCCACGGCGAGAGCCTCTTCCCTACCCTTCTTTGCATCGATTCTCGGAATAGACTTTCCGAACTCAGCAGCAGTCTGAGTCTTCTCGTCAGAGCAGATATTGCAACCTTGCGCATAGAGCAGTTCTGCACCAGTGCCTTTCAGAGCTTCAGTCATTGATTCGCGGAGAGTATTATAACGCTCATGGACAGCAGCCACAACCCAGGTGCCGGACATATTATTTTTAGTATCAGCAAGCGGACCAACAAGAGCAATCTTGCCCTGCTTCTTCAACGGCAGGACATCGCCCTCATTCTTAAGCAGAACGAATGTCTCCGCAGCCAAGTCTCTTGCAGCCTTGCGGTTTTCAGCAGTGAACACATCCTTTGCACGTCTCTTCATATCGCAGTATTTATAAGGATTGTCAAAAAGTCCGAGCAGATATTTAGCCTCAAGAATACGACGAACAGCCTGGTCAATCTCTGCCATCGTAACCTTTCCCTCATCGAGCGACTTCTTCAACGTCTCAATATAGCCATGAGCACACATATCCATATCCGTACCAGCCTTCAGCGCACGAACGGAAGCCGTCTGCAAATCGCCAGCGCCATGAGCCTTCATCTCGAAGATTGAAGCATAGTCTGTAACAACAAACTTATCAAATCCCCACTGATTGCGAAGCACATCATCGATGAGCCACTTATTTGCCGTAGCAGGTATTCCGTCAACGATGTTGAACGAAGTCATCACGGAAGCAACGCCTTCTTCCACGGCAGCCTTGTATGGCGGGAAGTACTGATTGTACATTCTTACGCGACTCATATCCACCGTGTTATAGTCGCGACCAGCCTCTGCAGCTCCATAAAGGGCATAATGCTTCAAGCAAGCCATGATGTTTGAAGGTTTGGAAAAGTCGCCCTGATAACCGCGAACCATAGCGCGAGCAATCTCAGAACCAAGGTAAGGATCTTCGCCATTACCTTCTGACACACGTCCCCAGCGAGGTTCTACGGAGATATCCACCATAGGAGAATATGTCCACATGATGCCATCTGCCGAAGCCTCCTTGGCAGCTATCCTTGCGCTCTCTTCAATGGCAGGAATATCCCACGAGCAGGAAAGAGCGAGCGGAATAGGGAAGATGGTCTCGTAGCCATGGATAACATCCATACCTACGATGAGCGGAATGCCCAAACGACTGTTCTTCACGGCTATCTCCTGAAGTTCGCGGATCTCCTTTGCACCTTTTATATTAAAAACTCCTCCGAGCTCGCCTTTCTTTATGCGCTCAGCAACGGCAGAAGCCTTCGTGCCACCAGTAACAATATCACCGGCAACGTCAAGATTCATCTGACCGAGCTTCTCCTCAAGCGTCATCTTCTGAAGGAGATCATTAATAAACTTGTCTCGCTTAGCATTATCCTGAGCAACCATAGCGCAGGTGGCAAGACCGAACATTGCAATTGATAATAGTATTCTTTTCATGGAGTTTGTTTTTTTGCGATGCAAAGTTACACTTTTATACTTAAATCACAAAAGAATGGGCATGAAAAGAGAAAAAAATCAAAACATTAACGTTTTTTCAATATTTTATTTAATTTTGCATCCCGAAAACAGAAAACCAACTCAAAGAAACAATGAAAAAATTCATACTGACATTCCTCATGTCCGCCTTACTCTCTCCTGCCTTTGCACAGCACTACGTAGGCGGCGACATTTCCCTTCTCACCAAATACGAGGAGCATGGTGCAAAGTATCTTGACAACAGCGGAAAAGACTGCGGCGACATGCTTACGTTCTTCCAAAAGAATGGTCACAACGCCATGCGAGTAAGACTCTTCGTAAACCCGGAGAATGCGTCTAAGGCTGACAAGGGACAAGGCGTATGCCAAGACCTTGACTATGTGGTAAATCTGGCTAAGCGAATAAAGGCGAAAGGCTTTGCCCTGATGATAGATTTCCACTACTCTGACTCATGGGCTGATCCGGCAAAGCAGTTCACCCCGAAAGACTGGCTTTCTCTCTCTGACTCAGAGCTTTACACTAAGATTTACAGCTACACGAAAGACTGTCTCCAGAAGCTGAACAATGCTGGTGCAACGCCTGACTTCATTCAGACTGGAAACGAAATCAGCTATGGTATGCTCTGGGGTGCTGAGGGTGGCTCATACAAGAGTTACTATGCCGGAAAAAGCGACAATCGCGACCGTTTCACTTCTCTCTTGAAGAACGCCATAAAGGCTTGCCGCGAAGAGTGTCCAAACGCTAAGATCGTGCTCCACACAGAACGCGTTCCTAACACTTCTTATCTGTATAGTTTCTACAACGACATGCAGACAGACGGCGTTGATTACGACATCGTCGGACTGAGCTATTACCCATACTGGCACAAAGACCTCTCGCAGCTTGACGTTGCCATCAAGCAGATAGAGCGAAACTTCGCCAACAAGAAAATCATGATTGTAGAGACTGGCTATTATCACCACTGGCAGCCACAAGACGTCTCTTACGACTACTCTGCCACATGGCCTATCTCTGACGACGGACAGAACAAGTTTGCCACTGATCTCATTGCAAAGCTGAAAACACACGAAAGTGTTATCGGACTCTTCTGGTGGTCGATGGAGTCAAATGAATACTGGCTCGATTGGAACACGAAGCGCGTCACTGACAATTGGTACAACGCTGGACTGTTCGACAACCAGACTGGTCGTGCCACAAAGGCTCTTTCTACTCTGAAGACATTCCTTACCGACGAGCAGCTCAACACGATAAAAAATGCTGAACAAAACGTAGTTTTATCTTCTCAGACTTACAATATTTCGGGTCAGAAAACAAGCTCTAATCACCTGGGAATTGTAATAAAAGACGGAAAAAAGTACATCAATAGCAGAAATAAATAACGAAATAGCAAGATAAACACACGTTTTTCTGCCAATAATTTGCCGCAAAGTAAAAAAAATAGTAACTTTGCGGCGTTTTATATAGACATAATGCAAAATCTAAATAATATGAAAAAGATTCTTTTCTCTGCGATTGCAGCTATGACTTTCACTGCTCAGGCTAATGCACAGCAGGACATTTCCATCAGTGGTACACAACTTACAGATAACTGGAGCATCACTCTCCAGGGTGGAGCTACTGCTCCTCTCAGCGGAAAGCTCTCAGTATTCCCTAACAGCCGTGGCGTGATTGGTGTTGGCATCAACAAGGAGTTTACTCCTAACTACGGTATTACCCTTGAAAGCAACTGGGGCATCAACACTTCTTCTTGGTGCCGTGATATGCAGAGCTCTTCTCCAGCAGGTTCGGTTACAAAGAAGAGTGCAACAGTCTTTGATTATTGTTCTGTTGCTGTGCTCAACCGCTTTAATATCCTCAACCTCCTCGGACAGTGGAATGGCGGCAAGAATCCATTCGACGTAGAGGCTGTTGCCGGTGCAGGATGGTACCGCTACATCTTCAACAAGGATGCTGGCATGGACTACAACACTGTTGCAGCTAAGTTCGGTCTTAACTTCAACTACAACTTCGGTTCTGAGAAGGAGTGGACTGTATCACTTAAGCCAGCTGCCGTATTCGACCTCATCCACAACGGCGAGATCCACAACGCAGAGCTCGACAAGAGAAACCTCATCGGCGAAGTTACTGCCGGCGTTACTTACCACTTCAAGAGCAGCAACGGCAAGCGCTACCAGACTGTAGTAGCTGTTATGGACCAGAGCGCTCTCAATGCTCTCAACGCTCGTCTGAAGGTAGCTGCTGACGCAAAGGCTCGCCTCGAAAAGCAGAACGAGGAACTTCAGAATGAGAATGCTCGCCTCAAGAATGCTCTCGCTGACTGCGAAGCTAAGGGTACAAAGGTTATCACTGGCAAGAAGACTCTCGAGAGCACAGTGAACTTCGCTGTAAACTCTACTGTCATCGAGCCTTCACAGCAGCCTAACGTTGAGCGCATCGCAAACTACCTCAAGAACCACGTCGAGGCAACAATCGTTATCAACGGTTACGCTTCACAGGATGGTCCAGAGGATGTTAATATCCGTCTTGCTAATGACCGTGCAAAGGCTGTAAAGGATATGCTCGTTAACAAGTATGGCATTCCTGCAAGCCGCATCGTTGCTGGCGGTCAGGGTATCGGAAACATGTTCCAGGAGAACGACTGGAACCGCGTTTCTATCTGTACAATCGGCGAATAATCCTTAGTATTGACGAAATAAGCTACTGTTCCCCGCGGTTCTTCCGCGGGGTTTTACAATAAAAACCAAAACTACTATATGAACATTTCCTACAAATGGCTTAAAGACTACGTTGACTTCACGCTCTCTCCTGACGAGGTGGCAGCAGCTCTTACCTCTGGAGGTCTTGAAGTTGGCGGCGTTGAAGAAGTCCAGACTATAAAAGGCGGACTGAAAGGACTCTACGTCGGTCAGGTTCTTACCTGCGACGTTCATCCTAACTCAGACCACATGCACATCACTACGGTAGATCTCGGCCAGGGCGAACCACAACAGATTGTCTGCGGTGCTCCTAATGTGGCAGCTGGTCAGAAGGTTATCGTTGCTGCTCTCGGTTGCAAGCTCTACGATGGCGACAAAGAGTTCACTATCAAGAAGTCTAAGCTTCGTGGCGTGGAGAGCTGCGGTATGATCTGCGCAGAGGACGAAATCGGCGTTGGCACAAGTCACGATGGTATCATCGTTCTTCCTGAAGACGCTGTTGTCGGCACTCCTGCCGCTGAATACTACAACCTTGAGAGCGACTACATCATCGAGGTTGACATCACAGCAAACCGCGCAGATGCTATCTCTCACTGGGGTGTTGCTCGCGACCTCTACGCTTGGCTCGTTCAGAACGGCTATGAGACTAAGCTCCACCGTCCTTCATGCGATGCTTTCGTTGTTGACAATAACGAGCTTCCTGTTAAGGTTACAATCGAAAACAATGAGGCTTGCAAGCGCTATGCTTGTGTCAGCCTTACTGACTGTGAGGTTAAGGAATCTCCAGAATGGCTTAAGAACCGCTTGAATGTTATCGGTCTTCGTCCTATCAACAATATCGTTGACATCACAAACTACATCATGATGGCTTACGGTCAGCCTCTCCATTGCTTCGATGCAGATATGGTTGACGGTCATGAGATCATCGTTAAGACTATGCCGGAAGGCACTCCTTTCGTCACTCTCGATGGCGAAGAGCACAAGCTTTCTGACCGCGACCTCGCTATCTGCAACCAGAACGACGCTATGTGTATCGCTGGTGTATTCGGTGGCAAGGGTTCCGGCACTTACGACACAACGAAGAACGTTGTTCTTGAGTCGGCTTATTTCCACCCAACATGGATTCGCAAGTCAGCTCGTCGCCATGGTCTTTCCACTGACGCTTCTTTCCGCTTCGAGCGCGGCATTGATCCAAACGGCACAATCTACGCTCTTCAGCAGGCTGCCATCATGGCAAAGGAACTCGCTGGCGCTAAGATTTCAATGGAGATCGTGGATGTTTATCCAGAGCCTATCAAGGACTTCCCTGTTGACCTTAAGTACAACTACGTAAACTCTCTCATCGGAAAGGATATTCCTGCCGAGACAGTGAAGAGCATTGTCACTTCTCTTGAGATGAAGCTTGTAGAGGAGACAGCAGAAGGTCTTAAGCTTGAGGTTCCTGCTTATCGCGTTGACGTTCAGCGTCCTTGCGACGTCGTAGAGGACATTCTCCGTATTTACGGATACAATAATGTAGAGATTCCTACTTCTCTCAAGTCATCACTCGTTATCAAGGGTGCTGAAGACGAGAAGCACAAGATGCAGAACCTCGTTTCTGAGCAGCTCATCGGTGCTGGTTTCAACGAGATCATGAACAACTCGCTCACGAAGCTTGCTTACTATGAGGGCGCAGAGCTCAACGAGTATCCTGCTGAGCAGAGCGTTCGCATCATGAACCCTCTCAGCAATGACCTCGCTTTCATGCGTCAGACATTGCTCTTCGGTGGTCTTGAGACTATCGCTCACAACGTAAACCGCAAGATGCCAAACCTCCATATCTTTGAGTTCGGCAACACATATACTTATAATAAGGAACGTCAGACTGACGAAAACCCACAGCGTGGCTATCAGGAAGAGCAGCATCTCGGCATCTGGATTTCCGGAAAGCGCGTTCAGGGCTCTTGGGCTCATGCCGACGAAGAGGCTACATTCTATGAGCTGAAGGCTAACGTACAGAACGTCTTTGCACGTCTTGGCGTACAGATTGGCGGTGCTCTCGTCGTAAAAGAAGGTAAGAACAACATCTTCGCAAAGTCTCTCAACATAGAGAACCGCGGCGGTAAGGTCATCGCTCAGATGGGAATCATCACTGGCAAGCAGCTTAAGAAGTTCGGCATTGAGCAGCCTGTGTTCTACGCAGACATCAACTGGAACGCTCTCACAAAGCTTGCACTCTCTGCTAAGCTTCAGTTCAAGGAGGCATCAAAGTTCCCTGCTGTTTCCCGTGACCTCGCTCTCCTTCTTGACAAGAATGTTGAGTTCATGCAGATTGAGCAGATTGCAAAGCAGACAGAGAAGAAACTCCTCAAGAGCGTAGAACTCTTCGACGTCTATGAAGGCAAGAACCTCCCAGAAGGCAAGAAGTCTTACGCCGTAAACTTCATACTCCAGGACACAGAGAAGACCATGAGCGACAAGCAGATTGACGCTATCATGAAGAAGCTCATCGCGAACCTCACTAAGCAGCTCAACGCAGAGCTCCGATAAATTCATTAGACGATTGGATGATTTGATGATTAGACGATTTGTCCAATCGGCAAATGATAAAGTTTAGAAAACAATAATAAATAATTAATAAAAATGATTGGAATTTGATAAATCGACAAATCATCAAATCGTCCAATCTCCAAATGAAACTGTGCAATCTGATGATCTGATATTAAGGCTGAAGGGCTTTGCAAAAAGAATTATGAAGATGGCTGACAGCATGCCGCACACAGTCTCTTCGTGGGCTATTGCAAAGCAAATTGTTCGTTCTGGCACATCGCCCTTCGCCAATTATCGAGCTGCTTGTAGAGCGAAATCACCGAAAGATTTCCTAAACAAACTCAAGATGGTTCTTGAAGAGTTGGATGAAACAGGAGGCTGGCTGGAACTTATAGAAGAAACTGAAATCTTTCCGAAAGATAGAATAAGTCTTCTTCAGCAAGAATGTGATGAACTTACAAGAATCATTCAGTCGTCAGTTCATACGATGAAAAATAATCTCGAAAAAAACAATAAAAATAATTAACAAATAAATGATTGGAATTTGAAAAATCGACAAATCATCAAATCGCCTAATCGGCAAATGATAAATCGTCAAATCATCAAATCGTCCAATCGCCAAATGAAACTATGGGAAGAGCATTTGAATATCGTAAGGCCACCAAGCTCAAGCGTTGGGGCCACATGGCAAAGACATTTACTCGTCTTGGAAAGCAGATTGCCATCGCCGTAAAGGCTGGCGGTCCAGACGCAGACACTAACCCAGCACTCCGCTCAGTAATCGCTACTTGTAAGCGCGAGAACATGCCTAAGGACAACATCGAGCCCGCTATCAAGAACGCTATGGGTAAGGACCAGAGCGACTACAAGTCAGTTACTTACGAAGGATACGGACCTCACGGAATCGCTATCTTCGTTGATACACTCACTGACAACACAACTCGTACAGTTGGTGACGTTCGCTCAGTGTTCAACAAGTTCTCTGGCACACTCGGAACAACTGGTTCACTCTCATTCCTTTTCGACCACAAGTGCGTGTTCACGTTCAAAAAGCCTGCTGACCTCGACATGGACGAACTCGTTCTTGAACTCATTGACGTAAACGCAGAAGACGAATACGACGAGGATGAGGAAGAGGGCACAATCACTATCTATGGTGACCCAAAGAGCTACGCTATGATTCAGAAATTCCTTGAGGAGAAGGGCTTTGAGGATATCGGTGGTGAGTTCACTTACATCCCTAACGACCTCAAAGATCTCGACGATGAGCAGCGCGCTACTATCGACAAGATGGTTGAGAAGCTTGAAGACTTCGACGATGTGCAGAATGTTTACACAAACCTCCAGCCTAAAGCAGAGTAAACAAACTCAACGCATAGAAAAAACAGGAAAGGGATAGTGCCATCTGGTGCTATCCCTTTTGTATATTCAAGATACTGTTCATAAAGAATTTTCAGAAAAAAAACGGATTCCATGTAGTAAACTCCCCCACCCTTACGTCTAACATAATAGATTGACTAAAAAAACAAAACAATGCCAAAAACAGAACAAGAAAGACTGTTCTCAAAGACAATTACTCAACATAAAGGCACTATTCATAATGTATGCTATATGTTCAGTAACAACCAAGACGAGGTTGCAGACTTATTTCAGGAGGTTCTGATAAATCTCTGGAAAGGGTTTGACAAGTTTGAGGGCAGAAGCGACATCAAGACGTGGATTTACCGCGTAAGTCTGAACACTTGCATCTCCATGGATCGCAAGAAAAAGCACAGCAAGGCTGAACTGAAAATGGACATCAACCTCTTCTCTGACACAGATGAGGACACCCAGCAGATCGACCTCCTGCACCGCCGTATATCAAAGCTGAAGCCTTTCGACCGCGCCATCGTACTCCTTTGGCTTGAAGACATCAGTTACGAAGAGATTGGGGCCATCGTAGGTATATCGGCAAAGAACGTCAGCGTAAGATTAGTCAGAATTCGTGAACAACTTAAAAACATGAAATAAATACTATGGATCAGGAACTTGATATGATGAAAAAGCAGTTTGCGATACTCAACGAGAAAGTATCCAAGCAGCAAATACTAAGCGAGAACATGCTCAATCGTGCCATAAAACGTAGCGTCTCTACCGTAAAGCGCATGTACATCATTGAGTTGTTTGCATGCTTATATATAATAACTTTCGGAACATGGACTTTCTACGAGATAGGCTACTCACTCCCATTCCTCATTTGCACAATCATTTTCATGCTCTTCTGCGCAGCGGCAACACTGTTTGTCGGCAAAGACATACTCAGCAACACAATGCAGGAAGGCACTATGCTTGAAGTAATGCAGAAAGCTGCCAGAGCAAAGAAGCTTGAGCAAAACTGGCTATTCATTGGCATTCCACTCGGTCTTGCCTGGTTTGGCTGGATATGCCTTGAAAGTTATTTCGTAGGAGAATATATGCTAATCTACGGTATTAGTGCCGGCATGATATTCGGTGCTGCAATCGGTTTCAGGAACTACAAACGAACAATTAATGCCCTCAACAACATCGTAGAAGACATAAAGGACGTAACAGAACAATAAGTTGCCATAAAATGTAGGGCACTATATACTTTTTGTCCCCTTGATGTAGGGCGAAGTTTACTGAGCCGCGATTCAGGTTTTAAGCGGCCGCAACGGCTCGGAAATCCTCGCCCTACAAACAAGGCCAAATTGTATGTAATCACTAAATTATATCCGGATTTACTCCTTCACATAAACCTTGCTATCGTTCTCGATAGTGAGGTTTTTGCCTTCCATAATAGATGCTTTCAACTCTTCTTCCACATCGCCTTTATCAATGACGAGAGTAATTTCTTCTGCTTCATCATTGAAGAGCTTCCACGCCTTCACAGGAAGATACTTATTGTTTATTCCAACGGCAATGCCCTTTGTGCGGAGCTCAACGCCAATCTTCTTGCCTGGATTCTCTGGATCATCACAAGTCCATCGGCCAATTGCGTCTGCGTACGTCTTTGGAGTCTCAATGTATGTTACCTTTGGTTTCTTATCCAGTTCGCCAGAGAACTCCACCTGACAAAGACTTCCCTCAATTATGCCGTGGCAGTTTGTCTTATCCACGCTGTCCTCATCAATAATGAATGTCACAGTGTCATTGCCCTCTTCGCTATAGCTGTAGAGCACGAGGTTGTGCATAGTAGAACCATCACCGATGATACCGACAAAGGTAGAATCGCCAATAAGTCCTGGTGCGCCATAATCATCAGCAACTTCTAAATCAGCTTCGTTGAAAATCGTATCTGAGTCAACATCGTTAGAGTTACCCAGGGTCATACCGCCGCAAGCTGTCAGTCCTATAACTGCTGCGGCTAAAAGAAAGAATGTTAACTTTTTCATAAAATTAATAATGTTGTTTTGTTAATGGCGAGTTTTAGTCTTAATTATCCTGCAGAGTCTGCAAAGCAGCTGTGAGCGATACGAGTGCCGCATTCCAGTTAATGGCAATCTCGTTTGTCGTATAAGAACCTACATTGTCAGCATAGCGTTTGTCAGGCTGCTCTGACTCATAATACTTACCTTCGTTTGCAGTAGCATTAGGTCCACCGACAAGAAGTCCTGGCACTGGTTCCTTAACGTCATCAGATGCAGAGATGCGATGATGAGGATTCATCGGACTCTTCTGTCCAAAGCCTGTGATAAAGCACATGCCGAGCGGATTACGTCCGAGCATATAGTCTGCATTTCTGCGAGCATTGATGAGATAGCGCTTATCCTTCGTTACCTTGTATGCCTGAAGGAGAAGTATAGCCTCTGTAGCAGCACCTTCTGCAATACTTGCCCAATGGAAATCAGACTTCTTATTGCCGAAAGGAGAGAGATACATAGACTTGCCGGCATTCTCAATATAGTTATCTGCCCATTCAACAATCTTCTTCTTAGCATATTCTTCCATAGGAATAACCTCTGGAGTACGGAGCTTTGTAGAACAGTTCCAGTTCATCAGCCATGAGGTAAGTCCGAGCGCACTAACCTCACCCCATACAGGAACGACAACATTCTTTGGCTTATAGGTCTCTATCTCCTGCATATAAACTTCGTTTCCCGTAGCAAGATAGAGTTCTACAGAAGCCCAGAAGAACTCGTCGCGAGCATTTTCGTCGCCGTATGTTCCAGTATTAATCTGCGGAGTATATTTCTTGTTAAGTTCATTCTGACGATAATACACATTAGGATTCTTCAAAGCCCATATATAAGCCTTCTTTGCAGCCTCAAGCGCTGCCTTTGAGAAACCAGGGAACTGACGCTCATAAGGTGCGTAGAAACGTGATGCCATAGCCATACAAGCAGCAAAGTCGAGTGAAGCACAAGTGGTCTTCTGTACTACATATCGAGTCTGATGGCACTCCTTAGGCATAACGAATCCTTCAAAGTTCGGAGTAGTCAGTTTATGATAGAGTCCACCGTCTTCATCCTGCATGGTAAGCATCCATTCAAGATTATAATAAAGCTCATTGAGGAAATCCGGTACATAATTTCCCGACTCTGGAATATTAATCTCAAGATTACGCAGATACTCCTCTGTCAGAGGATAGATATTAAGCATCTGTCCAATGGCAAAAGCTGAGTTTACAATATACTTGTTATAATCGCCAGCGTCATACCATCCTCTTGGAGAAGAGATCTTTGTTCCAGCCGGACGAGATTTGGTTGCAGCTGAAGGATGCACCAGCACTTCCGTATCAAAATGCCAGGCTGGACGACTCCATTGTCCTGCATACTTAGCTTCAATAGGCATTCCAGAACGCTGATAGTAGAAAGCCTTCAGTCCAGCTTTACAAAGATCTTCAAGAGCATCTTTCTTGATTACGAAAGTAGCTTTTGTCTTATTGATTTCCAAAGTATAGACTCCAGGCTTCGTTATAGAGGACATATCTATGCGATAGCTCTTGTCTGCCGAAAAGCTGGAAGTAGCAGAACCGGAAGGGAATCCTTTCAGCACCTTCTTTCCGTTTTCGTCGGTAACGGAAAATCGCTTAAGTGGTTTTACACATTCCACAATAGCCACCTTCTCCTGATGTGGAAAGTAGCCTACCTGGTTGAGTCTTATCTCTGTTTCCTGAGCAGATGCGCAGAGAGTTGTCGCTGCGAATGCCAATGAAAATAGTGTTTTTTTCATAGAGTTAGAAATGAATTATCGTCCTAAACAGCAGCAAAGTTACAAATAATCCTTGAATATCAAAAGAAAAATCGTTTAAATTCAAAAGAAACAATCAAAAAAAACTCCATTTCCGTGAAGAAATGGAGTCTTTTCTTATAGAATGATTAAAAATCAAGCTATGTAAAACCACTTTATGCGTCGGCTTATGCCTCTGCTGGTGCTTCAGTAGCCTCTACAGCAACCTCAGCAGTTTCTGCCTTCTTACCGCCGCGGCTACGACGAGTCTTCTTAGCAGCTGCCTTAGGAGTCTTAGCCATGTTCTCGTCGAAGTCAACGAGTTCGATGAAGCAGATATCAGCAGCATCACCCTTACGGAAACCGAGCTTGATGATACGAGTGTAACCACCTGGGCGGTTGCCTACCTTCTGTGCGATACCGTCAACGAGGATTGTGTTACCAGCCTCGTCCTGTGCCTTCTTACCGAAAAGCTCTGTAACAGCAGCCTTGTTCTGGAGGTAACGGAAAACAACACGACGGTTAGTAGTTGTATCATTCTTAGCGCGTGTGATGAGTGGCTCGATGAACTTCTTGAGTTCCTTAGCCTTAGCTACAGTCGTAGTGATTCTTTTGTGCTCGCTCAAGATCAGAGAGATCGCCATGTTAGAGAGCATAGCGCTTCTGTGAGAAGCAGTACGACTGAGGTGGTTGAATTTCTTATTATGTCTCATTTTTGTTTTTTGTTTTTACAGTTTGTAAACTGAAATGTCAGTTCCAAAAGAAAGATTCAGACTCTCGAGCAAATCATCAAGCTCTGAGAGCGATTTCTTACCGAAGTTGCGGAACTTAAGGAGATCAGCCTTGTTGTACTGAACGAGGTCTCCGAGAGTGTCAACATCAGCAGCCTTGAGGCAGTTGAGTGCACGAACAGAGAGGTTCATATCTACGAGGCGAGTCTTAAGCAGCTGACGCATGTGAAGGATTTCCTCGTCGAACTCCTGATTGATATCAGTGTCAATGTTCTCAAGAGTAATCTTTTCATCAGAGAAGAGCATGAAGTGATAGATAAGAATCTTAGCAGCTTCCTTGATGGCGTCCTTAGGACTAATGGAACCGTCCGTAGTTACTTCGAGGTTGAGCTTATCGTAGTCAGTCTTCTGCTCTACGCGGTAAGGCTCAACGCTATATTTAACATTACGGATTGGGGTGTAAATAGAATCGATAGGAAGTACATTTACATCCGTACAGTATTCACGGTTTTCATCAGCAGGCACGTAACCACGTCCCTTGTTGATCGTGAGGTCAATCTGCAGCGATGCCTTTGAATCTAAATGACAAATCACCAATTCAGGGTTTAACACTTCAAATCCAGTCAGGTACTTGTTGATGTCGCCAGCCTTGAACTCAGTAGTGTTCTCGACAGTCACACTAACTTTCTCGTTCTCGAATTCTTCTACGATTTGCTTGAATCTCACTTGCTTGAGGTTCAAGATAATGTTGGTGACATCCTCTCGTACACCTACAACTGAGGCGAACTCGTGCTCAACACCTTCAATCTTGACAGTGTTGATAGCGAAACCCTCGAGAGATGAGAGAAGAATGCGTCGCAATGCGTTACCTACGGTAACACCAAAGCCAGGCTCAAGAGGACGGAACTCAAACTTTCCGACCTTATCGTTAGCCTCCAACATTACGACTTTGTCAGGTTTTTGAAATGCTAATATCGCCATTAGTTCAATGATTATTTAGAGTACAATTCTACGATTAACTGTTCCTTGATGTTCTCGCTGATGTCAGAACGCTCAGGACGGTGAAGGAACTTACCGCTCTTTGTCTGCTCATCCCACTCAAGCCAAGGAGTATTTGCGTGTGCCTTGCCTGCGAGTGAACCCTCGATAACCTCGAGGCTCTTAGACTTCTCACGAACACCGATAACCTGACCAGGCTTTACTGAATAAGAAGGAATGTTAACAACCTGTCCGTCAACTACGATGTGCTTGTGGTTTACAAGCTGACGAGCTGCACGACGAGTAGGAGCGATACCAAGACGGTAAACAACATTGTCAAGGCGGCTCTCGAGGAGCTGAAGGAGCACCTCACCAGTGATACCGTCAGACTTTGCAGCCTTCTCGAAGAGGTTACGGAACTGGCGCTCGAGTACACCATAAGTGTACTTGGCTTTCTGCTTCTCTGCCAACATGACACCATACTCAGACATCTTACGACGACGATTATTGCCATGCTGTCCAGGCGCGAAGTTACGCTTAGACAAAACTTTTTCAGAACCGAGGATAGCCTCACCGAAGCGGCGGTCGATTCTTGATTTTGGACCTGTATATCTTGCCATAAAAGATTCCCCATACTAACTCCCTCTGCTAAAGAGAGAAGGAGTACCGCATGCGGGGTTAACATGCGGTATATAAATAATGAATGAATGTGAATTCTTAGACCTTACGACGCTTTGGAGGGCGGCATCCGTTGTGTGGAAGTGGAGTAACGTCAACGATCTCCATAACTTCGATACCACATGAGTGGCATGCACGGATTGCAGACTCACGTCCGTTACCTGGGCCCTTTACGTATGCCTTAACCTTGCGGAGACCGAGGTCAAAAGCTACCTTTGCACAATCCTCTGCTGCCATCTGAGCTGCGTAAGGAGTGTTCTTCTTAGAGCCACGGAATCCCATCTTACCTGCTGAAGACCAAGAAATAACCTGACCCTCGCTGTTTGCCAAAGATACAATTACATTGTTGAATGAGCTGTGAACATGAAGCTGTCCAATAGCGTCAACTTTGACATTTCTTTTCTTTGTAGTAGTTTTCTTTGCCATGACTCAATTATTATTTAGTAGCCTTCTTCTTATTAGCAACTGTCTTCTTTCTACCCTTACGAGTACGAGCATTGTTCTTAGTGCTCTGACCGCGAACAGGAAGACCGTTACGATGACGAACTCCACGATAGCAACCAATATCCATCAGTCGCTTGATATTCATTTGGATCTCTGAACGGAGATCACCTTCAACCTTGAATTCAGCGCCGATAATTTCACGGATCTTAGCAGCCTCGTCGTCAGTCCAGTCGCACACCTTAGTGTCGCGGTTAACGCCGGCTTTATCCAATATCTTTGCTGAACTACTTCGACCTATACCGTAGATATAAGTCAATGCGATTTCGCCACGCTTATTCTGGGGCAAATCTACTCCAACAATTCTTATTGCCATGTTGTTAGTTAATGATTAAATAAAAAAGAGATTAAAAAAAAATGGTTTCAAGATTAACCCTGACGCTGCTTGTACTTAGGGTTCTTCTTGTTGATTACGTACAGACGACCTCCGCGGCGAACCAGCTTGCAGTCAGCAGTACGTGGTTTAACAGATGCTCTTGTTTTCATAAGAGATTTTATAATTGGTTTGAATTATTTGTATCTGAAGCTTATTCTTCCCTGTGTCAAGTCGTATGGTGACATCTCTACCTTAACCTTGTCGCCCGGAAGTATTCGGATATAATGCATACGCATCTTGCCTGAAATGGTAGCAGTTATCGGACAACCGTTTTCAAGCTCTACCTTAAACTTCGCGTTTGACAACGCTTCTACAACTGTTCCATCGATCTCAATAGCAGATTGTTTTGCCATAGAAAAGTATTTATAATATATTAATGTATATTCTACTGAATGACACAATTATGAAGCACAATCTTCTCGACCATGCGCAAATTTCGGTGCAAAATTAGTATATTTTCCCAAAACAAAGTGAATATCAGCGACATAAAACACCGCTGATATTCAATTTCTTAATTAAGATTAAGTAAAAACTTATTGCAACCAGTAAGCAAAAGGCTTTTTAGTGGTGGAAAAGACGCACACCAGTAAACGCCATTGCTATGCCGTACTTGTCGCAAGTCTCAATAACATTATCGTCACGAACAGAACCACCAGCCTGAGCGATAACAGTCACACCACTCTTGTGAGCGCGCTCAATATTGTCGCCGAATGGGAAGAATGCGTCTGAACCGAGAGCTACATCTGTGTTCTTTGCAATCCATTCCTTCTTCTCCTCACGAGTGAGAGGCTCTGGCTTCTCTGTGAAGAACATCTGCCATGTGCCTTCTGCAAGCACGTCCTCATAGTCGTCAGAGATGTAGATGTCGATAGTATTATCACGATCAGCACGACGGATCTTCTCTACCCAAGGGAGGTTCATCACCTTCGGATGCTGACGGAGCCACCAGATGTCAGCCTTGTTACCAGCGAGGCGTGTACAGTGGATGCGGCTCTGCTGACCAGCACCGATACCGATAGCCTGACCGTCCTTAACATAGCATACAGAGTTTGACTGAGTATATTTCAATGTGATAAGTGCTATCATGAGGTCGCGCTTTGCCTCGTCAGAGAAAGTCTTGTTCTGTGTAGGCATATTCTCAAAGAGTGCTGGGTCTGAGAGGTCGATCTCGTTGCGACCCTGCTCGAAAGTGATGCCATAACACTGCTTTGTCTCTACTGGAGCTGGCTTGTAAGCTGGATCTATCTTTATTACGTTGTAAGTACCCTTACGCTTCTCGCGGAGAATCTGAAGAGCCTCTTCTGTATAGTCAGGAGCGATAACGCCGTCTGAAACCTCACGCTTGATGAGAAGAGCTGTAGCCTTGTCGCAAGTGTCAGAGAGTGCGATGAAGTCACCGTAGCTTGACATACGGTCAGCACCGCGAGCACGAGCATAGGCGCAAGCGATTGGAGAGTCGTCGATATCAATGCCGTCAACGAAGTAAATCTGCTTGAGAGTGTCAGAGAGTGGCAAACCTACTGCTGCACCGGCAGGAGAAACATGCTTGAAACTTGCAGCTGCTGGCATACCTGTTGCAGCCTTGAGTTCCTTGACAAGCTGCCAAGAGTTGAAAGCGTCGAGGAAGTTAATGTAGCCAGGACGGCCGTTAAGCACCTCGATTGGGAGTTCTCCTTCCTGCATAAAGATGCGTGAAGGCTTCTGGTTCGGATTACATCCGTACTTGAGTTCTAATTCTTTCATTTATGTTTTATTTTTTGATTTCCAACGTCAGAGAGACACGAATCGATAAAATTCGCTGCAAATTTACAACATTTATTAATAATATGCAAACAATTCCCGTTTTTCATAACATTAGTTAATAATTCTCAACTAACTGCCAATCGTTCAGCGGAATAATAAAAAGTTTGACAATTAAGTCGTACCTTTGCAGCGTTTTCGGAGCTGACACATAGCTACCGAATGTTACACACCTTCCAAATCATGGATATTTACTTAAAAACAGAAGATGAAATAGAACTGATGCGTGAAGCCAACAAGCTGGTTGGCATGACGCTCACAGAACTCGGCAGATGGATAAAGCCGGGCATCAGCACCCTGCAACTGGACAAGATAGCCGACGAGTTCATCCGCGACCACGGTGCTGTGCCTACCTTCAAGAGATTTCCCAATCCTTACGGGCCGCCGTTTCCGGGAAGCATCTGCACTTCCGTAAACGACTGCGTAGTACATGGCGTTCCTTCTGCCAGCAAGATTCTTCGCGAGGGCGACATCATCTCCATAGACTGCGGAACCACACTCAACGGTTTTTGCGGAGATTCCGCCTACACATACTGCGTGGGCGAGGTTTCTGACGATGTGAAGGCCTTGCTTAAAACCACGGAGGAGGCACTGTACGAAGCCATAAACATCGCTGTGGTTGGCACACGTCTTGGCGACATCGGTCATTGCATACAGCATTACTGCGAGAAGCGCGGCTATGGCATTGTCCGCGAACTCACGGGACACGGCATTGGAAAGAAGATGCACGAAGACCCGCAAGTAGATAACTACGGCAAGAAGCACACCGGCATTATGCTGCAAGAAGGAATGTGCATTGCAATAGAACCGATGATTACAATGGGACGTCGCGAGATATTCCTCAACGCAAAAGACCATTGGGCTATTCACACAAAAGACCGTCAGCCTGCCGCTCACTTCGAACATACCATCGCAGTAAGACGCGGAAAGGCAGAGATATTGTCCAAGAGGCTATAGACCGATTGTAGGGCGAGGACAATCATTTTTCATTTTTAATTTTTCATTTTATCTCTCAAAGATGGCATCACTAAAATCACTTGTCAAAGATACAGCAATTTACGGCTTGAGCAGCATTGTCGGCCGTTTCCTCAACTATCTGCTTGTCATAGTCCATACAGCCGCTATGCCACGCGATGGTGGCGAGTACGGCATTATAACAAATATATACTCATATACTGCCCTGCTTTTCGTCATACTAACATACGGCATGGAGACCACCTTCTTCCGTTACATTAATAAGGAAGAGCATAATCCGCAGAATGTCTATAAGACGGTCTTGACGATGGTAGGCTCCACGTGCATCCTCTTCGTGCTGCTCGTATTCCTTTTCCTTAATCCGATAAGCAGTTTGATGGGCTATGCCGATCATCCGTCGTACGTTGGCATGATGGCTATCGTCATTGCCCAAGATGCTTTCCAGGCCATACTTTTCGCTTATCTTCGTTATCAGAAGAAGGCTGTGAAGTTTGCGTCACTGAAACTGCTCTTCATCGCCCTCAGCATCATCTTCAACCTGCTCTTCTATAAGGTGATGAATGAAACAACTGCCGGCTATGCCTTCTTGGCAAACATCATGTGTACGACAGCTATCACTTTCACCCTATGGAAAGAATTCCGCGACGGATTAAAAGGCACGTTTGACAAGACCTTGGTTAAGAGCATGTTAAGTTACGCATGGCCGATACTCGTACTTGGTGTTGCGGGCATCCTCAATCAGGCTGCCGACAAGATGTTCTTCCTCAACATCTACCCAGGCAGTGATGCAAAGGTACAACTTGGCGTTTATGGCGCTTGCGTGAAGATAGCGATGATCATGGCTATGATCACTCAGGCTTTCCGCTACGCCTACGAGCCGTTCGTGTTTGCCGGAAACAAGGATAAGGACCAGAAGGTGATGTATTCCGAAGCCATGAAATACTTCATCCTCTTCACCCTCCTTGCGTTCCTTATGGTAATGGGCTATATGGATCTTCTGAAGATATTCCTTATTCAAGACGAAGGCTATTGGGAAGGCTTGAAGGTTGTGCCGATAGTGATGATAGCAGAGATCATGATGGGCATTTCGTTCAATCTCTCTATATGGTACAAACTGACAGACAAGACCATTTGGGGAGCAATAATCTCAATCACTGGTTGCGTTGTGCTTCTCGCCATCAACATTATCTTCGTTCCTGAATACAGCTATATGGCATGTGCTTGGGGCGCTGTTGCCGGTTATGGCATATGTATGGTAATGTCATACATCTTAGGTCAGAAATACTTCCCAATCAACTATCAGTTGAAGACCATTTTCCTTTATGTCCTCCTTACAGTAGCTGGCTATTACGCAATATCATACTTCAACGAGAACCTCCCTCTCCTACTCCGCCTCTTCCTCAACACCCTCGTCATCGTCGCATTCGCCGGTGCCTGCTTGTTGCAGCTAAAAAGGAAGGCTAAATCATAATAACAGGTTAACGCCACAAATTGGCGAAAAAAAGCTGTAAGCGAATTACCCATAGGAATACGAAGCGTAATCCTTAGGAATACGAAGTGTAATCCTTAGGAAAAAATCAAAGGCTTCACCTGTTTGTAAAGTTAGGTAAAGCCTCTCATAAAAGATTGCACATTAGTTCTGCCTTCTATGTTCTTCAAAACACATGGCTTAATGTAGTGCACAGCCAGATGGTTTATTCAATTCACCTGCTACCACACTTCCTGCATTCTTTTCACTAAATTCACGGTTAATGTCTGCAAGTTCTTTGAGACCGTAAATATAGTCATCATACATGTCTGAGAGGTCGATGCCCTCGCAGTCGCTATCTGCTCCGAGTGCTTCACGAACAATCTGAGCTCGCTCGCTGACGGTAGTGTCTTTAATCAAAAGAGATTTCATACATCATAATTTTATTATTTCACATTTCATTGAAGATTATTCTTGGAATAAAGTGATGGAACCAAAGGCATCTCCGCACTCAACCTTAAACGTCAACTCTCTGGAAGCACTTGATTTTTCTTTGGCATTGATACTTACTACAATATTACCGTTAATATCATATTGTATTTCATACCATTCCTTTGTCAGATGAATACTTTTGTAATTACTCCAATCATTGTCTTCTGGCCAAACTCTATTGCTATTTTCTGTAACAGCAATCAACCACAGTTCCCCATAGTTTTTGGAATAAATCTTGTAAACACCTCCATCAGCAGACACTTTGTATGTAGATGACTTGCATCGATCACCATTTACAGTAATCTGAATTGGATCCCATTTGCCGTCTTCTTCTACCACATCGCACCCTGTACATACGATAGAACAAAGTAGGTAGAGAGCTAAAAGAAATTTATTCTTCAACATAATCTTTGCCATCAAATGTATGAGACAATAAGAAAACATCCCCATACTCCGACGAATATGGGGATGTTTTTGTTATTAGTCGATAATATCGTAACCGAGATAAGGAACGAGTGCCTTTGGCACGCGGATGCCTTCTGGAGTCTGGTTGTTCTCAAGAAGTGTAGCTACGATACGAGGGAGAGCGAGGGCTGAGCCGTTGAGCGTGTGGCAAAGCTCTGGCTTCTTTGAGTCAGCCTTGCGGTAACGACACTTAAGACGGTTAGCCTGGTATGTGTCGAAGTTAGAGACTGAAGAAACCTCAAGCCAGCGACCCTGTGCCTCTGAGTAAACCTCAAAGTCGTAGCAGATAGCTGATGTGAAGCTCTGATCGCCACCACAGAGAAGGAGAATACGATATGGAAGTTCAAGCTTCTGGAGAAGACCTTCTACGTGAGCGAGCATCTCCTTGTGGCTTTCCTGAGAGTGCTCTGGAGTATCGATGCGAACAATCTCAATCTTAGAGAACTCGTGGAGACGGTTAAGACCGCGAACGTCCTTACCGTAAGAGCCGGCCTCACGACGGAAACACTGAGTGTAAGCGCAGTTCTTGATTGGAAGGTCCTTCTCGTCGAGGATAACATCGCGATAGATGTTTGTTACTGGAACCTCGGCTGTTGGGATGAGATAGAAGTCGTCGAGCTCGCAGTGGTACATCTGACCTTCCTTGTCTGGAAGCTGACCAGTGCCGTAGCCAGAAGCAGCGTTTACAACTGTTGGTGGCATAATCTCTGTGTAACCAGCCTTGTTAGCCTCTGCAAGGAAGAAATTGATGAGTGCGCGCTGAAGCTGAGCGCCCTTGCCTGTATAGACAGGGAAACCAGCACCTGTGATCTTTACACCGAGGTCGAAGTCGATGAGGTTGTATTTCTTAGCCAACTCCCAGTGAGGAAGCTTTGCCTCTGCATTCTCAGGAACAACTGTCCAGTTGCCAACAGTATCGTTCTCGTCACACTCCTTGAGTGATGACTTAACAACGCGGTTGTCCTCAGCGGCAGAACCTTCAGGGACATTGTCGTAAGGGATGTTTGGAATCTGGCAGAGAGCTGTTGTAAGGTCTTTCTCAGCCTGATCCTGCTTCTCCTGAAGTTCCTTAGCAGCCTCTTTGAGGGCGGCAACCTTAGCCTTAGTAGCTTCAGCTTCTTCCTTCTGACCATTCTTCATGAGCATGCCAATCTGCTTTGCAAGCTGGTTTGCCTCCTGCTTGTTAGCGTCAAGAGCCTGCTGAGCCTCACGACGCTGGCGGTCGATGGCCTGTACATTTTCAATAGCTTCCTTAGCACCCTTGAAGTGCTTCTTTTCAAGACCGGTAATGACGCGGTCTGTTTCTTCGTTGATTTGTTTGAGTGTTAACATAGGAGCCCCCCTCTAACTCCCCCCTAATGGGGGAGGACCTTAAATTAGTCTTGCTAACTGGGGGTTAAGGTCAAGTATATTTTACAATTTTATTATTTACAATTTTCGAGTAATGTTAGGAAAGGCGTCGTTTCCATTGCAGTGGAAAAGAAGCCCCATGGCTTCTTTAAAGAGCGTAATTTGTTTTTGCGGCGGTTTAACGACATGGGGCGTCGTTTCCATTGCGGGTGAACTTTACCTCTCCTTTATCAATCCGTGACGATAAGCATAGAGAAGTGCCTTGAGGTCTTCTATCTGCTGCTTAAGCTCTTGGCCGAGGTCTGTATCGGCTACGAGAAGTCGCTTGCCAGTCATTTCCACGATTTGTCGCATGGACTTGATGTCTGTTCCGCGAGCCACGGCATCTTCTGTGGATGTGAAGGCTTCGTGCTGAACGAGTTCAAAGCCGCGGGAGTGATAGACGAGAGTGTAGCCGGCAATGCCTGTCTCCTTGTGGTATGGTTCAGAGAAGCCGCCGGCGATGACCATCAGCATGCCGTCTGCCTTGACAGGATTTTCGCCTTTGTTGACGTGAACTGGTACATGGCCGTTTATGATGTGGCGGTTCTTGCCTGTTACGCCAAAAGCATCAAGAATGTTTATGCAGACTTCCTTATTGTTGCGGAGCGTGAAGTAATGGCCTTTGTCTTCTTTCCAAGTGTCCTTGTCGCTGATGAAGTAACGCTCGAATGTTGCCATCTTGCTCTTGTTGAACAGCGTGGAATCCTTACCACACCAGAGGTATAGGAAGTAGTCGGTGTAGTTCTGCTTAACAGCCTTTGGAGTATCGTTCGTGAAGGCTGCACGAATGATCATTCCTGTCTGATGAAGCAACTCCTTTCCAATGTATGACTTTCCGTCTGGCAACAACACTTCCTTCAACGAGCCATCGGCATTCAAAGGAATAGCTGCGTGGTAGAGGAGGTTGTTGTTGAAGATGCTGTACATGCAACCGTGGGAAAGAATCATTCGCGTGTGCTTTTGGAGCTTCTCGCAAACGCGGAAAGAGTGGTGAAGACTCTTCATAAGTGCCTTCTCTTCCTTTGTGAGAGCTGTAGGATCAGTAGGGTCAACAGTTGGGAAATTAAACGAGTTCATCTCGTATTCCTTGCCGTTGATTGTGCAAGTCTTCTTCTCGAAGTTGAGAGCAGAGAGAAGGTCGCGGTCTGCCATTTCCCATTCAGGGTGGCGAGCTGCTATCTGTGCTTCAACCTTGAACTGGATGATGCTTATAGCCTTGTGCATCATGGCAGTGAGTCGGACAGTCTTATCGTCAAACTGCGCCTTCTTCTTGTCGTCAGTAATAGGCATGAACTCTGTGCAAGGATCATCGCCGTAAGTCTCGAGAGCGAAGGTTGCAAGTGGCACGAGGTTTATTCCGTAGCCGTCTTCGAGAGTGATGAGGTTGGCATAACGGAGCGAAAGACGGATTACATTACAGATGCAAGCATCGTTGCCAGCAGAGGCTCCCATCCAGAGAATATCGTGATTGCCCCACTGGATGTCCCAGTTGTGGTAATGCTTGAGATAATCAAGAATGAGATGTGCGCCGGAACCTCGGTCGAAGATGTCGCCAAGGATGTGGAGCGAATCGATGGAGAGGCGCTGAATGACATTCGACATGGCGATGATAAAATCAGAAGCACGACCAGTGGAAATGATCGTGTCGATAATCATCTTCACGTATGCCGTCTTGTCTTCATCGTTTGTGCGCTCGTGAAGGAGTTCCTGGATGATGTAAGAGAAGTCTTCTGGAAGTGATTTACGAACCTTAGAGCGCGTATATTTGCTTGAAACTTCAATGAGAACCTGTACGAGCTGATGAAGTGTGACATGACACCAATCGTCGAAGTCTTCCTCTTCTGTGCGTACAATCTCAAGCTTCTCAGCAGGGTAGTATATCAGCGTGCAAAGCTCTCGTTTCTCAGCTTCGCGGAGTGTGTTTCCGAAAATCTCGTTCACCTTTCGCTTGATATTTCCGGAAGCGTTCTTCAGCACATGCATGAAGGCCTGATGCTCGCCGTGAAGGTCGGCAAGGAAATGCTCCGTGCCTTTAGGCAAGTTGAGTATTGCACTGAGGTTGATTATCTCAGTGCTGGCTGCAGCTACCGTAGGAAACGAGCGGGCAAGCAGCTGCATGTAGCGCATATCGGTTTCGATTCTTTCTTTCATTTGTTGTTATATCTCACGAGCTGACGCTCGTGACACTGGGACTTCTTTTTTGTACATATTAGGGCTTACGACCTAAGATCAAGCCTGCACCTGCCAGAGCAGGAGTTTGTCTTTAATGTTTTTGGTTACTTTATCGTCTAACGGAGGCATCGGCATGAAACCTTCTTCCAGCAAGTAGAAGTCTTTAAGGAGCTGCATGAGTCGCGCTGTGTCCTGGTAGATTCCCATACGCAGGAGAATGACGTTAAGAGTATCTTCGTCATAATCCGTCATCTTCAGCTCACGGTAAAGCTCAACGAGATGGCGCTGAGAGATTGTGTTATGGACAATCTCATACCTCACGTTGACAAGCAGTTTCACGATCTTCAGGTCTGCCTCCGTAGCATGTTCTTCCTTTCCGACAGAAGCGATGAGCGACTTACGGGAGAGAGTCTTCAACGAGAGCAGCGGGTCTATATTCTTCTTGCTGTTATAGATATAATGTGGCGTACTGTCAGCATATTCCTTTGCTCCAGCAGGGAGGAACGGCAAGAGCATATTAAGCGTGCCTTCATACTGAGCATGGAGGATAATCTTGCGATAGGACTCGTTCAGTTCGTCGTCGCTACCCATCCGTTCTCCCATGTGCTGCTTATGCATGACAGCCTCACGAAGGAGCATGGACTCCTGTCTGCGCTCTTCGTCAGACATGAACAGATAAGGCTTGCTGTTTGAGAGAGCAGCATGAATATATGAATATTCCTTACGCATCTCGTCCTCCGTACAGCTGTTGGAATAAACAGCATTCGGAATGGTTACAATATGCTTGTTTGTCTGTATGTTTGTTTCCTGAGGTGTATCGACGAGGATGACATCAGCTTGTTCTATGATGCGATTCTGGTAGAGCTTCAGCTGCAAGCGTCGCTTCAATCTGGCAGTGGTATGCCAAGGCATGAGAAGCTTATGTGTAGAGAGCACGAGCGGTCGTTTGTAATACTTCTCGTTCCACTCCACGATGTTCATCATCAGCCGTGACCAGCAGGAATGTATGTTCAATATATCAGGATTCACCTCATCCATGACCTTCTGGAAACGACGAAGGTTACGCCAGCGCATCCATGTGAAGTAAGACAGATAGTGTATGTGAACTCCTTCTATCTTAACCTCCACGTCGGGCTTCGGCATGAGAAGATGAACCTCATAGTCATCTCCCGCCTCGCGAGCCAGAATCTCAAAGTATTCCTTAGGCAGGCGAATAGGGTGAAATTCGTCTATGTAATGGAGAACTTTCAATTTTAATACTTATGGCTTATGAACTCAGACTTGTCTGCCTTAAGGTAGTCTATCTTATAGAAGATGTGCTGCCAAAGGAGGTAGAGTTCGAAGTGTGTTGTGAGTTTTGTTGTCAGGTTGATGCGGAATCTGCGGTAGGATTTCCGCACAAGCCATTCGCGAACGGCAAGTCCTACGAAGAGCATCGCTGGTGCCACGCCTGCTGAGATCCACAGCGAATTGAGGAGCGAATAGAGCATCACGGCAAAGGCTGCAGGGAAGGAGAGATGGAGCACAGCCTGATCAAGAGCGACGATGGCACGGTGTTTCCACTTCCTCAGCAGATGCTTTCTTGTTTCTTGGAAGCAACGATGGTAGAGAACGAACTCATGCTTGGAGAACTTATCCCTTGAGCACCAGGCATCAGGATGGGTTTCTACAGCAACATTATCCTTTGTTGCATAGGTGTTGACGAGGAATTCATACTCGCCGAATGTGAACTTCAGGTTGCCCTGATAACCTCTTCCCTTCATGAACATAGACTTCTTGAACATGAGGTTTCCGCCAGCCACGCTGTACGGAATGTCGTTTTCTGCCTGGCGAAGACAGTAGAGCTGCCATAAGTGACGCTCAAAACGTTGGAAATCGTCAAAGCGTTTCTCCTTCTTGCTGAAGAACGGCTTGCGGTAATCTGACACGATGGATTCCTGCTTGCCTACGGAGAATTTCTCATGAGCAACGGTTGTATATCCTATCACAACATCCTTTCCGAAGCAGTTGCGAGCCATCGTGTTCAGCCAGTTACGGGAATTAGGCTCTGTGTGGCAGTCGGTGAGCATAACCCAATCAAAACTTGCCGCCTTAACACCAAGGGTTACGGCAAGTTTCTGCAGTCCGACATAGTGGGAAGAATCTGGAACGTAGGTTGTCTTCAGCCTATGAAGGTTAGGCAGACTCTCCAGCTCATACTTCCAGCTGTCGGCCTTAATAGTCTCATTATCAACAACAAGCACAACCTCATAGTCGCCATCATACTCCTGATTAAGGAACGATGCCAACTTAAGAACGGCTAATTCCGGATGGTCAAAAGCCGAAACAATCACGCTTATCGGAGGCATCTGCACGCCTTCGCTGCCATTGTAAGGACGAGCCTTGCGCAAACGTCTGAAATAGGCAGAGCATAGCGACAGCAGGACAGCTATCGCTACGCTTACGATTATGAGGATTATGGATGTTGTATTTAGCATATATATATTAAAGTTCTTCTGTTGTCCAGCCCTTTGGAAGCTGACGGCAGTTGTATCGTGAAGCCATGATTTCGCCATAAGCTCCGGCAGAGCGAAGAGCGATAAGGTCGTGACGCTTTGTCTTGTTGACCATGATGTCTTTTCCGAAGACATCGCTCGACTCGCAGATAGGACCTACTACGTCGTAAGCTTCTTCTGGTTCATCGCTTGAGATATTCTCTATCTTGTGATAAGCGTCGTAGAGAGCAGGACGGATAAGGTCTGTCATTCCGGCATCAACGATGAGGAACTTCTTTGCCACGCCTTCCTTTATATATAATGTTCGCGTGATAAGAGAACCCATCTGGGCAACGACAGCGCGACCGAGCTCGAAGTGGAGAGTCTGACCCTCGCGAAGCTTCAGACCTTCTGCGTATGCTGCGAAGAAGTCCTTGAAGTTTGGAATAGGGTTTTCGTCTGGATTCTGATAATCAATACCAAGACCTCCACCAACATTGATGCTCTGAACCGTGATTCCTTCAGCCTCAAGCTGATCCTGGAGTTCGTTGATACGCTCGCAGAGAGCCTTGAAATCATCCATCTCAAGAATCTGTGAACCGATGTGGAAGTGAAGACCAGTGAACTTTACGTTCTTCATCTCCTGCGCCTTCTTGATAGTAGGAATCATGTCACGCATAGCGATGCCGAACTTATTCTCTGCGAGACCTGTTGTGATGTTGGCATGAGTGTGAGCGCCTACCTCAGGATTGATGCGGAAAGCAACCGTTGCTACTTCGCCAAGCTGCTCAGCAATCTCGTTGATAACTTCAAGCTCTGCCACGCTTTCTACATTGAAGCAAGAAATTCCGACATTAAGACCGAGTTCAATCTCCCAGTCGCTCTTGCCTACGCCAGCATAGACAATCTTGTCTTCAGGGAAACCTGCCGCTACGGCAGCCATGATTTCGCCGCCGCTTACGCAGTCAGCACCAAGACCTACTTGTGCAATAATGCCGAGAACCTTTGTATTAGCATTTGCCTTTACAGCGTAGTGAACGCAGAAGTTCTTATATTTGCCTGCTTCTTCATTGATTGTGTCGAGAGTCTTACGGAGAAGATCTGTATCATAGAGATAGAACGGCGTTTCTATCTGTTCGAGTTTTTGGATTGGGAGGGTCATAGTTTTGTGTTTTGTTTTGTGTTGGGGAAGCCCGGCGGATAACCGCCGGGAATAGTCTGATATCTTACTTATGGGGCCCGAGGTTAACCTCGGGCACGGTAGATTATTTTGCGAAGAGAGTAGCGCTAAGATTCTGGAGAGCACGCTTCTTGTCAACCTCCTGGATAAGGAATGAGATGTTGAAGTTAGAGCCTCCGTAAGAAACCATGCGAACAGGGATGTCCTTCATGGCATCTGTAGCGAGAGTCTCGAAGCCTACATTGTTCCACTCAAGGTCACCTACAACGCAGATGATACACATGTTTGCGTCAACGGTTACTGTGCCGTACTTCTTGAGTTCGTCAACAATCTTACCAAGGTTTGTATTGTTGTCAATGCTCATAGAAACGCCAACTTCGCTCGTTGTAATCATGTCAATCGGCGTGTTGTAACGCTCGAAAGTCTCGAAGACCTTGCGGAGGAACCCAGAAGCAAGGAGCATACGGCTACTCTTGATCTTGATGGCTGTGATATTATCCTTTGCAGCCACAGCCTTGATCTTGCCGCGCTGAAGGTCATTATTGATGATTGTGCCTGGAGCTTCTGGATCCATTGTGTTCTTAAGACGAACAGGAACACCAGCGAACTTAGCAGGCTGAACGCATGTTGGATGGAGAATCTTTGCACCGAAATAAGCCAGTTCTGCAGCTTCCTCAAAGTTAAGCTGAGAAACAGCTTCTGTACCTTCAACGAAGCGAGGGTCATTATTGTGCATTCCATCGATGTCTGTCCAGATAACAATCTCCTCTGCCTTGATAGCAGCACCAATGAGAGAAGCTGTATAGTCAGAACCACCACGGAGGAGATTATCAATCTCATCGTAAGCATTCATGCAGACAAAGCCCTGAGTGATGTAAATCTGATAGCCCTCGTTAGCTTCGAGAACGCGGTTTACATTCTCAATGATGTAGTGCATATCTGGCTCTGCGTTCTTGTCGGTCTTCATGAAGTCGAAAGCAGAAAGAAGAACAGCCTTCACGCCGCACTCCTTGAGATAGTTTACCACCATGTTGGTAGAAAGAATCTCACCCTGAGCAACGACCTTCTTCTCTTCAGCACTTGTGAAATGTCCCTTAGTGAAAGAGCGAAGGTAAGCGAAACGGTCAGCGAGGATCTCACGGACTGTCTGCTTAGTCTCTTCCTTGCTGTAGAGCTCGTCCACGTGCTTCGCATACTTGTTCTCAAGCTGGCGAATAACCTCGTGAGCTCCTTCTGGGTTGTTGTGATAAAGGTAGTTTGAGATTTCAACAAGGGAGTTTGTAGTACCAGACATTGCAGACAAAACTACGAATGTTGGTTCTCCGCTTTCTGTAATCAGCTTTGACACACTCTGCATTCTCTCAGGAGAGCCTACACTTGTGCCACCGAATTTCATTACTTTCATATCGAGTGTTGGTTTAAGTTTTTGTCGGATTCTTTAGTTTTCAAGACTTGCGATGATGTCTTTGTATGAGTCGGTTACGTTCTCAAGCTTATTGTCCTTGCAGAGATAGACTGTGCCAGGGAAAGAATTGAGAAGACCGAGGTTGTGAGTGGACATTATAATAGATGTGCCATTCTGGGAAATCTCGTGGAGAAGAGTGGCAATGCCGTTGGCTGTCTCTGGGTCGAGGTTACCCGTTGGCTCATCAGCAATGATGAGGTCTGGATGGTTGAGGATGGCGCGGGCAATGGCAGCACGCTGCTGCTCACCACCTGAAAGCTCATGCGGCATACGGTCTTTCTTGTCCATAAGACCTACTGCCTCAAGAACTTCGTCTATACGGGCATCAACATCACTGCGCTTCCATCCTGTAGCACGGAGCACGAAACGGAGGTTCTTATACAATGTGCGGTCGTGAAGAAGCTGGAAATCCTGGAAGACAATACCCATCTTCTTGCGGAGCTCTGGGATATGCTTACGCTTAAGCTTCAACAAGTTTGTGCCAAGAACGGTAGCTTCCTGGGCAGAGTCGATGTCAAGTTCACAGTAAAGCGACTTCAAAAGGCTGGTCTTACCTGTTCCAACCTTACCTATCAAGTACACGAATTCGCCTTCCTTCACCTCAAAGGATACATGGTCAAGGATTGGTTCTTCTCCGATGTGCTGGAGAGTGACGTCATTATAAGTTATCAGCATATTATGTTTTTTATTTTTTCTTAATGCTTGTGCCAGTTAGGATCGTGGCGGACAACGAGTTCTTTCGCTACATCCTCAATGCGGAGCCCCTTGCTTGTAAGGAGCACGATGAGGTGGTAGAACATGTCGGAAGCTTCATAGATAAGACGGTCGTTTGTGCCGTTGCAAGCTTCAATGACAGCTTCGAGAGCCTCTTCACCAACCTTCTGAGCCATTCGGTTGATGCCGTCCTTGAAAAGACTTGTGGTATAAGAACCCTCTGGCATTTCCTCGTGGCGCTTCTCGATGAAGTCGTTGAGGAAAGAGAGGAAGAGAAGTGGATTCTTCTCTACGTTACCTTCTGCGTCGCGCTCGTTCTTTTCGCCCCAGCAAGTGTCAGTGCCTTTGTGGCAAGTAGGACCTGCAGGAATTGCCTTTACGAGAAGAGTGTCATTGTCGCAATCTACTTTCATGTCAACGAGAGTGAGGAAATTGCCACTTGTCTCGCCCTTTGTCCAGAGCGTATTGCGTGAGCGACTCCAGAAAGTAACCTTCTTTGTTTCAAGGGTTTTCTGATAAGCTTCCTCATTCATATAGCCGAGCATGAGTACTGTCTTTGTCTCAGCATCCTGCACAATGGCAGGCACGAGACCATTCATCTTTTCAAAGTCTATCATTGTCTTTAGTTGTTTAATCTATTTTGTGATTTATTTATTATGACTGAAGCTCTACAACCTCACGTTTATTCCCTCTGCCTTGAGATAAGCCTTGAGCTCTGGAACTGGGATTTCTCCGAAGTGGAACACGCTGGCAGCGAGTGCAGCATCTGCTTTGCCTTCTACAAAGACGTCGCGGAAATGCTCCTTTCTGCCTGCTCCACCGCTGGCGATAATCGGAATGGAGAGTGTCTCAGAGAGGCAGGCAAGGGCTTCATTGGCAAATCCCTGCTTTGTGCCGTCGTGGTTCATTGAGGTGAAGAGGATTTCTCCTGCGCCGCGCTTTGCCACTTCCTCTGCCCATTCAAAGAGCTTTCGCTCCGTCTTCAGTCTGCCGCCGTTGAGGTAGCACCACCATTCGCCGTCTTCTTCAAGCTTGGCATCAATGGCACAGACGCAAACCTGTGAGCCGAACTTTCCCGTTATCTCGTCTATGAGCTCAGGGCGACGGATTGCAGCAGAGTTTACGCTAACCTTATCGGCACCAGCGTAGAGCAGTCGCTCCACATCTTCAAGCTGATTGATGCCACCGCCAACGGTAAACGGAATGTTTATTGTCTCAGCCACACGAGTCACCATATCGGCAAAAGTCTTACGACCTTCGTGGCTTGCTGTAATGTCGAGGAACACAAGTTCGTCGGCACCTTGCTCTGAGTATAGCTTGCCAAGCTCCACAGGATCGCCGGCACTTCTGAGGTTCACGAAGTTAGTGCCTTTGACTGTCTCTCCGTTCTTTACGTCGAGACAAGGGACAACGCGTTTTGCAAGTTTTGAAATCACCATTGATATTTACGATTTACGAATTTACAATTTACAATTTGGCTTTCGCCTACAGGCATTTACAATTTATTGCAAGTTAAGCTTACTGACGTCTATGCGACCTTCGTAGAAAGCCTTGCCAAAGACCACTGCCGGTATTCCAGCTTCGTCAAGAGCTTCAATGTCTTCGTTTGAAGACACTCCTCCAGAAGCAATGAGATGAATATCCGGGAACTTTGCCATTATCTCCTTGTAGAGTTCAATGGCTGGTCCTGCGAGAGTGCCATCCTTGGAAATCTCCGTGCAGAGCACATTCTTTATTCCTTTATTCACATAGAACTCAAGGAAAGGCATCAGGTCATCGGCAGAATCTTCCTTCCATCCGTTTATGCTAATCTTTCCATTGCGGACATCTGCACCAAGGACAATCTTCTCCGCACCGAATCGCTCTATGCAGCGACAGGTGAAGTCTCTGTCTGTAACGGCAATAGAACCGAGCGTTACCATCTTTGCTCCTGCTTCAAAGGCTTTCTGCAAGTCATCTTCTGACTTTATGCCGCCGCCGAAGTCCACAGTGAGGTTTGTCTCTGAGGCAATGCCTTTGAGTACAGCTTCGTTGACGATGTGCTTTGCCTTTGCGCCGTCAAGGTCAACAACGTGGAGACGCTTGAAACCTAAGCGTTCAAACTCCTTAGCCACCTCGATTGGGTTTTCGTTGTAAACCTTCTTCTGGTCGTAATCGCCCTTTGTAAGGCGCACGCACTTGGCGTCGATTATGTCTATGGCAGGGATAAGTTCTATCATAATTCAAGGAAGTTCTTTAGTATTGTCTCTCCTACCCTGCCGCTTTTCTCCGGATGGAACTGCGTAGCGTAGAAGTTCTCTTTATGAAGAGCCGCGCTGTATGGAAGGATGTAGTCAGCAGTGGCTATTGTATATTCGCACTGAGGCACGTAGTAAGAGTGAACGAAGTAAGCATAATCCTCGCCATCCTTGAGATCCTTGAAGAGCGGAGTCTTAAGGTCGCGGAGGGAATTCCATCCCATTGCCGGCACTTTATCCTCATGAACCAAAGGCTGGAAGCGCTTAACTGGCAGGTCGAAGATTCCGATGCAGTCAACATCACCTTCTTCCGAATGCTTGCACATCAGCTGCTGACCAACGCAAATGCCAAGGACTGGCTGCTTCAGTTCACGGATAACCTCATCCAGTCGGTGACTCTTCAGCGAAGCCATCGTCGTGGCAGCCTCACCCTGTCCTGGGAAAAGCACGCGATCTGCCTTCTGCAGAATCTCCGCATCATGAGTGAGTATCGGGTCTATGCCGAGTCGCTTCAAGGCATTTATCACGCTGAAGATGTTGCCGGCGTTGTATTCTACTACTGCTATCTGCATTTTAGTTGAAGATGAATGTTCGGTTATTGTAACTGAGTATCTTATGAGCGATGTGCTTCTTCACAGCGCGAGAGAGCACGATCTTCTCCAAATCCTTGCCCTTGAGCACGAGAGTCTCAGGAGTATCGCGATGAGAGATTCTCACAACATCCTGCTCAATGATTGGGCCGGCATCAAGTTCCGTAGTAACATAATGGCTCGTTGCTCCGATGATCTTCACGCCTCTCTGCCAAGCCTGATGGTATGGCTTTGCGCCGATGAAGGCAGGAAGGAAAGAGTGGTGAATATTGATTATGCGGTTTGGATAAGCTTCAATCATATTCTCGGTAACGATCTGCATATAGCGGGCGAGCACGATGAAGTCGATATTCTCCTTTGCGAGAAGTTCCATTTCGGCAGCTTCCACCTCGTCTTTGTTCGAATGATCCTTCTTGATTGACCACACGTAGTAAGGAATGCCGAACTGCTCTGCCACATAGCGAAGGTCCTCATGGTTGCTCACGATGCAAGGAATCTCGCAGTCGAGTTCGCCGGCATTGTAGCGAGCGAGGAGATCATAAAGACAGTGGCTCATCTTTGAAACGAAGAGTGCCATGCGAGGCTTAATATCGCTGAAGTAAAGATGATACTTCATGTCGTAACGCTGAGCGTAGAGCGTGTTTATGTATTCGTTGATCTTTTCGCGTGGAATAAGGAAGCCTTCAACCTCCCATTCGATGCGCATGAAGAAAACGCCGTCATGATGATCAACATACTGGTCAAGATATACGATGTTACCCTTATTATCCGTGATAAACTTTGTCACTTCCGTGATGATACCCTGCTTGTCAGGGCAGTAAAGAAGCAATATGGCTGTTGGTTTCTTATCTGACATAATGTTCTGTAAATAATCTTTGTCCTTTAAAAATTACGCGTGCAAAATTACAAAAAAATCGCCCTAAACACCTTTTTCCAAGTGGAAAATATAGTGTTTGAGCGACTTTTCTTAATATTACACAATAATATAAAAGTGGAAAACAAGCAGTTTGCCTGACCAGCAGGTATTCTGCGCCACCTTAGATTGTGTTGATTTTCGGTTTTATTTACCTCCCTCGTAGCGCACCTGCTCCTTCAGTTCTGCATGGGCTGCAATGTTTTTCTTTGACAGCTTTCCGATGGCGCGAGCATGAAGATGAAGGTCTGTGATGTCTGAAAGCGAAACCTCCTCAGCAGAGTCTTTTGCCTTTGCTTTAGCAGCAATGGAAAGCACGGCAAGATCAGGAATCTCAACAGCTCTTCCGTCAAGGAGCTGCTCGCGGATGCAAGCAATGACATCTATGAAAACGCCACGCAGAGTGCCTGATGAATACGGAGTATTATGGCGATGCATGTGCTGGATAATATCGTCCATCGTAAGCGTTTCTTTCTTGCAGATACGGAGAGACCACTTGTCCTTAATACTCTCAATACTTGAGTTGAGCGGATATTTTTCGAAGATTAGCATAGTTTATGAAGTTTAATCGTTAGACTTTTCGGCTGCAAAGTTAAGGATTTTATTTTTAATTCGCAAGGATTTGCACAGAATTTCTTATAAGAAAATGATTTTTTTCTTGCAAGAGGCAAAAATATTCCTTATAAGAAACCAAACCGCAAACCTAAGGATTAGAAACTTCGCGCAGCAACTATCACTTTCTTTTCGCTAACAGATCTTCAAGTCGGATAAGTTCGTCGCGATATTGAGCCGCCTGCATGAACTCCAGATTCTTTGCAGCTTCAAACATGAGAGCACGGGTACTCTCAATGGATTTCTCAAGCTGCTCGTTGCTCATCACCTTCATTATCGGATCTTCCGCTACCATCTGAGCCTCTTCCTCTATATAAGCATCGTAGATCTTGTGGTTTCTCTCGCCGTCGAGCTTGCCTGTAATCGTTGGCTTCATCGCAGTAGTTTTGCCGCTGATAACCTTCATCTCCTCTGGCAAAGTATTGGCTGAATGCTGGGCAAGAGTATTTCTGCCGATGTCCTTACGAATCTGCTGTGGTGTTATTCCGTTGGCTTCGTTATAAGCAATCTGCTTCATTCGGCGACGATTCGTCTCGTCAATGGTCAGTTGCATAGAGGCTGTGATGCGATCTGCATACATTATGGCGAGTCCGTTAACGTTTCTCGCAGCTCGTCCAACTGTCTGAGTAAGAGAGCGATGACTACGTAGAAAGCCTTCTTTGTCGGCATCCAGGATTGCCACAAGTGAGACTTCCGGAAGGTCAAGTCCTTCGCGGAGAAGATTCACTCCCACGAGAACGTCAAAGACTCCAGCTCGAAGGTCGTTCATTATCTTCACGCGGTCAAGCGTAGCAACGTCTGAGTGGATGTAATTAGCCCGAACCTCATGATTGAGAAGAAACTCCGTAAGTTCTTCCGCCATGCGCTTTGTGAGCGTCGTGACAAGCACTCGTTCGTTCTTTTCCACACGCTGCTGAATCTCTTCCAAAAGGTCGTCTATCTGATTCTCGGAAGGTCGCACTTCAATCCTTGGATCAAGCAGACCCGTTGGTCGTATAACCTGCTCAACAACAACGCCTTCCGCCTGCTGCAGTTCATAGTCGGCAGGTGTGGCACTGACATAGACAACCTGGTTTGTCAGCTGCTGAAATTCCTCAAACTTAAGCGGACGATTATCGAAAGCTGCCGGCAGTCGGAAGCCATACTCCACGAGATTGGTCTTTCTTGCACGGTCTCCGCCATACATCGCAGAAATCTGTGGCACGGAAACATGGCTTTCGTCTATAACGAGAAGGAAATCCTGCGGGAAGAAATCAAAGAGGCAGTAAGGTCTTTCGCCTGGCTGACGACCGTCAAAATAGCGAGAATAATTCTCTATTCCAGAGCAATGTCCCAGCTCTTTCATCATCTCCATGTCATACTCCACTCGCTCCTTAATGCGCTGAGCCTTAATCTGATCGCCCACTTCCTCAAAGAAAGCCACCTGCTGAACAAGGTCGTCCTGTATCATTCGGATGGCATTATTCGTCTGCTCCTGAGTGGTAACGAAGAGATTTGCCGGATAGACATGATATTCCTCAAAGCTTCCGGTGCGTCTCATCGTAATGGCATCAAGCTCTTCTATAGCATCTATCTCGTCATCCCAGAAAGAGACTCTGAGGATGGACTCGGAATAAGCCATGGCAATATCCACGGTGTCGCCTTTCACACGGAAATTTCCGCGCTTCAGTTCCACGTCATTTCTAATGTAAAGTCCGGCAACGAGCTTACGTAGAAACTCGTTTCGGTCAACCCGTTGTCCACGATGAATGGTAATGATTGTATCGTGCATTGCGGCTGGTCCTCCCATACCGTAAATGCAACTTACCGAAGAAACAATCACAACATCCCTTCTGCCTGACAGCAAAGACGTTACGGCAGACAGTCGGAGTCGGTCAATCTCCTCGTTTATAGCAAGGTCTTTTTCGATGTAAGTATCAGTATGAGGTATGTAAGCTTCAGGCTGATAATAGTCATAGTAAGACACATAATACTCCACGGCATTCTCCGGAAAGAAGCCTTTCATCTCTTCATACAATTGCGCTGCCAGGGTTTTATTGTGACTGAGCACAAGGGTTGGCATGTTCACCTCAGCAATAACGTTTGCCATAGTGAAGGTTTTTCCTGAGCCAGTTACGCCCAAGAGCACCTGAGCAGGCACGCCGGAATTGATGCCATCCACAAGCTGGCGGATAGCTTCTGGCTGGTCGCCAGTTGGTTTATATTTAGAACTAATTTTGAACATTGAAGTGCAAATATAGCTATTTTTCTTGATTTCACAATGCATATACGTTGATTTTTGTGAAAAAAAATTAAAATATATCATCATTTTCGCCCAGATTCACATTATTATTACTAACTTTGCACCCTGCTATATGCGCACAAACGAAAGTAAAATGAAAAAATCTCTCTTATTACTCATAGTTTCAGCTCTCCTGTTCAGCAGCTGTGCAAAGACTTACAACGCCGTTTTGAAGTCTAACGACTATGAATACAAATACGAATACGCCAAGGAACTCTACGCTCGAGGAAAGTATCTTCAGGCTGCAACGGTATTGGAGGAAGTCGTAACGATATTCAAAGGTACGGATAAGGCAGAGGAATCTCTCTTCCTTCTCAGCATGTGTCAGTTCCACGACAAGAGCTACGAGACTGCCGCACAGTATTTCAAGAAGTACTTCAAGACTTATCCGAAGGGCATATACGCCGAGACTGCTTGCTACTATATCGGAGAAAGTCTCTACTTCAGCACACCTGAGCCTCGTCTCGACCAAAGTGAAACGGTACATGCCATTGCGGCTTATCAGGAGTTCCTCGACATCTATGGCACTTCTGCCATAAAGGAGAAAGCCCAAAGCCGACTCATGCAACTTCAGGATAAGCTTGTGAAGAAGGAATTCCTTTCTGCACAACTCTATTACAACCTCGGTCCTTATTTCGGTAACTGCCTCGACGGCGGCAACAACTACGAGGCTTGCATCATCACAGCACAGAACGCATTGAAGGATTATCCTTACTGCTCTAACCGCGAAGCTTTCGCGCTGCTTATCATGAAAAGCAAGTATCACCTTGCCAAGCAGAGTGTCGAGTCAAAGCAGGAAGACCGTTTCCGTGATGCAGAAGATGAGTGCTACGGTTTCATCAACGAATATCCTGACTCTAAGGACAGAAAGCTTGCTGAAGAATACATCAAGGACTGCAAGAAGCATCTTGGCGAAAAAACCACTGAAGAAAGCTAATCGCCTAAATCTAAAAAACAGAAAACAAAAAACAAAAAATAAAATATGGATTACAAGAAAGTAAAAGCTCCAACAAACACAGTTACTCGTGACATCAACGAAATCGCTGCCCCAACAGGCAACATCTACGAAAGCGTTGCTATCATCTCAAAGCGTGCCAACCAGATTTCGCTCGACATGAAGAAGGAAATCAAGGCTAAGCTTGAAGAATTCTCTGCTTACAGCGAGTCTCTTGATGAGGTTTACGAGAACCGCGAGCAGATTGAAATCTCACGTTTCTACGAAAAACTCCCTAAGCCAACACTCATCGCTTCTCAGGAGTTTGAAGACAGCCAGATCTACTGGCGCGACCCAAAGAAGGACGGTCAGAACAGCCGTTACGACAGATAATCAGATTCTTATACCTATTATAATATGTGGCAAAGAATACAAACGGTTTATCTCGTATTGGCAATCATCTGTTGTCTGGTGTGTCTCGCTCTGCCTGTGGCTACCATAGCTGCCGGCACAGATGCTACTGGCATGAAACCTGACAGCGTTGTCTATAATCTCTTTACCTTAAACGAAGGTGTGGCTGACTTTTCGGCATGTGGCATCGTTAACCTCATACTGCTCATTCTCTCTTGCACTTTCGGTTCTATGGCAATCTTCACATACAAGAACCGCAAGCTTCAGGCTTTAGAATGTGCTCTGTGCATTACGTTCACATTCCTTTGGGCTGTAATCTTCGGCGTTTGGGCTTTCTCAGGACTTATCGACAATGGCGGTGAGATGAAACCTTCGTTTACAGCCTGTCTGCCTGTCGTAGCTCTCATCCTCTTCTTCCTTGCTCGTAAGGGCATCCTCAAGGACGAAGCTCTCGTAAGAGCTGCCGACAGAATACGATAATCATTATGAACAGCAAGAAATTCCTAACCACGAAGACGCTTGTTCCGGCTGCAGTCTGCCTGCTGGCTATCTTTGGTGTCATCTACTACTATTTCTTCGCGGCAATGTCTGTCTCTGGCAAAGACGCAAAGTTATTCATAGACAAAGATGACAACATCGACTCTGTAATGGTTAAGCTCGACACCATTGCTACTGAGTCTGGCAAGTCAGGATTCTGCGCTGTTGCACGCTTTCTTGGTTACAATGAGTCCATCCGACCAGGAATGTATGTTCTGAATGGTTCCATCGGTCCTCTGTCTTTCCTCAGGAAACTGCGCAACGGTCAGCAGGATTTCATGATGCTTACCATACCTACAGCAAGGACTATGGCGGAATTATCCCGCAAACTTGATGGCAGGATTCAGGCTGACAGCGCTTCTTACATGCAGATTCTCACAGACTCTGCCTTCATTGCAGAACTCGGCTTTACAAAGGAGACTCTGCCGGCAATGTTCATCCCAGAGACTTACGATTTCTTCTGGACAGACAATGCTGAGAAGGTTGTAAGAAGAATGGCTGTAGAATACAAGAAGTTCTGGACTGACGAACGCAAGGAAAAGGCTAAGGCTATCGGACTTACTCCTAACGAAGTATCTACACTTGCCAGCATCGTTGACAGCGAGACTAATGTTGATTCCGACAAGCCTATCGTGGCTGGAGTCTATCTTAACCGCCTCGCAAAGGACATAAAGCTTGAAGCTGACCCTACGGTGAAGTTTGCCGTCGGTGATTTCACTCTCCGTCGCATCCTCAACAAGCACCTTGCTGTGGAAAGTCCTTATAATACATATAGGAATACAGGTCTGCCTCCAGGTCCTATCTGCATCCCTTCTATTTCTGGTATAGACGCCGTGCTGAATGCAGCTAAGCATAACTACATCTTCTTCTGCGCAAGTCCGAAGTTTGATGGCTCTCATATCTTTGCAGAGACTTATGCTGAACATCTGGAAAATGCAAAAAAGTATCACGAGGCACTAAACGCAAGAAACATCAAATAACCAATCCTCTGAATCATGTCAATCTCTAAAACACGTCATCTCATAATTGATGTTGCCCGCCAACTGTTCGCCAAGAATGGTCTGGACAACACCACAATGAATGATATCGCTATAGCTTCTGGCAAAGGCAGACGAACTCTCTATACTTATTTTAAGAATAAAGAGGAAGTTTATTATGCAGTTATAGAGTCTGAATTGGAACGACTCACAGAGCGCATGGACGAAGTTGCAGAAATGCTGATCCGTCCTCAGGAGAAAATCATTGAGCTCATCTACTGCCATCTCAGCCAGATTAAGGAAACCGTTATCAGAAACGGAAACCTTCGCGCTGAATTCTTCCGTAACATCTGGATGGTGGAAAAGGTGCGCAAGAACTTTGACGAGGAGGAAATGGCTATCTTCCGTAGAGTTTATCGTGAAGGTAGGGAACTCGGTGAGTTTGACATCGACAACATAGACCTTGTTGCCGACATCACCCACTACTGCATCAAGGGACTTGAGGTTCCTTATATCCGCGGTCGTCTCGGCCACGGCATCACACCCGAAAACAGTAAGCCTATCGTAACGAAGGTTGTTTACGGTGCTCTCGGAAAACTCATTTCTAAATAAGAGCCTCCCTAACCTCAAAAAACACCCCAAAAAAGACCATTCCCTGCCGTTCTCGACAGGGCAAAAACCAAAACCAAAAACTAAAAACCAATATCAAATATGGCATTATTAGAAGGAAAGAACGCACTCATCACAGGTGCAGCACGCGGTATCGGTAAGGCTATCGCTATCAAGTTTGCTCAGGAAGGCGCTAACATCGCTTTCACTGACCTCAATCGTGACGAAAACATGGAAGCTACTGAGAAGGAGCTCGCTGCTCTCGGTGTAAAGGCTATCGGCTACGCTTCCAACGCAGCAGACTTCGCTCAGACTGACGAGGTTGTAAAGCAGATCCACAAGGACTTCGGTTCTATTGATATTCTCGTAAACAACGCTGGTATCACAAAGGACGGTCTTATGATGCGTATGTCTGAGCAGCAGTGGGACGCAGTTATCGCTGTAAACCTCAAGTCTGCTTTCAACTTCATCCACGCTTGTACTCCTATCATGATGCGTCAGCGCAAGGGCTCTATCATCAATATGGCTTCTGTTGTTGGTGTTCACGGTAACGCTGGTCAGTGCAACTACGCAGCTTCCAAGGCTGGTCTTATCGCACTCGCTAAGTCTATCGGTCAGGAGGTTGGTTCTCGTGGCATCCGTGCTAACGCTATCGCTCCTGGTTTCATCGAGACTGCTATGACTGCTGCTCTCTCTCAGGAAGTTCGCGACGAATGGGCTAAGCAGATTCCACTCCGCCGTGCAGGTCAGGTTGAAGATATCGCTAACTGCGCTGTATTCCTCGCTTCAGACATGTCAAGCTACATCACTGGTCAGGTTATCCAGGTTGATGGTGGTATGAATATGTAAGACCATTTGACGATTTGATGATTTTTTGATTTATTGATTGAGAATCGCCTAATCGTCAAATCATCAAATCGACCAATCATCAAATGAAAGTCGTTTACGAAGACAATCATATTATAGTTGTTTACAAGGAAAGTGGCGAGATTGTCCAAGGCGACAAGACTGGCGACAAACCGCTCTCCGACCTTGTAAAAGACTATATTAAAGAGAAATATGCAAAGCCCGGACAGGTTTTTCTCGGCGTAGTTCATCGCCTTGACAGACCGGTCTCGGGACTTGTCGTTTTTGCACGAACAAGCAAGGCTCTCGCTCGTCTCAACGAAATGTTCCGCAAGGGAGATGTC
>JAZRYU010000139.1:0-18171 GCA_045600885.1 Prevotella sp.
GGCGACATTATGCCGTAATGATCGGCAGCATATCAACGGCCATTTGCAATAAATCTTTCACTCGGAGAGTGGGCGCAAAAAAGCCCCGGTGGTTTGATCCATCGGGGCGTTCGTCTCACCAATACCAGCCGTGATGCCTACGAGGCGGCGGCGGCGGTGGCGGCGGTGGTGGCGGCGGCTGGTAAATGTTGCCTAGTCACAAAAATAGACCAATCAAAAGTGTAAGCAGAATCCGCGTTTTGCTTACACTTTGTTTTTCTGTATCGTTATTCGCATTTCTATTTCTACAGCAAATCTTACGAAGAAAAGAAGGCAGAAATGGATGAGATGGAGAAACTCTTGTAACGGAAACTAAGTGAAAAATTTTATACTAACAGACGGTGTATCAGTAGTTCAAACCAAATGTCCATAATGGGATGACGTTGGCATAGCCGGTTTCTATGTCGTCTTTTACTACATAGCCATTAGAAACGTTTTCTATCTGCTTTTGCCCCTTTTTGCGACCACCGATTTCAAACGTTTTATCATCTATCTGAAAATCGGACACAGATGAACTTACAACATCATGACGCACTCTCATCTGATTCATGAAGAATGTTTCGCGAACATTGCCTATTTCTGCCTCCTTAGGTGTTAGCGTATATATGAGATTGGTGTTATCTAGATATAGTTTCTCCATTTTTCCTAATCCCCTGATGCCTCCAGTATTATCTCTCAGTTGGACTATCATTCCGGCACGTTCCATGTGTATGAGGTAATCTGGCATGTTGTTTCTGCTGATAGCCGTCACATCAGCTAGTTTCTGCATGACAGGTTTAAAAGGAACACTTTTGGCAATAACCATCAGCAGATGCTTAAGTTTACGACCTACTGCTACATTGGTTTCCAGAAACTGCGGCAAATCCACCTCCATTGTTTGGTTGATAATCTGCATAAGTTCCATCTCAAACTCCTCGTCATTTCCGAAAGGGTAGTAACCACGTTTAAGGTAATCTTGGAATAAGGGGAGTGGATGGGCAATAGGAATAGTAACTTTGTGGGCAAGTATGTCTTCAAGGCTGTATGCAGGAACTTCTATGCCCTGGAAAAGCATGAGGTATTCTCGAAAAGAAAGCCCCTGCATTTCGTATATAGGCACACGACGACTCAAATCAGCCATACCCTTGTAGATGTCAAGAATGGATGAACCGGAGATGACAACCTGTAGTTCACTATGTGTGTCGTAAATTTGTTTCAGTTCCCGTGACCACTCTGGATATTTGTGGATTTCGTCAATAAACAAATGCTTACCATTCATTTTCACAAACCTATCAGCCAGATCAACCAAACTGTTGGTGGTGAAATACAAATGGTCAGCTGAGACATAAAGAGTGTCGGCAGTGCTCAGGTTTTCCTTTATATACTGGAGAAGTATGGTTGATTTGCCAACACCGCGAGGTCCTACAACACCGAAGAATCGTCCGTTCCACTTTATCTCCGAATACTTATATCGGTGAAAAGCTGTTGGAGTTTCCTTTATCTTCTTGTTGAAAAATTCGTATAGTCTTTCCATGAAAATCAGTTTTTATTTGGTGCAAAGTTACAGTTTTTCTTTAGAATTGCACGGAAAAAATGCAGAAAATGACAGAATTTGCACGAAAAAAATGCAGAAACTATCGAAAATTGCACGAAAAAAATGCAGAAATCGGCAAAAGCTGCACGGAAATAATGCAGAAATCGGCAAAAGCTGCACTAAAGGAAAACAACATTTCCGCATATACTGACCGCTCAATTCCCTATTCAAACGGTATTTCAGCATATGCGGAAACGATTCTTTTTAATTCTTTCCGTATCAGACAAAAGTAAGTAAGTAAAAATTATGAATCCTCTGGATATTCCTCAGCCACCATTATTGATACATTTTCTGAAACACTATTTGCGTCAAATTGGTACGGTTTATGTTCATGTGAAATAGTGTCACAAGGAATCGTATTAGCAATAACCTCCTTGTTGAAAGCATCATAGAAAGCCTCATTGTTCTGTTCCGTAAAGAAAGGAACTCCCCAAATGTTATAATCATTCGCCGTTGTACACCAACACACTTCTGCTTTCTCCTTTATTTCTAAAAGAAACTCTTCTTTCCACGCATCTTGCTTGCGCAGGTTCTCGCCCTTTGGCTCAATGAATATCTGAAGGTTGTCAAACTTAGTTCCCTTGCCCTTACGGCGAAGGAAAAGTATGAAGTCTGGTTCAAAAGCAGCACCTGTCTTGAAACTGTATATCTTCAAGTCATTCTCATTTCTCACAAGATAAAACTCTTGATACTTCTCCAACAATTTTTCCCGTATGCCTTCAATATACTTTATGAGAGCCTTTTCTTCCGAAGTGCCAAAGCAATCGTTGTAAGCATACCAGTCCATTTGAGTAAGGTCAGCACGCAAATCAGCTCGATTGCTTTCCTTCATTGATACTCCAAACTCCTGATTACTGCCAGAAGCTTGTTTTGCAAAGTTCAGTGTTACTCTTTTACGGAAAACATTCTTGAAGTCCGCGGGAGTAAACAATGTTGTGCCACGATAGCTCTTACCTCTAACATTCATTAGTGGTTCGAGTTGACGAAGTACTTCCTTTGCTATGTAAAGTTTGTCACTTTGTGAATATGCATGAACAGATTCTTCTCGTCCAATAACTTGAACATTCAAATTATGAAGATAATCTGCGCTATTGATGAACTCATTAATGGAGCATAGACTTGGGTACAAACATTTTAGGTTATCGAAATAGAATGTCGGATAGCAGTTGATTGCACATCGGACAACATGAGCGCCAACTTCATGAAATCTGCATGAAGCCGTCACGGATGTTAAAGCCTCCTGCTCAGAATCACCGAACAGCAATCCCGTCTTCATCTTTCCAGTAGGCATCTTCACAATGTATGTCTTGCCCTTTGCCTCCGAACCTATCGTGCCATCATCTTCACATTGAGCCACAGGAACACGCTCGTTCTTGAACACCAAGCCTTTCATGTAAATTTCCTTCTCCATGAAATCGTCTTTGAAGAACAAATCTTGCTGTATGTATTCTGGTGCCTTGATACCTGTCTTGACAAGAGCTGTATGCAACTCCTGAATGTAGCGTGGGTTGTTCGCACAATGATAGTGAAGCGTTTCTATCTGTCGCAAAGGATTCTCTATGTCGTCATCATACTTGCGCATACCTACTGGCAACGTTGGTTTCTCAGGGGCAGCAAAAGGCATATAACGTGCACCACGACCTATAAGCTGCGCTTCTTGCATCGTTGTCTTTCCTGGCTTTCCATCTTTTGCATCACGAGTATCATACAGACGCACAATATCATAAAGATTGAGTACATCCCAACCTTCGTTCAGCATATCCACAGCGAATACTGCACGAATCTGATTGCTGTTATCTTCCAGCGAGTTTAGTAACTGCTGTTTATCGGCATTGATGTTGTTGCCATCAACAAGCAGAAGTCGCTCTTCGTTGAACTCTTCCTGCAATTCAAGCACAAGGCTTTCCAACGAGACGTTATGGGTGTCAAAATATTCAAAAGCAGTCTTAACACCTCCATTGGCTCTGCCCCTAATCTCTTCAAGTTTGCTTACAGACAGATTGCTCAATGATGCGATAAACTCGTCATAGAACGCCTTGTTGTCGTTGATTGTCTTCGACTTTAACATCACTACAGGCTTCACGTCCTGACGGATAGAGCCGAACAGCTGTCGTTTGTATTGACTGAGTACGATGGCTTGCATGGCTCTGTCTATTGGCGAGAGGTCACTCACCACATCCATCACTTCCTTGGAATACTTGTCTTCGCGGAACTTCTTCAGCGGATAGTCATAGATTATCTTGTCTTCATACTTCTTGGCGATGTTCGGGTCGTCAAGGTCGGCAGTAGCAGTAAACTCAAGCAGAACGTTTGGCAGATACCCATTATTGCTGTTGAAGATACGTTTTTCTGTTGCCTCCCATGAGTTTCTGTTTGTCTCTTCTTCCTTTGAAAGTTTCTTCTTCGTGTCACTATTCATGTGATGTGCCTCATCTGATATAAGCACAACAGGCTGGTCGCTGAAATCCTCGTATGTAGGAGCATTTTCCTTGTTGGAGTTCAGCGCAACGTGAAGACCTTGAATAGTGGTGAGACAAAGATTGATGCAATCGGTTGATGCTCCTTGGAAGTTCTCTACTTGTCGCACCTCCACACGCTTGCCGTTGATGGCAATCTGAGGCGCGAAGAGATACTTGGAAGAAGCCGCATTCAGAAAGTTATCCTTTGTCTTCTCTACGATGTTGTTTGTATCAACGAAAAAGAGGAAGTTTCTGTAACCTTGCTCATATAGATAGAGCATTGTTGCGGCCATGATGAGTGTCTTGCCCGAACCTGTTGCCATGTGAAATAGCAGGTGCGGACGCAGGAGTTTTCCGTCAAAGTCCTCTTCCATGTAAGAAAGGAAGTATTTCAGGCACTCCTCTTGATATGGGCGCATCTTGCGTGTTGGCGAAAGCGAGGCTTCAATGTACTCAGGAAGATCTCTGTTTAGAATTGTCCTTCGTCCCAACTCACGCTCTAAAGTATCTTGTAATTGAGCCATACCTTACACTCCTTTCTTATAGAATTCACGTGTCAATCGCTTATCTTCTTCGCTCACATTATAATCAGCATTGTCAATGTCAGACAACGGAACGTACAGCAGATTCTTGTCCAAGCATTCTATCAGGAAACGCTTTTGGTCATCAAGGCTCAAAGCCTCAAATGCTTCAGCATTATTATCAATGTCCTTTGCCTTTACCTTATAGCTAAGGAATCCTGTTCTTTGCATCTGTTGCCAGATGGTAGCCAATTCTTCCTTTGTAGTTGCTGCTTCTATCTGCTCAACAAAGTTCTGATTTGCTTTGGAGAGTTCGCAATAGACGAAGGAACCACCGCCTTGCCAGTTGACAGCTTTGGAAATACCTGTTTTATCGCCTTTTACAACGGAAGACAATCTCTTCAAACTCATCTGAATTTGTGCTTCTAACTGATCTGCTGTTATAAATCGTCTATTGAGTTTCGTGGCTACAGATGCAGTTGTGCCACTTCCTGAGAAAAAGTCAAGAACAATATCATGTTCTCTTGTTGACATTTCTATTATACGACGAATGAGTCTTTCCGGCTTCTTTCCTCCCTTCAAAGTAACATTACCTTCTTTTGCAATTCCCTCGTATGAAATATCATGCCAAATATTTGTGAGTAGCATTGTTGGTACATCTTTTCCATCAATATTGCGAACCTTTTTCGAATAGAATGCAAGTTCTTGTCCTTTCGTAATGTATACAGCATAGTGATTATTCCGATCTACTTTGAAAATTGTGTCAGGCATTGTTTTGGATAGTTCCCTCTTTTCAACAACTTCAGCCCCTGCATCGTTTCCAATTGCCGTCAAACGAAATACCCTGTTAGCATTTTTAAGTGCAAAATCTCCAACAACTTTGTTTAAGACTTCTTCACCTAATTTGTTTTTTGCCTCTGCTTTAGATTCAAAGCCATTCATTTTCGCTACATACTCATACAAATCCACAATCTCCCATTTTGTATGATTATCATCGATGTTCAAGATAAGACTTTTGTAATTGGTATCGTAGTTTGATTCTATGTATTGACGATTGTATGTCCATGCCGTTTTATGCTTTGCAAAAGCAAGAATGTACTCAGCGGTTTCAAATACTCCTGGGTTCACACTTGCAAAACCTGAAGGAGATTTCGTCTTTACTGTAATCTTATTGATGAAATTGTTCTCTCCATTGACATTAAATATAGATTTCAAAAGACAATGTAGTTCCCCCACACCATCATCACTTATTTGTACAAAGATAGCACCATCATTACTCAACAGTTCACGAGCTATTTCAAGACGATTCTTCATGAAAGTCAGCCATGTAGAAAGCTTGAAATTTGAATTATATGAAAAGGTATCTTCGCTTTTGTTAGCTGCAAAATAGTAAGGCGGATCAATATAAATCAGCTTCACCCTATCTGCATACTTCTCTTTTAACGAATACAACGCCAACAAATTATTGCCCTTGATAATCAGATTGTCATTAGGCAACAAGTGCTCTACCGTATGTTCTCCATCCTTATCATAACGCTTGAACGCAGTAAATGCCTTTGGTTCTGTCAGTCGATGATTTCATCGGGTGCAAGCGTTTCATTCCAGAATACTTCATCACGTTTTGCATCCTCTTTCGTCTGTCCTCCTTCAAGCATACAATCCTTGAACGGCCATGAGAGAACGACCTCACGACTATCCGTAATGAAACGACCATCGTCAGTTGTCAAACCAATCTTGTTCTTGAATGATGTGTAGCTGTCTGGCAAGAACTGTTTGTTCATGATGAAGCGTTGGAACTTCACCTTGTCAAACACCTTTACGCCATCAACATCGGCAAAGAAATGACGTGACAATAGTTCGTTACCAAGCAACAAACGGATAAGTTCGGGATTGAGATTGAGAGCTGCCGTCTCGATATTACTCTTGATAAGTTCGCCAGCATCGGTGCAGAAACGATCTTCCATCCTTAGCACCTTGTACAGTTCGTTGTATAAATGAAGGTTGTCCATATTTGGTAAGTTATTTTTATGAAGTGACTGCATTAACTTACCATTCACGTGAGCGCACAAAAAGGGCATGAACCTTCTTATGCGTTCGTCGAGGCTTCGTCCGGAAAATGAGACCTCATCGCTCTATAAGATATGCTCATGCCCAAAGGCTTGAACATTGAACTCTTATATAGAGCGATAAGGCACACTTCTCCCATAGAAGTTGCCTAACCACTATTCTTTGTGTTCTTATCTCAAATTAGTTTTCCGGACGAATTCAGACGAACGCAAATAATAGTCAATGCGCGTTATATTTTAATATTTTAGTATTTCTGTTATTTCTGTTTCTTGTTATTTGCTTTTAGTTTGTTTAAATACGGCAAAGCTGCCATGCCTGTCTGTCCTTATTTACTATTGCATCATCAATAATGTCTGCATAATTTGTTGCTTCCGCAGCGTCTATCCAAGAATCATCATCGGAATCCGGATACATAGGATAAGGCTTGTTTTCCATCCAGTCAACCGATTCAAGATATTTTGCTGTATCTGCGTGTAGATTGGCTCTAAGGAATTCTTTCTTCTCAGAATTAGACATTTCCACCGTCATATTTAATGGTGAATGTTGCTGAGCTGCAGAATAGCCATATGCCACAACAGGTTCTTCAACCATCTGCGGTTCATCGTTCGGGATGTCATATTTCTTTGCCATATCATTCAATAATCTGGTGCAAAGTAACTTTGTTTTCTCTGGCAGTTAGAACCTGTCTTTGAAAGTATCAGTAAAAATTAAATCGGTTATATATAAGGTTTTGCTATTGTACCAATACACAAGAATACACTTCTTATGGGCAACGTATGCTCGGTACTCTCGCGTAGTAGTTTTCCTTACTGTTCTTCCTACGGTTGGAAAATACGAAAGTGTCGTAACCGCTTCCTGATAGTTCTTTAACATCGTCTCCACGAAACTACTATCTCGGTTCTCCAGATACCACAAGGTTGCATTGTTTAGTTTGCGGAACACCCTTGCTTCTGTTTTTACGCCAAGACGCTCCATAGCCTTTCCATTGCTTTATTGGATTCGGTTTCATCCAGATAGATTTCCTCCTCCGAATTATCCACCTCTTTCCATACTTCATTCCAAGTTTGAGCTTGTTCAGGAAATGGAGTTCCTTTTGAATAGAAGTCATGCGCTTTCATGTCTTCATATTCTTCTGGGGTTCGAGCAAGTGCTTTTGCTATTTCTGCGTGTGATCGCTGTTTAAGTTCTTCAGCAGATATTGCTGTTTCAATATTCCCCTTGTCAAGTGTAAACGCAACTTTCATTGGAGATGCGTCTCTTGTATATGCGTATGCCGCTTCAGGTTCACTTACCATCTGCGGTTCATCGTTCGGGATGTCGTATTTCTTTGCCATATCATTCAATAATCTGGTGCAAAGTTACATTTTTTTGATTTTAAACGAGAAGTTTTGTGAAAGAATTTGTTTCTGTCCCATCTTTTTCTAGAAAAAAGTGGCAATAATCAGTATTCTTGGCGGCAAAGGTAAGGCGTTGGTCGGCAAGATAGCTGCCTAGTGATAATGGTTAATCCTCCTGTTCATAGTAATATGAATAATCAATACCTTTCATGAACATTTCACGGCTTGTGATGCCATCGGCAGCTTTAAGTTTCAGTTGGGTAGTGGCACTAACCAACTCGCTGTTTTCCTTCTTTAGCTTCGCCTTCAAGTACTTCCAGTAGTTGCGGTTCTTCTTATAATCGTCTTGTTGATTGAACGCACCGATTACGTCAAGCACAGAGTAAAACCACTTCTGCTCTTCCTCGCTCCATGCGGCTCGCACCTTGTGGTCGTTGTAGAATCTGATAGAAATCTTGCTCATACGCCTTACGTCATGATTTTATGTTTGTTTTGTCACGCCCAATTACTCATTATTATAATCTGGTGCAAAGTTACATATTTTAGTGATAAACAAGAATGTTTACATGAAAAAAGATATTATTCCGAGTTTTTTCAAGAAAAGAGGTGAATTTCATTCGTTGTACTCTTTTATGATTTCCCAATGACCTGCCTTATCAGAACCTTTACGAGTAAGCAAACCCTTGCTTGTCAACTTTTTAATGGCTCGATAAATTGTAGTTCGGTTTTTCTGCAACATAGTTGCCATTTCGTTGTAGGTTATGCAATTGTTTTTTGATATGAGCTGCAAAATTGCCTTTTCTGTTGCGTTTACAGTTGCGTTTACAGTTGCATTTACAGTTGCATTTACAGTTGCAGTTGTTTCCTTTTCTTGGGTAATATTCCAATTGTCGGGAGCATCAATGATGAGGTAGCGGTTCTTCAATTCGTATTGTTGTCCAAGCAAAAGATTGAAGAAGAATCTTTCCAAATACTGGAAATCATAATCAATGCCGAGTTTGGAGTTCTTGTAGTTTGCACGAACCAATGCGTTGCGGAAATACCATGAGTGACGAGCAAACATGTCATTGTTTACCTTGTAGCCGATAGAACGCAAATATTGTATGAGGAACACAGCTGTAGTACGTGTGTTTCCCTCACAGAATGGATGTATCTGCCACAGTCCTGAAGTGAAACGACAAAGGTGTTTTGCCTTTTCCATGTCTGTCAGTCCTCTGTAACTGAAATCTTTCTCTTGCTGGATGTCATAGTCCAAGGCACGTCTGAGGTCTTCCCAGTTTAGATAGTTTACGGTGTCACCCTTCAACACCCATTCTTTCTTTGTTATATCATACTTGCGCAGTTGTCCCGCGTGCTTGAAAACTCCGTCGAAAATTCTTCTATGGGTAGCTATAAAACCGTTTGTGTTAAATGCAAGTGTTTTTGTTGCAAGAATACGTTTGATGTTGACAGCTGCTTTGTCTGCCTCTTCGTCATCATCTTCAGCATTGCTTCTGTTTTCTGCACTTGCATAATAAGACCGAAGAAGCTCCTGAACCTCATCCATGGATATTTCGCCCTCAATGTTTCTGCGGGCTGTATCTATAAGGTATCTTGATGGTTTTATTCCATCAACAGCCTGCAGACCTATCGCGGTATTCCATTGTTCTGCACTTTCTGCAGCATTAGGTTCTCCCTGGCGGATGTATTCGTCAAAGTCAAAGTATAATTGTTTATGTTTCTCTGTCATAATCAGTATTTCTTCAACAGTTTTGCAAAGTTACACATTTTAATCTGAAATGGGAAAGAATATGGGAAAAATATTGTGAAAGCAACAATTTTCTTGAAATAGAGGCAGAAAGAGCTTGATTATTTGTTTCTTTCTTCAATTTTTTATAATTTTGCATAATGAAAAATTGGATAAATAATAACCCTTATATGAAACGAAAACTCACATCACTCTTTATATCGCTTCTATCCGCAACGACTCTTTGCGCGCAGGAAACCGTTGAATACGAATGGGCGAGCGTGCCGATAACTGGCGGCGGATTTGTGCCTGGCGTTATCTTTTCGACGAAAGATGAAGGCGTCAGATATTGCCGAACGGATATGGGCGGTGCGTACAAATGGATTGCGGAGAAAGGCGAGTGGCAGCAGTTGCTGGACTTCCTCTCTTACGACGACAGCAACCTGCAAGGCGTGGAGAGCATTGCCATTGATCCGAACGATTCGCAGCATGTGATGATGGCTTGTGGCACCGGCACTCGCACTCCTGGCGCAGTGCTCATCACTCACGACGGCTTCAAGACTCTCCATCGCACTGACGTTCCTTTCGGCTTCGGAGGCAACGAGAACGGCAGAGGAAATGGCGAAAGAATGATGATTTCGCCAAAGAACCCTAATGTAGCTTATCTTGGCACGAGAAACGACGGACTTTGGCGCACAACGGACGACGGCAGGAACTGGCAAAAGGTGACGAGTTTTCCTGACCTTAGCGAACCGATGCCAAAGGATTGGCGTGGCTATCAGAGTCGCGGTTCGGGCATAATCTGCACGCTCTTCGACGGCAACGACATCTATGTGGCAGCGTCTGTGAAAGAGAGAAACAGCATTTTCCGCAGCACAGATAATGGCGACACTTGGCAGGCGCTGGAAGGTCAGCCAACGAAATGGCGACCAACACACATGGTGTTGTCTGAAAACGGCAAGCTCTTCATTTCTTACGCAGACACTCCTGGTCCTTCTGACATGCACGACGGAGCTGTTTTCTCCTATGATATAAAGAAAGATAAATGGCTCAATATAACCCCTTATCGTCCTGAAAAAGCAGAAGTTGCTGGCTTCGGTTATGCAGCTGTTTCCGCAAAAGGCAAGATGCTCATAGCCAGCACTCACGGACTTTGGGGAAAGTATGGTTTTGGCGGCGAGGAACTCTTTCTCTCGCAAGATGAAGGCAAGCATTGGACACCGGTTTTCCTTCATGGTCATCGCTACGATTGCACAGCAGCACCTTACACAGAGATGGCTCCGCTGCACTGGATGTTCGACATAGAAATTGATCCTTTCAACACGAATCACGCCATCGTGACAACTGGTTTCGGCGGCTGGGAAACGTTCAATCTGCTTGATTGCCAGAAGAAGAAAGGCGAGGTTGTTTGGCAGATTATGGCTAAGGGAATCGAGGAAACCGTTCCGCTTGAGATGTATTGCCCACCGTCTGGCGCAAAACTTCTCGTTGGCATCGGCGACTACGGCGGTTTTACCTTTGGCGACATCACGAAGCATGTGGCAGAAGGTTCAAACTTCGCTCCGCATTTCGCAAACACAGACGGCATAACAGGCGCTTGGAAAAAGCCGGAGATAGCCGTTAGGGTGGGAGAGGTCTTTCATGGAGATGCTGACCGTCGCCCTGTGTCTTACTCCGTAGATGGCGGTCATAAATGGATAGAATGTGACACTCGCCCTACGCAGAGATCGCAGCACGGACACATCGCGGTGTCTGCTCTTGGCGACAACTGGATCTGGACACCAAACCGCGAGGCAGCTTACCACACTTCCGACAATGGCAAGACATGGACAAAGTGCATCGGTTTGCCGCAGAACATCCGCACCATTGCCGACAAGGAAAACAACAATCGCTTCTATGCCGTGGATGTTGTTGGCAGAAAACTCTATTCTAGCACAGACGGAGGTCGTTCGTTCAAGCAGGATTCGCTTCGTTTGGGCGGTCAGCAGATGCCAATGTTCGGCAACAACAATCAGCCGGCAAGAAGAGGCGACAATCGTGGCGGTCAAGATCGTGTCTATGCTACTCCAGGACACGAAGGCGACCTATGGATTGCTGCCTACGATGGCCTATACCATTTACAATTTACGGATTTACAATTTACGGATTTCCAACCTCAAGCTCTCTCTCAGGTTCGCACCATCTACGCTTTCGGCTTCGGTAAAGGCGTAACTCCTGACTATCCTGCGCTTTATCTCATCGGCATCGTGAACGGCAAATACGGATTCTTCCGCTCGACGGACAAAGGCTGTTCATGGCAGAAGATAAACGATGATGCACACCAGTACGGCCATGTCCTGCACATCAATGGCGACATGCAGGAGTTTGGCAGAGTCTATATCGGCACTCATGGCCGCGGTGTGATAACGGGAAAAGAGTCTATTTATTCTTCTCCAAAAGGAAACTTCTAACGAGTTTGCCGCCAGGAGTGATGACATCGTCTTTCCAGTTGCCGAACGAACTAGCGCGAGGGTAGAGCATAGCACTTGTCTCGTCCTTATCGCCGAGATTCCATGCTGCCCAGCTGATGTTATACTGCTCCATGAGAGCTTCCCATTCGCGGAACTCCTTGTCGCCGAGACGACCGTTGCCGCTTGCCTCGCTGCATCCGCATTCAGAAACGAACACTGGTATGCCTTTCTTTATGGCAGCTACGGTGCGATCTTTCAGGTCCTGACCGTGAGTGGCAGCGTAGAAATGCATTGTGTACATGATGTTGCTGAAACCCTGCAGCGGACTTTCTGCTACGAGATGAAGGTCCTGATCCCAGTGTGGGCTGCCCATAAGAATGATGTTGTCCGGGTCGTATTTGCGAATCTCGTTGATGACAGTTGCCGCATAAACCTTCAGCTCTTCCCATGTGTAAGTTGCACCATCAGGTTCGTTGAAGAGCTCGTAGATGACGTGCGGATATTTGCCGTACTTCTGAGCCATCTTTCCGAAGAAATCAACAGCTTCCTTCGTCTGCATCTTGTGAGCGTGCCAGTCAATTATGACGTAAGTGTCGTTCTTGATGGCAGCTTCAATGACCGGCGTGATGCACTTCATGGCAAACTCCGGATTGTCTATGTAGTTGTCGTAGATCTGAACGCCCATAGCAGCGCGGATAACAGTTGCGTGCCAGTCGTTTATAAGCCAGCTGACAGCCTTCTTGTTGTAGAATCTTGGCCACAGATTATGCCAACCGAGACTTATGCCGCGAAGCATGACAGGCTTGCCGTTCTGGTCGCAGAGATTACTGCCCACGACTTTCAGTTGACCATTCTCCTTCACCGGTTTAAGTGCATTTGCAGACAGCACACAAGCAAAGAGCAAAAGAAAAGAGAGAATTTGTTTCTTCATAGTATTTTTGTTTGAGTTTGTATATTTATAATAAGATATGAAATAGCTTGATTTGTAAAAAAGTAATGATAGTAAGGCAAGAACATTAAGAGGATCTTCTGTTCTGGATTGCAATCAAAGTAATCGTATATTTTATTCTGCAATGAGTTTATGTTATATCGTTAACAAATTAAAATTACTCTTCACTCTTCACTTTTCTATGTAACCACCTGATAAACAGGTACTTGTCGGGTGAAGAGTGGGTGAAGAGTGTCTTCATCTTCCTGCTGTGTGAAGAGTGGGTGAAGAGTGGCATACAACTCTTCACCATCCTAACCCATTGAATAACAGCTTGTTGTGGCGAAAAGGTGAAGAGTGAAGAGTTGTAGCACAAATTCTCCAACGTTTGAAACATTTGGAATCCTGCATGTAAACCATAGGGAAACGAGTCGTAAGCCTAAGGAATATGCCTTGTAATCCTAAGGGATATTTTTGCTAAGTCACGTCAATAGTGCACATTTTCATTTTTCAGCTTTTTCTAAGTCAAGAAAGCAGACAAAAACCGCTCGTTTTGTAATCCACACTGACATAATCTGCCTGAAAACAAGCTAATTTCCATCGATTTTGTCACATTCTCTTGACAAAAATAGGATTTCTTAATAGAAATTCCTACCTTTGCACGCGTGACCTAATGCGTGCGTATGTGATGAATTTCACATTTCACAAAAGACTTCACAAAAGAATCTTTCGGTATAAAACTACAAAACAATGACAAGCGACGAATTTGTTGAACTCTGCAAATGCGGTGAGACAACTACAGTACAATACAAGGAGTGTTTCATCACTCAGACCAAGATAGCACAGGAGATGGTGGCTTTTGCCAATACACATGGCGGAGTCATTCTATTCGGTGTGCAAGACAAGACAGGTGAGATGCTTGGGCTTACCTTTAAGCAACTGCAAGACACTGGTTTGGAACTTGGTAATACTGCTAACGAGCAAGTAAAGCCAGCCATCTACATCGAGACAGAAGTCGTAAAAGTAGAAGAAAAGCGCTTCCTCGTTTGTCTGATTAAAAGAAGGTAAGACAAACCTTACAAGACGAATAATGGTGAGATCTGGGTAAAGCAAGGTCAAGATAAACGTCGTGTGACTGAGAATTCAGAGATTTTACAACTCTTCCAGGATTCTGGAAACTATCATGCAGAGGAACTCGCTGTTAGAGAAAGTTCTGTCAACGATATTGAAATGACCTATCTGCACGATTATTTCCAAAAGGTTTATGGCAAAGCGATTGAGAACTTTGAGCAGCCTTTGGAATCAATGCTCAAAAGTCTGGGTATTATAAATAGAACAATTTCGCGTAATCATTTGGCGTACTACCCAAAAGGACATAATAGATGCCCAAAGAGCAGAGTTTGCTACCCAAAAGAGCGTAATCTCTGATGATTCTACTACCCAAAAGGCTCATGAAACTACCCCAAAAGACCTGTCATCTACCCCAAAGGCAGTTTTGGAGTATTTCCGCAACTACCCAAAAGGAACTCGCTCGGATGCAGCCAATGCCATACCGAATTTGTCAGAAGATGGCGTTAAGTACATCATCGGAAGGCTTTAGCAATTAGGTTTCCTAAAGCGAGAAGGTGGTTGTAAAGACGGATATTGGACTATACTTAAATGGTGAGTCAAGAGACGGTTCTCTATGAGTTCAAGAACCGTCACTCAACTCATTATGCTGAAGAATGGAACCGTCAAAGTAAAGCCCAAATACTTCTACATCGGTCCTTTCATAGAGGGTATCGCAGAAATCAAAATACAGAATATTCACCCAGCTACCATATCAATGGAAAGCTCGAAAAGATAGATTAAAAAGATGAATCAACATCAATATACAATACCAATGTTGCCGCTCAATCATGACCTTGAGACCATAGAAGTTATGAGACAGCTAAATCGTGCCAATCGTAAATTGGCCGAACTGCGAGGTGTTGCCCAAACTATCCCCAATGAATCTATACTCATCAATACTCTTGCCCTACAGGAGGCAAAAGACAGTAGTGAGGTTGAAAATATCATCACCACACAGGATGATTTGTTTAAAGCTGACCTGGATGTAAACCAAAGCATAACACGAGCTTCGGAGAAGGAAGTTATGAACTATCGCGAGGCTCTGTTGGTAGGGTTTGACGAGGTGAGGAAGAATCGCATCTTGTCGCTCAATACAATCAAGAATATACAGGGACACCTTGAGCATAACAATGCTGGTTTTCGTGCTGTTCCTGGCACATTTTTAAAACGAGGAGATGGAGTCATTGTTTATACACCACCCCAGGACTCTGTAGAGATAACTCGTCTCATGAACAATCTGGAGCAGTTCATAAATGATGAAACACTTTGCGAACTTGACCCTCTTATCAAAATGGCAATCATTCATCATCAGTTTGAAAGCATTCACCCTTTCTATGACGGTAATGGCCGTACCGGTCGTATTGTGCTGATATTATATCTTGTTACAGCAGATTTGCTTGATCTTCCTGTACTCTACCTAAGCCGTTTTATCACTCATAACAAAGCAGAGTACTATCGTTTGTTGCAAGCTATCCGCGACAAAGAAGGTGATAACTGCAAAGAATGGACAGAATGGATACTATTTGTATTGAAGGGTGTAGAACGAACTGCCATCGATACCATTTCACTAGTTAAAGGTATTTCGCATCTTATGGCAGAATACAAAAACATATTACGCCCTTTATTTGGCAAACAATATAGGCATGAACTACTCAACAATCTCTTTTTCCATCCCTACACAAAAATTGAGTTTGTTGAGCGTGATATGATGGTGCAACGTAAGACGGCATCCAAATATCTCGATATGATTGTTGACACAGGATTACTGCAAAAGGTAAAGATGGGTACATCAAACTACTATGTCAATACCAAGCTCATGGAACTATTGTCCAATGTAAATGTACCCGAAAACGGCAATTTGGGTACATAATGCATGATAAATGTACCCGAAATAGTAATTTGCACGATTGCAGAAATCAAAAATACAGAATATTCATCCAGCTACCATATCAATGGAAAGCCCGAAAAATTATTATATCCAGATTCATGGCTGACAAAGAACTCATTGACGACTTCCTGCAAAGCGAAGGTTTACTGTATCAACTTGCTGAGACTATACAAGAAGAGATACGAAATGATGATGAACCTTTTGACAAGGTGGCTCGTAATCTACTAATCACGTACAGCGAGCATCCCGAGGTGGTAGATGAGGTTATGATGTCTCTCTGCGGTTGGACGATGGAGAGTTTGATGAAGATGGTATAGTTACTACCACAATAAGATTTTACGAATCTGTAGGCAATCAATAAAATTATAAATCAAGTTGATCAATGACAATAGAAGGATTTAAGCAATATTTGAATACTCATTTTCAAAGTACGTCAAGAGCAGCAAGCAGCTATATGATGGCTATTGCTATTCTTGACAATATCTTTCGACTCAGAGACGTTTTTGGGTTGAATGGAGTATCTTTGTGTTGTATAGACAATATTGAAAAACTTATTCGAATTACAGACTTTGTCAAGACAGAAGAGAGGAGATTCAGAGATGCCGAAGAAGGAATATTTACATTGGGTAACCCCAAACAGAAAAGCTATCCTACGAAAGGCTTCTGTTCTGCAGCAATGAAGAACCTTATTGGGTATTATGAGAGTTGTAAATACGAAGCTGCTAATATAATTCTGCAATCATCACATTCAGCTACATCATTGTCCAAAAAGCTTATTAAACTCTATGACCTGAACGATTCATACGGAGAAGATGCTGTCAGAGAGACGAAGGCAAGAATAGGACAGGATTTTTTCAGAAGTATGTTGCTGAAGAATTACAATAGCAAATGTGCCATAACAGGATTAGATGTGCCACAGGTTTTGAGAGCGAGCCATATTGTCGCTTGGGCAGATGATAAAGCGAACAGGATGAATCCTGAGAATGGAATACTTCTCTCGGCAACATACGATGCTGCTTTTGACAAACACCTTATTTCCTTCGATGAAGATTATCGTATGATAGTTAGTAAGGAAATCAAGGAATATTATACGGGTGAGGTTACTAAGGAATACTTTGGAAACCTGGAAGGAAAACAGCTGATTCTTCCAGTCAAGTTCATACCTAATCAGGAATTACTGGCAAGACACAGAGAATTGTTGGTGGGATAAAGTCATAAACGAATACACGATGAAACTTGTAGAAGGAACATACGAAAACCTCATTACTGATGGTCTCAGACAGGATATGCTTGATGCATCATCGGTAGGGATGGTTTGCAAGCAAGAGGATATTGATAGTGCAGAGTCGCCCAACATGCTGACGGAGCATCTGAGCAAGATCATCCGTAATCGTCTGGCGGACGAGAATCTGACGGCAGAAGAGCGTGCGGAGTTTGCCAATCGGCTGATTGACTTCCTTGGTGAGGACAAGGAGGAGAAGGTTGCAGACGAGAAGCAGATGCTTGCAGCTGTTGTTTTGAAGCAGGAAGATGTTCGTCTGAAAGCCACCAACAGCAGTTTAGTTCGTCCTTTGACGGGTTTCCGCACGAGCAATCTCTTTACCGGTGGGCAGAGTCACGTGTCGCTCAGTAGCGAGATTGAGCGAGACATCGAGAGTGCCGACAGCATCTGCATGATTGTATCGTTCCTCAAACTCTCTGGCATCAACCTCATCTACGACCATCTGAAGCGTTTCTGCAGCAATCCTCAGCATCGGTTGCGTATCATCACCACGACCTATTGTGGTGTGACGGACGCAAAGGCTGTAGAACGTCTGGCAAGTCTTCCGAATACCGAAATCCGCATATCTTACAATACCGAGATTGAACGTTTGCATGCCAAGTCGTACATCTTCGAGCGCAATTCTGGTTTCAGTACGGCGTACATCGGTACGAGCAATCTTTCAAAGTCAGCACAAACGGACGGCTTGGAATGGAACATTCGTGTGACCAACGTAGAGAATCCACACATTATCAATGCCGCCCTTGCCACCTTTGATATTTATTGGAACAGCCATAACTTTGAGGATTTCC
>JAZRYU010000140.1:0-7428 GCA_045600885.1 Prevotella sp.
TGCCAAATACGAGGTGATGCTCAGCGCACTGGAAAAGTACGAGGAAGCCGCGTAATCAATATGTATAACGTATTAACCATCTAATCAATAAGTTAAATCAAATAAATCTACCTTTCAAAGGGTGGGAAACTTTAGTTATATAATCACAAAACAAGACCCTCATAATGTTATCTTCTATACTCGACTTTCAGCTATGGGGAATGCCCGGCGCATCTTTATACACAATCCTTGTCGTACTGGCAATGTTCCTCAGCATGATGTTCACTAAAGTACGTGCAGACATAGCCTTTCTTGCCACAATGATTGCCCTGATAATAGGTGGAGTCATTGACACGAAGACAGCCTTTGCCGGCTTTTCTTCCGAATCTGTCATCACGGTGGCGGTGCTTTTCGTCGTCATTTCCGGACTCACCTATACCGGCGTTCTCAACTGGCTCGTAAAAAACATCATGGGCGTGCCAAAGACTTTGTCCTGGGCCATCGTTCGTCTGATGATTCCTGTTGCCGTGCTTAGTTCCATGCTCACCAACACAACTATTGTGGCACTCTTCGTAAACGTGGTGAACATCTGGTCGAAGAAGCTTGGCATTGCGCCGTCGAAGCTTCTCATTCCGCTGAGCTATGCTTCAGGAATGGGCGGAATATGTACCATCATCGGAACAGCGCCAAACCTCATCATTTCAAATATCTATACAGAACAGACAGGCATTCATCTCAGTATCCTCACCCCTACCCTCTGCGGACTTTTCTGCCTTTTCGTCGGAGTCCTGAGCATGATAGCCATGCAGAAGTTGCTGCCTTCACGAACTTCATTGATGAACGACTGCGATATTGACGACTTCACGGCAGAACTGACTGTTCCATCAAACAACCCGCACATCGGGAAGACCATCGGCGAAGCTGTCGCAGATCTCGACTCGAAGTTTCTTGAAGGTGTAAAGCCTATCGCCATCCGCAGATTCGACAAAGAGGTTGTCTCTATAAGCGACGACGAATTCATCATGGGAGGCGACAGAATATTATTGTCAGGAGAGGCGAAAAAGATTCAGGAGATATGCCATCACTACGGACTCACCTGCCCGACCCTGGAAGGTGTACTTGAAAATGAAATAGACGACAGCATTATCGGCAAGAAGACTCTCATCTCATCGCTCATAATGATAGCGATGGTAGTCCTTTCGGCATTAAAGGTTATACCGCTGCTCGAAGCCTGTCTTCTTGCGGCTGTGGCAATGATAGCCTGCCGCTGCTGTTCCGGCGCACAAGGTATGAAGTCCATCAACTGGAGCATCATAATCATTTTTGCCGGTAGCATTTGCATCGGAAAAGCCATTGAGTCAACAGGTATTGCCGAAATGATAGCCAACGGATTGATGAACACCTGCGGCACAAATCCTTACGTCATCCTTACCGTAATGTGTCTTGCCGCCACGTTCACCACAGAGTTTATCAGCAATACAGCTGCCGGAGCGATATTCTGTCCGATAGCCTTTTCGTCAGCAGCCGCATTGGGAGTCAACCCTCTCACGTTCTGCGTAGCTTTGATGATATCCGTGTCGTCAAGTTTTGCCACACCTATCGGTTCGCCGACACACATGCTGGTTTACGGTCCTGGCGGCTATCGTTTTACAGATTTCACGAAAGTCGGTATTCCGATGAACTTCATAATCCTCGCAGCAAACGTATTCATCACTCCAATAGTATTCCCGATGTAAAAACCGTATTAAATTACTCTGTATAAAGCCTCCCTCACTCTACTTCACCTTCATCAGCTCGGCGAGGTTAGTGGTATAGCGGTGGGAGATATACTCGCGCTTCAGCTGCGAACGCTTGGAATAGAACTGCGTGCCTACCCTTACTGACGGATAGCCATGCTTGCGGTTTATCATATCAATAATCTTATTCAGCCGGTGCTGTTTCTTACGGTCGGTCGGGTCAAAAAGGCTCTGCTCTATCGCCTTGTCGGAGGATATTTCCGACAATATCACACCCGCCTTCTTGTAATGATAGATAGGAGAAACACTGTTTTTCCAATTACTCCTTATCACGCCTGTGGCAACCTTCACCATCTCGCGCGTATCGTTTGTCGCCACTTCAAGAGGTATCGTCATGTAGATGACATCTCCCGGCACATCTGTCCTGAAGCGACTCGTATAGGCAAAGACGGTAATAAGCTTGCAGACGGAATGCTGCGCACGAAGTTTCTCGGCACATCGTGAGGCGAAGTTCGCCACGGCTGACTCAAGGTCTTCGAGCTTATTGATGCCTTCGTCGGAAAATGAACGCGAGGTGCAGATGGACTTTTTCTCCGGCAATTCTTCCACATCTATGCAACTAGTTCCGTTAAGTTCAAGCCACGTTCTGTAGCCAGGAAGCTTGAACATCTGCCTAACCCACTGCGGCTTTTTGTCGGCAAAATCCTTTGCCGTCTTCACTCCGCAATAGGCAAGTTTCTCCAGACTCCTTCGTCCGATGCCCCAGACATCCTCTATCGGGAAGAGAGCGAGAGCCTTCAGTCGCTTCTCCTCAGTATCTATCATGCAGACACCGCCATAGCCTTTATATTTCTTGCCGAACTTCGACGCCATCTTCGCCAGAGTCTTTGTAGGACCGATGCCGAGAGTGACGGGAATGCCAGTGCCTTTCGTTATCTCGTGACGGCAATCGCGAGCCATCTGCATTATCTGCTCTGCAGTAAAGCCACTCATATCAAGAAAGCCTTCGTCTATGCTGTATTGGTAGAACTTGTCCGAATACTTTGACAGGAGCGACATCACTCTCCTGCTCAGGTCTCCATAGAGCGTATAGTTGCTGGAGAAGATTGCCACATCGTTCTTCACCAGGAAGTCCTTCACCTGATAAAGCGGCACTCCCATCTCTATGCCAAGTGCCTTTGCCTCCTTGCTGCGAGCCACGATGCAGCCGTCATTATTCGAGAGAATAACGACGGGTTTGCCTATCAGATCCGGACGAAAAACACGTTCGCAAGAGGCATAGAAATTATCGCAATCGCAGAGTAACCACATTTACCATTTACAATTTACCATGTACCATTTACCATTTACCATGTACCATTTACAATTTACAATTTACCATTATCATTCTATCATCTGTACATTTTTGGAATCCTCCTTTTAAACTTTTATCTGATTTTGCTGCAAAATTAGAAATAATTTATTAATTTTGCCGCATGAAAGAAGAAAAAGTTAAGCTTACCATACTGAAAAGTGCTTTCGGCACTCGTCAGGAACTGCCCTTTGCCGACAGCGGCATAAAGGCTGGTTTCCCTTCGCCGGCACAAGATTATCTAGACGAATCCATCGACTTCAATCGTGACTTCATCCTTCATCCGGAGTGCACTTTCTACGCCCGCTGCGCTGGAGATTCCATGATAGAAGAGGGCATCGATGATGGTGATCTGCTCGTCATAGACAAACTGATTGAGCCTCGCGACGGCAATATCGTCGTGGCTTACATCGATGGAGAGTTTACCCTTAAGCGACTGGAAATCAAGGGCAAGGGCAAAAGCAAAAGGGTTTTCCTAATGCCTGCCAATCCGAACTACGAACCGATAGAGGTGGACGAGACAAACGACTTCCGCATCTGGGGCGTACTACTCTACTGCATCAAAGACTTCTCAAAATAAAAACCCGCATTCATCATGTTCAAAAAGATACGCCAATCACTTCAAAGATTCCGTCAGGCACAGCGCGACGGACTGTCCGTCAAGCGACAGCTGCCAGAGAATCAGGAGGAAACAGTCTGCCTCAACTGCGGAGATCATTTCTTCGGAAAATTCTGCCCTGTATGCGGACAACCTGCTGCCACGAAGCGCATCAATGTGCGTGAAACAATATCCAACGTCATTGCCGGATTCCTTGCCGGCGACGACAGCTTCTTCCGCACCTGCCGCGACCTGCTGTGGCGACCGGGTTACATGATCTACGACTACCTCGCAGGAAAACGTGCCGGCTACTTCAAGCCTATACACATGCTCGTGAGACTCGTGGCTATCTACGTGCTGATAGTCCTCATCTTCGGACTTCATACGGATGAGATAAAACTGGTAGATGGCGTGGACGTACAGTCTCATACACTGGAATCCATCATTCCCTTCCTGACAAAGCTCATGAACAACAAGGTGTTCAGCTCGCTTACGCTGGTATTTGTATCTCTTCTACCATTCAAGTTCATATTCCGCTTCTGCAAGATACGCAGAGAGAATGCCTACACGGAAAAGTTGAACATTGCAGAACATTTCTTCGCACTCGTCTTCATGAACTGTCTGCTGCTGATTATTTCTTTCCCTGCTCTGACTATCAGCGATGACAGCAGCTACAGGATACTTGTACAGAACATCGATTTATGCATCTCCGTGTTCGTTCCTATATGGGCTTACCGACAGCTTTACGACATCAGTTGGCTGCGCAGCATACTGCTGACCTCCACAGCGATGTTATTGTCTTTAATCCTGGGAGTGTCAATCATCATACTGACCTTCGGAGTCTTCTATGGTATTGATGCCGCAATTACAGGAGGACTTTAGGAGGCTGTTTAAGCCGCTCTTTCACAGCCTCTTCATAGGGTGTAACTATCAATTATAACATATTTTCCGCAAAATTAAAACATTCCGCTGACTTCTGCAATAAAAAACGGAACAAACTTCACAAAAACACCAATAAACGAACGCATTTCCCAAGAAAGTTCAATTATTTTTTCCGAATTTAGATAAAAATGATTAAATTTGCACGCGATTTTTATTTGCCAACATTTCCAAAATGACAGTAAAATGCTATGCAGTTAAATAAACTCCACATACAGAATTTCCGTTGCTTCGGTGACTACAGTATCTCATTTGCTTCTGGGCTGACCGTTCTGTTTGGCAAAAATGGTACAGGAAAATCAACTCTCATTCACGCTATTCACAAAGCTCTCAGTTTTGCTTTCAAGCGTGATAAAGGAGAAGATGCTCTCAATCTCGGTGCTGGTTTCTCTGATCTCAAGCCTCGCAACTACAGCAAGGCTACAGATTTGGTAAGAGACCCTAAAACTGGTATCCCTTTTCCGATAGTCAACATATCTGCTGATGCAACATTTGAAGGCGCACAGCTCGAATGGGAGATGTATGCCTCGACCTCTACATTCAAAGTACAGGAAAAGAAGTTTAGCGAAGCGTTTGCTACACTTAAGCGGCGCATCAAAGAAACAGGCAATCTACCTATGTTTGCTTATTTTTCTGATGGATTCCCTCATGTCACGAAAGAGACAAAACTTAGCGAAGCAGAAATGTCTTTGCGCAATCTCGGTTATTTGGGATGGGACGAAGAGATGGCATACTCTGACCTTTGGACAAACCGTCTTACGAAGATCTGGACACTTTGGTATCGTGCGAATCACTCGATTGATATTGAAGAAACAGCCTTACGCAATTGTGAAAATTTCAAAGCACAAGGTATAGTAAGCAAAGCTGAATATGAGGAAGATTTTCAGCTCCACAGATCGCGTCTTGAAACTGCTAACCGCGAGAAAACTCGTTATGACAGAGAGATACGAGCAATTCGCAATTGTCTTATCAAATTTTCACAGGGAGACAAGAATCTTGATGTCAACGATATTTTTGTCAGTGTTTATGAAGAAGCAGGTCTTTGTCTCCAGACGCGTGATGGAAAGAATCCATCATTTGTCAATCTGCCGGCAGGTTATAAGCGCCTCTACTTCATGGTATTGGACATTGCCTATCGTTCGTTCATTCTGAGCACTGGAAAATCTACCGACATCCCTGGTATTGTGATCATTGATGAGATAGACCTCCATCTGCATCCCGAGTTGCAGCAGTCGGTACTCTCACGTCTCCAAAAGACCTTCCCGAACGTTCAGTTCATCATCAGCACCCATTCACCTTTAGTGCTTTCTGGTGTAGAGAATAAACCAGAGAATATCGTTTACCACATGCAGATTGAAAATGGAGAACGTACACTTGCTATACACAGAACTTACGGTTTGGATGCCAATAGCCTCATGACAGAGAACATGGAGTCAGTCAATCGCACTCCTGTAATTGCGTCTAAGATACATGCTATTGAAGACAGCATATCAGCAAAAGAGCTTGCTAAAGCTAAGTCACAGCTTGAAGACCTTGAACAGGAAACCGACCCGACTCAGCCGGACCTTGTGCGACTTCGTGCCATCATTAACCGATTAGCAATCATTGGCAGATGAGATTCATAGCAAAGGACTATAACACAGAAGCCGTCGTTCGTCATAAAGCAGAACTGCAATCTCAGCAACTTGACGAGCAGAACCTTCTTGACCAGAACATACACCCTGGACTTACAGGATCTAAATTGTGGAAAATGGTTCGTGACATAAAAATTATACCTCACTTATGGGATGTTAAGCATCAGATATATGAGGAGCAAGGAGGCTTGTGTTGCTATTGTGGCTTGAGAATTTTCAAAGACACAGAAGGCAGAAAGCAGTCAGTCGAGCATGTCATTCCTAAAGGTAGTCATCGAGAGCTTGTTGGCGAATACAAGAATCTGCTTCTTACCTGTAGCGTCACGCAGGATGATGTAAATCTTCTGGGAGTTGATTCATCGTCACATCCTTCGCTACGCCACTGCGATGATAGTAAGGAGAATGCAACATTGCACTACACACCTCTCATGCCTGAATGCGAAGATGTATTCCTTTACGATGCTGTAGGGAATGTACATGCCACCAACGATGAAGCAAAGGAGGACCTTGATACGCTCCAACTTAACTGTGATCTTCTGAAGGTTCGTCGCAAAGCAGCTCTCAACATTTTGTTTGACGAAAACAACGAACTCATCACCGATGAAGAACTTCGCAGTATCTCAGCAAACATCATGACTCGTGATACAGACAATAGGTTGCCTGAGTTCTGTTTCGTGATAAAAGATGTGGCAGAGTCGTTAATCAATAACAAAAATTAGAAAATCACAGAATATGTTCAAAATAGCTTGGGACAGAGAAACTGGAGGCGTGACACTCAGCTCGCTTGTTGGGAAAGATACTATAAATATCTCTCCACGCCCTGTATTCTTTGAGGAATTGAATCTTCTTGGACTTAACACTTTGGGGTGGTCGTACCCAGAGTGTGAGGAACCTTTGCTGTGGGCATGTAACAAAGAATACTACTATAGGGGTGATTTGGTTTTTGAAGCCAAAGATGCCAATATTTACGATAAAGCAACTATTATATTCCAACCAGGCAAGGAGAAAATGAAATTGAAGCCTGTAGATGTAGCGAAGATGCTTGATCGTACCAAAGAGCAAATGTTCCTCTGCGAAAGCGAGGCGATAGAATTTATCCGTGATACGTACGACACCTATAGCGGAGCTAATCGTATGACGGAGAAGCATGCTGCCAATCAGATGGACTTTGAGGCTTTGGCAGAAAAGCAA
>JAZRYU010000141.1:0-2465 GCA_045600885.1 Prevotella sp.
TATCGCCCATTTTCCAATAGTTCGACTTGAAATCTAATAATAGGTTAAAGTTCCATTGTCTATAAAACCTTACGCTACAAGATAGAATTTGGCACTTCAAAACGGTCAAAAAGAGACTTTGAGCCTGAAATTCCAGTGCTAAAGTTCAAAATGATGAGCGGAGATGGAGAATCTCGATGGCATCCTCATTGCCACTACCAATCTTACCTCCAATCTCGACTCTGCCTTTGAGCGTCGCTTCATCTACAAGATTGAACTTTGCAAGCCTTCGCGTGAGGTGAAGAGCCTTATCTGGCAGTCGATGATGCCTGATCTTTGCGAGTATGATGCCGACGAACTCGCCACCGCCTACGATTTCAGCGGTGGACAGATTGAGAATGTCGCGCGCAAACAGGCAATCAACTGGGTGCTCTATGGCAAGAATGCCTCGCTTGAAGACCTCAGTACCATGTGTAACGAAGAAAACATCTCTAATAACAAGACTCGTTCACGCATAGGCTTCTATGCGTGATACGAGAGCCAGATTTATACTATTGCTGTCCGATAAAACTTGAATCCTCGCGCGTACATGTGTGAGCAATGAAAAAGGGAAAGAACATTTGCCCTTTCCCAAAAGGTTTGTAACTTTGTGTGACCAAACTACAAATTTCAAACCTATGGACAAATGTACAACAAATTCTGGAATTCCCGTATTCGGAGAGATAGTAAAGTTGCTCGACAAGCAAAGAATTAACAATTTGGCCGAAGAAATGAAGGCAAACAGGTATACAAAGCGTCTTGACGCATACCAGCATCTCATCATAATGCTGTATGCTCAGCTAGGTCAGTTCGAATCCCTGAGGGAGGTTGAACTTGGCTTCTTGTGTGCCGCCTCTCGCATGAATCACTTCGGTATGGATTACATGGTACGGCGTAGTACGCTGTCAGATGCAAATGCACGCAGAAGCCCAGCATTCTTCGAGGCCGTGTATAACGCCCTCTATGAGCGCTATTCTCCACTTTTGGCGGACAGCAGGCCTGTAAAGGGTTTGAAAGGGCCGTTATTTATCATGGACAGCACCACCATAAGCCTTTTTACTCAGATATTTAGAGGCACTGGACGTGATGCAATTAATGGGCAGAAAAAGGGCGGAGCTAAAGCCCATACGGTCATAAAGGCGGACGAGGATGTGCCATTCTTCGTGAATATCACAGATGCCACCGTAAGTGACCAGTCGCTTCTGAAAGGACTTTTCAGTAAGCTCCCCCGTGGATCATGGATCTCATTCGACATGGGCTATGTTAACTACGAGGCGTGGCAGGAGTTCACTGACAACGACATCTTTTACGTTACCAAGGAGAAGAAGAGAACCAAGGCAAAGATACTTGAGACAAAGGATATAGCTGAAGAGGATAAGGATATTATCGTTAATGATGAAGTGGTCGAACTATCATGGTACAAGCGCATCACACGCCCAATGACAGAGGAGGAGCTCAGTCATCGTCGTGGGCGCAGACCTAAAAGCGGAGTCGTAATGGTAAAGGAGACGAAGCGAGGAAAGCACAAGTGTCGTAGGATAACCAAATGGAAGGACAATAAGGAAGAAGGCACAATAACCTTCATTACCAACGATTTGGAAACACCCGCAACTGTAATTTGTGAGACTTACAGAAGGCGCTGGCAGATAGAGACGCTCTTCAAAAGGCTGAAGCAGAACTTTCCGCTCAAATACTTCCTTGGTGACAATCGCAATGCCATCCAGATTCAGATTTGGGTAAGCCTCATTGCATGGTTGCTGATGCAGGTTGTGAAGAAGCAGGTGAGAAAACGCAAGTGGAGTCTGTCCAATCTCATGACCGCCGTTCACATCCTGCTCAACTCATATATCAACCTGTATGACTTTCTCAATCTACCCGAAGGTCAATGGCTCAGAATCATCCAAAACCGGGAGCCAGAGGATGACATCTCGCCACAGCTGGAGCTCTTCAAGCAAAAAGAGGGGCCCAATTTTGAGAATTACAAGACCAACGCCTATTTACACGCAGTTAACCAATAGAATTAATCAAATCCCGATTTTTATCGGACAGCAATAAATAAAAACAGAGTTAGATAATCTTGCCCGCCACTATCTCTTCCCCAAAGTTTTGGTAAGTCGTCTATCTGGACTTTTGACGTTTTTCGGGTACATAGGCATAAGTCGTGAACGTCAGAGTCTCCATGACGTACTAACCTTTTGTACCTTCCTGCTATAGGTTTCTTTGCCATTACTCGTACATGTATTCTCCTGATTCTGACGATAATAATTGGGCAAATTCTTCCTTGGCAGACAGTAAGTAACCTTCTGCAAAATATTCTTTCATGAGTGGCATAAGGCCATATTTGATGTTTTCTTTGCGGTTGTTCTTGTCCATGAAATACGATTGTCCAGGCTGAAGATTCAGTTCTTCATCTGTAGCGTACTTGATGAACAGATTATCTATTTGAG
>JAZRYU010000142.1:0-3324 GCA_045600885.1 Prevotella sp.
CTTCGGCTTTACCGACAAATTGCGCAGAGGCGAGACCATACAGATATTCAACTACGGCAATTGCAAAAGAGATTTCACCTACGTTGATGACATCGTAGAAGGGGTGGTCAGAGTAATGCGTCATGCACCCGAAAAGAAGAATGGAGAAGACGGTTTGCCGATACCACCATATAAAGTATATAATATAGGCAACAGCAATCCGGAGAACCTGCTTGATTTCGTCAGCATACTCCAAGAAGAATTGCTACGAGCGGGCGTACTCCCCCAGGACTACGACTTCGAATCCCACAAAGAACTCGTACCCATGCAGGCAGGCGACGTCCCAATCACCTATGCCGACACCACACCCCTTGAAGAAGATTTCGGCTTTAAGCCAAGTACCAGCCTTCGTGAAGGACTCCGCAAATTCGCAGAATGGTACGCAAAATACTATTTGAAAAAGAATTAGCGTTGCCATTGTCTGGATAGATATGTGTGGAATGTCATCCGCCCAATCTGTGTTTCAGAGAAAAAGAGCCAAATCATCCGTGTTAAGACATAAACCACGGATCTAACGGATAAAACGGATAATAGAGCAAATAATCATCCGAACAATCCGTGTTCATAAAATAAAGACCACGGATCTGACGGATAAAACGGAATACCCTCGTTGACTCAACCCTGAAACGAGACGCAAGCAAGACGCAAGGAAGAATTCAAACCAAAGCAATGAATTTGTAATCTGAAAAGATAGAATTCAATCGAATTAACAAGTTAACAAATTAACATATATGAACTATCGTGCAAATGAGAGCAGAGGCAAAGCTTGCTTTGACTATGCCGAGTCGTGACAGAGGAAAACGATAGTTATACTGCCGCTTGCAGCAAAAAATTAACGCTTAACATTTAACATAAAGAGAGAAATAAACTACACAATATGAAAGGAATAGTTCTTGCCGGAGGCTCTGGCACACGTTTGTACCCTATCACGAAGGGTGTATCGAAGCAGCTGCTTCCTATATATGACAAACCAATGGTATATTATCCAATCTCAGCTTTGATGCTTGCGGGCATTCGTGATATACTTATTATTTCAACCCCATACGACCTCCCAGGATTCAAGCGACTCCTTGGAGACGGTTCAGATTATGGTGTGCACTTTGAGTATGCCGAGCAACCTTCACCAGACGGACTTGCTCAGGCGTTCATCATTGGTGAGAAGTTTATTGGTGATGATTCTGCTTGTCTTGTACTTGGAGATAACATCTTTTATGGTTCTGGTTTTACAACATTACTGAAAAGTGCTGTAGCTGATGCGGAAGAAAACAAAAAAGCCACAGTCTTCGGTTATTGGGTGTCTGACCCTGAAAGATATGGAGTTGCCGAATTCGACAAACAAGGCAATTGTCTCAGTATAGAAGAGAAACCAAAAGAGCCAAAATCCAATTATGCAGTAGTTGGCCTCTATTTCTATCCAAACAAGGTTGTAGATGTAGCCAAGCATATCAAACCTTCAGCACGTGGAGAACTGGAGATAACAACAGTAAACCAAGAGTTTCTGAAAGACGGAGAACTGAAAGTACAAGTATTTGGTCGTGGTTTCGCATGGCTCGACACCGGTACTCACGATTCATTGAGTGAAGCTTCTACTTTTGTTGAGGTAATTGAGAAGAGACAAGGTCTTAAAATCGCTTGTCTTGAAGGTATTGCCTATCGCAATGGTTGGATAAGCGAAGAGCGTATGCGAGAAATCGCAAAACCTATGCTTAAGAATCAATATGGTCAGTACCTGCTTAAGGTCATTGATGAGAAAAAGGCAACAGTCAATTCAGATACATTTAGGCGATGAGCAATGAGCAACGAGCAACGAGCGATGAGTTGTCAGCATCTCGCATCTCAAGGCTTGCAACAGTTCAAAAGATATGAGGGATTTTCATAAACTAATCATCTGGTAAAGGAGTCATCAGTTGGCATTAAATATATATAATGTCTCAAAGACATTTCCAAAAGACGAAATGTTTGGATTGATATCACAGATAAGACGAGCAGTTTCTTCAATACCTACCAATATTGCCGAGGGGTGTGGCCGTGAAACGAACAAAGATTTCGCTCACTTCCTTCAAATAGCTATAGGATTAGCCACAGAGGTTGAATATGAACTTCTCTTAGCACACGATCTTGAATATATTAACAACGAAGAATACAAGCATCTTTCTGATGAGACAATTACTGTTCGAAAGATGATTGTCAAATATCAGTCCGAGCTCAAAAGCTAAGCCCATAGCTCACGGCTCATAACCCAAAGCAAAAACATAGAATTATGTCTAAAAGAACAATAGTCATTACAGGCGGTGCAGGATTCATCGGAAGTCATGTGGTACGCCTGTTCGTGAACAAATATCCCGAGTACAGGATCATCAATCTTGACAAGCTGACATACGCCGGCAATCTGGCCAACCTCAAGGACATTGAGGACAAGCCCAACTACAAGTTCGTCAGGATGGACATCTGCGACTTCGACGCCTTCTACCAACTCATGCAGAATGAGAAGGTGGATGGTATCATTCATCTGGCAGCCGAAAGTCATGTAGATAGGTCAATCAAAGACCCGTTCACCTTTGCCCAAACAAATGTGATGGGAACTTTGAGTTTGCTCCAGGCAGCAAAACTCTACTGGGAAAGTCTTCCAGAGAAGTATGAAGGAAAACGCTTCTATCATATATCAACCGATGAGGTATATGGAGCCCTTCAGATGACTCATCCAGACGGAATAGAACCGCCATTTACAACAAAGGCATCTTCCGGTGAACATCACTTGGCGTATGGAGAGAAGTTCTTCACAGAGGATTTGAAGTATCAGCCACATTCACCATACTCTGCTGCCAAAGCTTCAAGTGACCATTTCGTGAGAGCATTTCACGATACCTACGGCTTGCCTACTATTGTTACAAATTGCTCAAACAATTATGGCCCTTATCAGTTCCCTGAGAAACTGATTCCGCTCTTCATCAACAACATCCGTCATAGGAAACCTCTGCCGGTTTACGGTAAGGGAGAGAATGTTCGTGACTGGCTGTATGTGGAAGATCACGCAAGAGCAATTGATACAATATTCCATAACGGAAAGATTGCTGAAACTTATAACATAGGCGGTTTCAACGAGTGGAAGAACATTGATATTATCAAGGTTCTTGTCAATACAGTTGACAGGCTTCTTGGACGTAAGGAGGGTGAAGACCTTGATCTCATCACATACGTTACAGACAGGGCCGGCCACGATTTGAGATATGCCATTGATTCATCGAAACTCCAACGGGAACTGGGCTGGGAACCGAGCCTCCAGTT
>JAZRYU010000143.1:0-16592 GCA_045600885.1 Prevotella sp.
TTTCATCCTTTCGTCTTTAGTGCCAAACATTTCTTTAAATGAATTTCCCATAAATATATAATTTTCTCGGCTGCAAAGTTACGAATAAGTGAGAGAAATTTCCATCTTACATTAGGTACGGAAAACCTTTAGGTCTTTTACTATTTAGTTCTTCTTCTGTTATCTTGATAAGATGCAAATCTGATCCTTTTTTCATCCTTTCGTCTTTAGTGCCAAACATTTCTTTAAATGAATTTCCCATAAATATATAATTTTCTCGGCTGCAAAGTTACGAATAAGTGAGAGAAATACAAAATAAAAGTCCAAAAACTTTTATTTTTATTTCCGAACGGGAGAAACTTGGACGCAGTCAAAGTTACGACTTTTTTTCTTACTTCCAAATTTCTGAGCGGAAAAAGTGGGGTGGGTAAACCAAAAAGCCTTGCGGTTGTCCGCAAGGCTTTTCGGTTTCTTTAATATTCTCTTTTTATCCAATTCTCAATGTTAACACCCTCTACATTTTCAAAATGTTTGATATTTTCTGTCACCATTGTCATTCCATAGGCAATAGATGTACAGGCAATAAGTAGGTCAAAATCGCTTCCATTTGGCTTGCCTATTATTTGCAATTTCGCTTTTTCCTGTGCAAAGAGATCTATGGCACGACTGATAGGAAGTACTTTTATGTCAGCAATAAAGTCATTGATGGCATGTTTTGTTCCTGCAAGCCCTTTTCGATGCATTATTTCTTCACCGAATTTCAGTTCAGCTACAGTTATTTCGGATATATAACAGTTTTCTGCACCGACTTCCTTAATTTTTTCAGCTACAGAGTATTTCCCGCGAAGAAAATGGATACAGATATTAGTGTCCAATATATACTTTTTCATCTCTTTATTTCAGCAGTTGTTCAATGTCAAAAGTAGAATTTCTTCTTGAAGAATAGATTAAATCTGTAATTTCCTCCGTTGTTATATCTATGTCATTCCATATTCCACAATACTTTTCTGACCAATCCTTATTAGGCTCATTTTCGTTCTTTGGAGAAGGGACAATGAAGTAGTTTAGAAGCATGTCTAATAGTTCACGCTTCACCTCATTATTAGCACTCTTGATATTTCTATCCCATAGCAAATGAGCCTTGATGAAATTTTCTGCGCTGATTGTTTTCCCTGTCATATCGTTCAAGTATTATTGTTTCTCGGCTGCAAAGTTACGACTTTTTTTCTTACTTCCAAATTTCTGAGCGGAAAAAGTGGGGTGGGTAAAACAAAAAGCCTTGCGGTTGTCCGCAAGGCTTTTCGGTTATTTCGTTTAGAGTGTCATTGGAACTTTGTTCCGGTAATTCTTGACAGGAATTCTGTGGGTGTCAGAATCTCCATATTATCAGAGGATTCACGCATCAACTTGAAATCCTTGATGTTGATAGTTAACAGCACATCACATCTGTTACTTTTTGCCATTTGAAACTGAAAGCTATCTTCGATGTCCTTAAAGTTGTCATTATTGATAGCATTCAGATATTCTTCTGTAGGCATGTCAATAATAGAAAAGCATGATGCGATTGATGTTAATAGTTCACGCAGTTCCTTCAAGCGTCCAGGATTGCGCTTACCATGTTCCTTTAGATGTTGTTCTACAAGATAAGATAAAGTGTAGATTGTTCCGGCGGAAATATAACCATTTATCTTCTTTTCGTATATTAGATTTAAAATCTTATCTACAGCATTAGCTTGCTTTCTGTTTGCCAAGCTTTCCAATAGAATATTTGTGTCAAAGAAAACCTCCATTACTACAATCCGTATTTGTTCTTTAAGGCACGACGTCTCAAAGATTTAAAGTCAATATTCTTATCTAAGATACCCTTAAAAGAAGCTAGAGGCTTAACGTCGCATTTTTTCTGATGTGTATTGAGTAGCTTTATTGCATACACAGTAAGCATTTGTTCTATTTGGGGAGTAATAGTCACATCACCTCTTACATGCACAGGTATTTGTATTGTTGTAAGTTTGTCCATAGCAAATAATGTTAATGTTTCTCGGCTGCAAAGTTACGAATAAGTGAGAGAAATACAAAATAAAAGTCCAAAAACTTTTATTTTTATTTCCGAATGGGAGAAACATGGGCGCAGTCAGAGTTACGCTTTTTTACGACTCTCGTTGCTATGCCAGAGGACTGATGAGCCCCTGTGCGATTGGCGTCAGCCAATCGTATTCTTCAAAACATACACGTCCTTGGAACCGAGTCGGCATATATCTTCTGCAAGAGCATTGAGATTGTGGAAGCGTTCGTAATCAGATAAACCGTGTAAATCCTCTTTCCATGGAGCCAATATAAGAAGGGTGCCAGCAGCACAAGCTTCAAAGCGGCTTTTTTCTGGCTTCCAGTAGTTTCCTATTGCTTCTGATTGCAGATGAATCAGTCGAAAGTGGTTCTGTATGCATTCATTCTTGATGCGTTTCTCACACTCGCTTATGCCAGGTGTTACTATTACGTCTCCTTGAATAGCCCTTTCAATCAGGCGCTTGCATTCGTTCTGCCAAAATAAGGTCTGTTCTGTTGGAATGAATTGAAATTGGGTGTCACGCTCATGCCTGACACACTGGGGCAGAATTGGATTTGAAGGCAGAGTGGTGTTAGGACGGTGAGGGAAATCATTTCGCATTTTACGATGGAAGAAAACTTGTATTTTCTCTGGGTGTCGTAAAAGCATGAAGTTACCGAAAGCTCCATATCTAACTCCGTTTATCTCAAGGCATAGGGCTCTCTTCATCACCTCTATGCGCGAATGCCTTACTAACCATCGGAATGGGTTTGCCTTTAGGTATGCCTTCCAGTTTTCCAATTGACCGTTTCGCATAAGTATGCGGTCGTTGAAGCCTTCTTCAAAAAGGGATGCTTGTCCCCATGCTCTACTTATTCCTCCTTTGAATGCTCCAATGATAGTCCCGAGCGTTTTGTTTGGGGGCAGCTGAGCAGCAACATGTAATATAAGATGTATATGGTCAGGCATTATACAGACCTTCCATACATCTACCATAGGGAATGTTAAGTGGATTTTCGGGATTTCTTCATGCAGCACCTTTTCACCAAGAGGAGAAAGAATCGTGATAGGGTAGTCGTGGTCGTTAGGAGAAGCCTTTATGTTGCCATCTATATGACCAAAAACAGGCTTTCGCCCTTTTGTTATAATGGTAACCATATATGTGCCTACATTATTATAATTATGAGTACGGTGTCGGCGTTTATGGTTATGCTCTATTTCGTACGTCCACCCTTTGCCTTCTATGTAATGCGGTTTCTTCTCCATTTGTGATGTCAAGATTTGTGCAAAGTTACGACTTTTTTTCTTACTTCCAAATTTCTGAGCGGAAAAAGTGGGGTGGGGTAAAACAAAAAGCCTTGCGGCTGTCCGCAAGGCTTTTCGGTTATTTCGTTTAGAGTTGCCTCTAAGTTCGGAGTGAAGATGGACATTAGTGTCCTTTAATCATCCCAATATTCTTCATCTTCACTATCGTCAATGATATATGTGTATCTTTTAACACGAGTACCACCTCCACCAGATGAGCTACCACCGTAACCGATAGTTCCATCTTGACCGACATTAGCATCTCGATTTGTAGAAGGGTCTGAACTTGACAAGATGTTTACATCAGAACTTAGGGGTATTATGTGAATACTTGGTGTTCTGTAGATTTTTTTCATGTTAGCCTTGATTTTACTTTATGATTATCTTCTTACCGTTTCTAATATAAATACCCTTAGACAAGCCTGTTACACTATTGCCTACAAGCTGACCATTTACGTTGTAAACATTACCTGCTTTCATGTGTTCTGGAATTATTCCATTAACATCATCAATGCGAGTTGCCTCACCATTATCGTCTGTATAGCCAAACTCATAAATAGTGCTTATAGCTTTTATTTGTTTGCCGTTATCAAGAATCACATAGTCATCGTTCTGACAATCGTAGTTAATTTCCTCATTGGCAACAATCATATTGTTTTCAATATGTGCAATTGTTGTCTGCTTGTGTACAGGAACAATGATAGATGTAAATGTGTTCCACTTATCAGAAGCAGTTCCTTCAGCCATTTCACGGAAGAAAGCTACGTTATTCTTGCTATTATCCCAACCCAAGAAGTAAGAATACATAGGAACGTACTTGTTTGGCTCATAGTTTCCTACAAAACTATAGTCGTAGTTAACCTCCTCTTTAGTTTCTTCGTATGTGTATTTACAAGGTGCATTATTACCATCAAGTGCTGTTACTGTAGTAGGAATTGGTTTATAACCAACTGTACTTGCGTCAGCCTTTGTTGTGAAGGCATAGATACCAGCCAGGTTTTCTGGAGTCTTAGAACCTGTAGAACGAGCTGGCTTGATCATATATGAATGGTGAGCCTGAATGACAACATCCTCTTCATTAGCACTAGCAACATTGTCGGTGCCAAAGAGAAGTGTGATCTTTAAACTGGTCTGATCATTATTCAATACACGCTTTACACCAGTAAATTCACATACATATGTACCGCGATTTTCTGTATTATCAGCAGAAGTTCCGAATACTTCTTCAACATCCTTCTTTGTCATATCAAATGGTACACAAATAGTCCACCAGTAGTTATCCGAGAACTGAGAGAAGTCCCAGTTTGACTTGTTTGTGTATGTAGTAGCTGTAAACACGAACTGATGCCAACCGATATAGTTCTCGTCATTGTCTGTACCGAATGTTCTTTCTGCCTCTGAAACAATATCTGCTTGAACATACTTGGTTTCGTCAACATAAATATTAGTACCATCACCCTCATACTTTGTATCACCATATAGACGACCAATAGAAGCAGCGAGGTAAGAGTGACCATACTCCATCTGTGTAGGCCAGAGATATACATCACCATTTTCATCAGTAGTATTCAAGTCATCACGAAGAGAGTATGTACGAGTCAAGTCTGTGTACTTTTTCTTCTGTGCTTCAGAATCTGCGTTAGGGAAGTGAAGAACTGCAATGGCTGCACCTTGGTTGTAGTAACTTTCGCGAGTGATAGGGTACTCATTCGTGAAACCATTATTACCCCAATAAGCAGGACCGTCAAATGCATCCTTCTCGCAGATAGGAGCTTCTGCCTTGAGAGAGAATACGTCTGTTGGATGCCATGTCATGTGGAAAGTGCGAGTTGCAATTCTTTCAAGAGAAGCTGGGAGTGTTACTGTCATAGGACCATTGTCAATAGTCTCAACAACATCACCATTTTCATCTACGTTGATTGTGTAGATACGCATATTCTCTTCACTCTGATTACCAAAAAGATAGAATGCGTTAGTCTCAATGTACTTGTAAACATTAGGAATTGCAAGTTCTTTCATAGCCTGCATGTTGTCAAAGCATGACTCAGGAATTGTAGTCATCAAAGAACTTGTAGGCAAAAGGAGTTCCTTGCACTTATTTGCATAAACTGTACCAGCCTTAGCAAAAGTCATATCCTTTGGATGCTCAACAAATCCCTCTGCTGTATATACGCCAAAGACGGCATCGCTGAAATCTGCATATACTACATCAGCACCTTCAAGAGCGCCTGAACTATCCTTCGCTCCATCACCTTCAACCCAGAAGTGACCTTCCGAGTTACATGCAGATGTCTGACCTCCACCATAGATGTCCTTGTAGTTCAATACACCAGACATTTTTATACGAGTGATCTTGATGTTCTTTTTTCCTTGATCGTTACATGTTAGGTCGCTAAGCATATCTGTGATGACATTTGCGCAACCAGGCTCTACGCCATAATAGTTCATGCCACCAGTAGCTGCATCAAACTGACCAACAGCCTTTACATTACTACAGTTGTTACGAAGGTCTGTATAGAGTGGCTCTTCAGGAAGAGCTCCAAGGTCAGGAAGTGCAACGTAAACAATATAATCGTTGTTGAAGTCGTGCAATGCAGCCTTGATTGCTGTCAACTCACTTTCACTTGCGTGAGTTACCTGTGTCATGTCAAGCTCACGTGTATTTATACCATTGAACCATGCGACATCGGAAGCATCAATAGTACCGAAATAAGACTGGCGTGTTGCACCATTAATATCAGTTGAGTAGTAGTGTGCATCCTTAATCTCACCGAGAGCACCTGCATGAGTGTAAATCTCCACCTTATTAGCCTTTGCTACATTTACTGTATATCCAGGAGTAAAGAATGTCTGGTAGATAGGAGCACCAGTAGCCTTCTTCGCCAATGTTGATATTTCTGTATTATCTGGCAAGATTACACGCTTGATAGTTGTATTGGTAAAGTTAGCAAAAGCATTAGTTTCAACACCAGTTAACTTTGCAGTGACAAGGTTTGTTGCACCAGTCAGCTCTGCCTGAGCAAGAAGACCTTCAGAAACATTCACAGAACCACCCATTACGAGGTTTACAATATCTGAAGAAACGTATGACAAATCAGCTTTTGTTGCATCATAGAGAAGTACATCAACTTCCTTAGGAGTTGCATCTGACTCTGACACTACAGCCGAAATCTGACCATAATCAACACCAGTATACTTTGTCTTAAGAGCATCTATATCCAAATTGTCAGCATCAATTACTGTAATTGAGGTGTTGGACTTGATGTTCTTTACGATATCATTTGTTGTTTCAGCAGCCTTGAGATTAACAACCTTCAAAGAGTTTGTATAACTTACAGTACCCCACTCGTAGAACTTCATATCGGTTGCGTTAACAGTACCACCAATAGTGATAGATGTAATCTGCGCCTGCTCACTCTCCGAAAGGCTCTGGAGATAGTTGAATACATTTCCACCTTCCTTTACATAGATTACGAGGTCGTCACCTGCGGGAACTTCCTTTGTATCTTGTGTAAGGTAAACGATACGGTCAACCTCGTATGCATTCTCTTCAGTTGACAAAGGAACTGCTGAAGTAAACTGGATAGTCTCTGTCTCTGCTGTCTTGTTGTCTGAAGGGTTTGCGTATGAGTATGTTAGCTCTGCTGTGAGAGGAATCTTATCACCTTCTGCTACACCATAGTATTGACCTGCGTTCTCCGCAATAGCACCTTCGTAGATGTTACCTTCATTTGTATAGACAGTCTCCTGAGTGAGTGTTACCTGAGTACCATCAGTGTATGCGTAGCGATTGTTACCAACAACATAGATAGCGCCTGTGTAGATTGCATCGCCGCTACCATCATTAATAAAGCTTACGTTTGTTGTAACATCATACTTTGTAAGAGTTCCATTTGCACTACCAACTAGTACCCCATTCTCTATACCATAAGTAACTTCATCTTCAATCATGAAACGTCCGAGTGTATATACTGGCATTGTTCCATCACCATTTGTTGTGTACCACTTGTCATCGGACTGCTTCCATATCTGCTTATCTTCACCATTTATAAAATAGTGTTCATTGCTTTCTGCGTCAAGGTAAGCGTATGAAGTAGCAGGTAGAGAATATTCTATATCATCAATTTTATAGTAATTTTTCTGTTCCTCTGTGAGTTCAAATTCTTCACCATCAGTGAAACAATACTTTGTGTCATTTTCTTCGTATACAGCACCGAACCAACCATAAGTTATGTCATTCAGCACATATGTATACTCCATTTTGTAATAATACTGCCAACCATTTGTACCTTCTTTGTTGCCTTCTGCATGAACTGTATTATCAACTACATAATAAAGTTTTTCAGGATTATATTCATGAACAATATATCCATAAACATCATCCGAACTTACCGGAGTAAGCTCTACCTTAGTACCTGTGTGACCATAAATCTTTACACCTTCAGTTCTTGTTATACCTGAATAGTCATGCTTTATGCCCCACTTTTCATAGGTATAACCTGACTTTTTATATACGTTTACTTCTGTACCGCCTACATAACCATAGAAATCACTCCCAGAAGTGCGCATAGGGCCAACATAAATATAATCCTTACCATTAGCATTATATGTATAAGGTTCATTAGCAAGAGTTACGACCTTCTTATCACCACTTGTATAACCATAATAAACGTTGTTTTGATCTTTGAATACCATTCCACTTGTGAATGCATAATTCTTGCTATTCATATAGTAATAGTAATCAACATCTGCGTTGCCGAGTAATGTTGCATTACCACCAATGTAACCCTTGTTATCAGATGTCACACCACGAGAAGCATCATAAATTTTCTTTGTACCGTCATTGTAAGTATATGCATTTTCAACCTTTGTAAGAGAAATAACATTGCCATCCTCACAACCATACACATTATCGCCCTGTACGAAAACGTAAACTCCTGTGTAAGCTTCACCACTAGAAGTAATCTTGTATGATGCGTCGCCTACCTGACTCAAAGTTACGTTAGCCTTTACAGTACCTGTGATATGTCCATTCTCAGAACCACGAGCACCTGTGTACTCGGTCTTGTTGGTTGTCACATCATAATAAAAAGCAGGAACAGTCTTTGTTGTTGTCGCTGTGCTGACTGCTGTCTTGACAGTAACAATCTGTTCAGCGAAAGACTTTAGTTGAGCTGTTGTCCAACCACTTGGCATAATGACAGTTGTAACACTTGCATCGCTGCCAATTTCTGTGACAACAGCATCAAGAGACTTGGCTCCCCCAGATGTTACGGTAGCTTTGTTGCCACTGATACTGACATCATAACCACTTTGCGCCCACGCCCCAATGCACGTGAGCATCGTCACAATTAATGTGAGTAGAACTTTTTTCATAATAGATCGGTTGTTATAATGATTTAATTAATTAATTACCTAATAATTGATGAGGCTTTTGCCCCTATTATAATTGAAATATGTGCTTCACAGCACGCTGTCCGCAGGGCGGATTCTGATTTGCTGGATTATATTCTCTGTGCGAATTTTGTGAAAAATCCGATGCAAAGGTAATAATTATTTGTGTGTAGTGGTAGTATTTTGGCAAAAAAATGTAAAGTTATTATGAATTTTTTGATTTGTTTTCAAAGGGCGATTGATTAGTGTTAACGCACACAGTGTTTCTTTTTCCTGGGTTTTGTACGTTTTGCAAGGTTGGATATTTGTTTTGCAAACATTTCGAAGCGCGGGAAAACCTTTGCGGTTCTTAACTCTTGGTGAAGATGATATTTGCTTCATTCTCTTGGGGAAAGTGTGGAATATGTGGAAGTTTATCATTTGTTTTTGAAAAATATGTAGCACTGTAGCACTAAGTTGGCTTATTGGGCTGAATGTCAGTGTGTTATGTAGTGCAACATACCCCTGTTTATGTAGCACTAAGTAGCACAATATGTTGCACTACGGAAATTCGCGCCTAGGTCGCTCGGGGTGCGAACCTCCTAACAAAGCCGCCAGATTCTTTGGACTTAATACAGAAAAATCCTTGGTTTGCAAAGTAGTTTCTTGCTAGAAAATGAAATTTTCCTTATAAGAAAGTCTGGGGTTTCTTATAAGAGAATGCTTAGCAATCCTTTGGCAGAGGGATCTTGTTTAGAATGCGTTGTGAAATCTTTATGAAAATATAAATTTATGAGCAATACTGAAAAACTTTGAGGGAAGCATAAAAAGCTTAGTGCTACATAAAGTGCTACACAGTGCTACATAAAAGGGGGTATGTTGCACTGGGCAAATCGTTGGTAATCAGTAGCTTAGAAGGACTTAGTGCTACAGTGCTACATTTTTTGTAAAAACATCGTTGAGTCTCAGTAAAATACCTTTTTTCGGTCAAAAAGGCAAAAAAAGAGGGCATATATTTCCGATTTATATAAATAATGTGTAAATTTGCACGCGAATAGAATAATAATCTAAAACAAAAAAATATGGCAAATCCAGATTTCAAGTATGCTCCGATGTTCCAGCTCGGAGAAGACACTACTGAGTACTACAAGATTCCTGGCTCAGAGAAGCTTGTCAGCACAGCAGAGTTCGAAGGTCACAAGATGCTTAAGGTTACCCCTGAGGCTCTTACCGTAATGTCAAACACAGCCTTCCGTGACGTTTCTTTCCTCCTCCGCCCAACTCACAACGAGCAGGTGGCAAAGATTCTCACTGACCCAGAGGCTTCAGAGAACGATAAGTACGTTGCCCTCACTTTCCTCCGCAATGCTGAGGTGGCTGCTAAGGGTAAGCTCCCTCTCTGTCAGGACACAGGTACTGCTATCATCCACGGCGAGAAGGGTCAGCAGGTTTGGACAGGATTCTGCGACGAAGAGGCTCTCTCACTTGGTGTCTATAAGACATACACAGAGGAAAACCTCCGCTACTCTCAGAACGCTCCGCTCAACATGTACGATGAGGTGAACACTAAGTGCAACCTTCCAGCACAGATTGATATTGAGGCTACTGAAGGTGCAGAGTATCACTTCCTTATGGTAACTAAGGGCGGTGGTTCTGCCAACAAGACTTACCTCTATCAGGAGACAAAGGCTCGCATCCAGAATCCTGGCACTCTCGTTCCTTTCCTCGTAGAGAAGATGAAGACTCTCGGTACTGCCGCTTGTCCTCCTTACCACGTAGCATTCGTTATCGGTGGTACTTCTGCTGAGAAGAACCTCCTCACCGTGAAGCTCGCTTCTACTCACTATTATGACGGTCTGCCAACAACAGGCGACGAGACTGGTCGTGCCTTCCGCGACGTAGAGCTCGAAAAGCAGCTCCTTGAAGAGGCTTGCAAGATTGGTCTCGGTGCACAGTTCGGTGGTAAATATCTTGCTCACGACATCCGCGTTATCCGTCTCCCTCGCCACGGTGCTTCTTGTCCTATCGGTCTCGGCGTATCTTGCTCAGCTGACCGTAACATCAAGGCAAAGATCAACGAGGACGGTATCTGGATTGAGAAGATGGACGATAACCCAACACGACTCATTCCAGAGGAACTCCGTCAGGCAGGCGAAGGTGAAGCTGTTAAGATCGACCTCAACCAGCCAATGAGCGAGGTTTGCAAGATTCTCTCTCAGTATCCTGTTTCTACTCGTCTCTCTCTCAACGGTACTATCATCGTAGGTCGTGACATCGCTCACGCTAAGATCAAGGCTCGCCTCGACGCTGGTGAGGAGATGCCAGAATACCTGAAGAACCATCCAATCTACTACGCTGGACCTGCTAAGACTCCTGCTGGTATGCCTTGCGGTTCTATGGGACCTACTACTGCCGGTCGTATGGACCCTTACGTATATGAGTTCCAGGATCACGGTGGCTCAATGATCATGCTTGCTAAGGGTAACCGCTCACAGACAGTTACCGACGCTTGTCGCGACCATAAGGGCTTCTACCTCGGTTCTATCGGTGGTCCTGCTGCAATCCTTGCTCAGAACAACATCAAGAGCATCGAGTGCGTAGAGTATCCAGAACTCGGCATGGAGGCTATCTGGAAGATTGAAGTTGAGGACTTCCCTGCATTCATCCTCGTCGATGACAAGGGTAACGACTTCTTCAAGAAGATCGGCCTTTAATTCAAATTTGAAAACAGAAAACAGGGCAATTAATAAAATGAAGAGAGCTTAGGCGCAGTATTTTTCATTTTTCAATTCTCAATTTTCAATTAATTGAGAGCCCTTGGAAAACTCCAGGCGGAGAAAACTCTTTAACAGAGAAAACAAGAACAATAAGAAAACGTTAGCGGTGGTGTTAGGAAGGTCGCAGCCTCAGTTAATTTGTTTTCTGAAGTTTCCGTTTTCTGCGTTAGGCAGTTTTCTGGGAGCTTGCGACCGTTTTCCAGCGCCCTCCTAATCTGCAACAATGGAAAAAACTTAGCGCGTTTTCTGTTTTTCATTATTTTACCGGACAGTAATAGTAAATAATAACGAAAATAAAATGTTCGAAAATCAACCTAAAGGACTTTGGGCTCTTGCCCTTGCAAATACCGGCGAGCGTTTCGGTTACTATACCATGCTCGCCGTCTTCGCTCTCTTCCTCAGAGCAAACTTCGGACTTGAGCCAGGAACAGCAGGAACTATCTACAGCTCCTTCCTCATGCTCGTTTACTTCCTGCCGCTCGTGGGTGGTATTCTGGCAGATAAGATTGGCTTCGGAAAGTGCGTAACTATCGGCGTTGTCATCATGTTCCTCGGCTATGTTTGCCTCGCAGTGCCTCTCGGAGGTGGTGGCGTGGCTATGGCTGCAATGCTTGCAGCACTCTTCCTGATAAGCTTCGGAACAGGCTTGTTCAAGGGTAACCTCCAGGTGATGGTAGGTAACCTTTACGACGACCCTAAGTATTCAAGCAAGCGCGACGCAGCGTTCTCCCTCTTCTACATGGCTATCAACCTCGGAGCCTTCATTGCTCCTACGGCTGCCGTGAAGATTATGGACTACGCACAGAGCATCGGCTATGAGAAGAACGATGCCTACCACTTCGCCTTCGCCGTTGCCTGCGTATCGCTTATCATCTCAATGGTGATATACTATGCTTTCCGCTCAACATTCCGCCACGTAGAAGGTGGAGCAAAGAAGGAAGGCGAGGCTGCAGCACCAGTAGAGGAACTCACTAAGGAACAGACAAAGGAGCGCGTCATCGCCCTCGTTCTTGTCTTCGCCGTGGTAGTGTTCTTCTGGATGGCATTCCACCAGAACGGTCTTTCGCTCACTTACTTCGCTGATGAGTTCACCGTAAAGGAGACTCAGCAGGATTGGCAGGTGATGGCGTTTGATACAGAGTTCTGCAAGAACCTCCTGAACATGGCTGCCGTAATGGTTCTCGTATATGCTGGCTTCGGCTTCTTCCAGAGTAAGTCAGGACAGGCTAAGGGCATCTGCTGCGCACTCATCGTAGCCCTCATCGGCTACCTCGCATGGCAATATACAAGCGTTGAGGGCAGCGTAAGCTACGAGGCTCCTATCTTCCAGCAGTTCAACCCATTCTATGTTGTTGCCCTCACTCCAGTGAGCATGGCTATCTTCGGATCGCTTGCAGCAAAGGGCAAGGAACCTTCAGCACCTCGCAAGATTGCTTACGGTATGATTGTTGCTGCCGTAGCATTCTTCTTCATGGCATGGGGATGTATGGGGCTTCTCACTCCAAACGAGCAGAAGGTTGCTGGCGAAGCTGCTGTGTTCGTATCTCCAAACTACCTCATCGTGACTTACCTCATCCTTACCTTCGGCGAGCTTCTCCTTTCTCCAATGGGTATCTCGTTCGTGTCAAAGGTGGCACCTCCGAAGCTTAAGGGTATGATGATGGGAGGATGGTTCGTGGCAACAGCTCTCGGCAATCAGCTCGTAGCCGTTGGCGGTCTCCTCTGGGGCGACCTTCCGCTGACCGTTGTATGGAGCGTGTTTGCTGTGCTCTGCCTCATCTCTGCAATCTTCATGTTCTCTATCATGAAGCGCCTGGAGAAGGTTTGTTAGGGAAATCTCTTGTTGAATGGTGATATTTAGAACGAGGCATCTAATAAATACTTTCTACATGAGATAACAAGAACGTCTTCTACACGACAATACACGAATATGGAAATAACATTTGCTGAATATAGTATAAGTGCACCTCGCGAAAGCATGTGCCCTAAGGACAATAAACCTGAATTTGCCTTCATTGGACGTTCCAATGTGGGCAAATCCAGTTTGATAAACATGCTCACGAAGCGTAAGGGACTCGCCAAGACTTCCGCCACTCCGGGCAAGACGCTCCTCATAAACCACTTCATCATCAATAAAGAATGGTACTTGGTGGATCTTCCTGGCTACGGCTTTGCTAAGCGCTCTAAGAGTGTTGTGCAGAAGCTGGAGCAGATGATCAGCGGCTATCTATTGCAGCGCGAACAGCTGGTGACAACCTTCGTCCTCGTTGACATCCGTCTGGAACCGCAGAAGATAGACCTTGAGTTTATCGAATGGCTCGGACAGAGCGGTATTCCGTTCTCCATCGTCTTCACCAAGGCGGACAAACTGACCAAGGGAAAGGCTGCGGCAAACGTGGAGGCGTATAAGAAGAAACTCCTTGAGACATGGGAGGAACTGCCACCGATATTCGTTACCAGTGCTGACAAAAAGACCGGTCGCGAGGAACTGCTTGACTATATAGAGAGCATTCTTTGACCCCTCTAACTCCCCCACATAAGGAGGAGGACTGCGCAGCGAAAATTCTTCAGAATTTCTAATAAATTACAATTTTATTACAAAAAAGTGCATAATCTTTGCTTTTTTGGGCATTTTTGTGTAACTTTGCACCCAATATGGTTAGATTTATAGCTTTCGGAAGTGGAAGTAGCGGCAATGCGTACCTGCTCATGACAAACGACGACAATCTTTTGATTGACGCCGGAGTGGGCATACGCAAACTCAAAAAATACTTCCTTGCTAACCATATGAAGATGGAGAGTCTGCAGCGAATCCTCATCACTCACGACCATGCTGACCACGTGAAAAGCGTGGGATATGTTTCTGCGGAGAATAATATCCCTGTCTATGCTACGAGCACGGTTCACGAGGGAATCTACAAGAACTATTGCGTAAAGAAGAAGATTGCTATGGAGAATCAGCATTCCATAGTGAAGGATGAGACTATACAGTTGGGAAGCTTCTCCGTAACTCCTTTCCATGTGCCTCACGACAGCCTTGACAATGTGGGTTATCGTATTGAGGTGGAAGGTATTGTGTTCAGCATAATAACTGACTGCGGATATGTTACGGATAGAATAGCAGAGGTTATCGGTCAGACGAACTATCTGGTTCTTGAAGCAAACCACGACCGTGAGATGCTTATGAACGGCGTTTATCCGCAGTTCCTGAAGGAGAGAGTATCAAGCAATACGGGACATCTGTCTAACACTCAGTGTGCAGAAGCGCTCGTTACTTATGCCACACCAGCTCTTCGCCACGTTTGGCTCTGCCATCTCAGCGAGGAGAATAATCATCCAGAACTTGCACGCAAGACCGTGGAGGCTACGCTGAAGAACAGCGGAATAATTGCGGGAAAGGATTTCCTGCTTGATGTGCTGAAGCGTAAGAACCCGAGCGAGGTGTTTGTGTTGGAGTAATCTACTTCCTGTTGAAGTCAGCAGGAATTTCTCCCCATTTCTTTGTGTCCCATTTAATAATAGGTACGCGAAACGCGTGCGTGCGTAGCCAGAACTCTCCGCGAGCCACAAGATCAAGTGCTTGTGCCGTCTGTGGCGTTCTTGCCAACACTGTTTTAGCCTTAGCGTTTCTTGCCCATGCCATTCCGGAAACGGAGTCGCTGTAGATAATTTTGTCCGTGATGCCTTTCTGCTCCATCAGTGCAAGGGCATGAACGATGGCAAGGAACTCGCCGATGTTGTTTGTTCCCTGTATAGGACCGTAACGGAATACTTCGTAACCCGTCTGTAAGTCAACGCAGCGGTATTCCATAGGTCCCGGATTTCCAGAACATGCGCCGTCAACAGCCCAAGCGTTTGCCTGAACCTCCATTGGCAACGGTAAGACCGTGTCGTTTCTATAGTCTGGTGGATTTTGCATAATATTCACAAATATATATTCCGCCCCGTTTATATATTTACGAACACGAATCTAACGAATTTGACGAATATTCCCGCATTCGTATGATTCGTGAGATTCGTGTTCAAAACATTATAATTTCAGCGTATAATCCAATTAAAGATTCCCCCTTCGGGGGCTAGGGGGCTTTTAGAGTCCGAGGCTTGCCTTGATAGCAGCTACCTTCTCGTCAGCCTCCTTAGTGCAACGCTCGTAGCAGTTTGCGCATCCCATCTTGCCCTTGATTTCAAGGTAGAACTTGATCTTAGGCTCAGTACCAGAAGGGCGAACAGAAATCTTAGTACCGTCTTCGCAGAACCACTGGAGAACATTGCTTGTAGCAGGCATGTCGAGCTTGCCTTCCTCGCCGTCAGCTTTCTTGTAAGTATTGTCAGCGTAGTCCTTCCAGAGCACAACCTTAGAACCACCGATTTCTGTAGGTGGGTTGTTGCGGAAGTCAGTCATCATCTGCTTGATTTCGTCAGCACCAGTCTTACCAGGCTTAACGACGTTGATAGTAGTCTCCTTAGAGAAACCGAACTCGAGGTAGATGTCCATGAGGAGGTCGTAGAGAGTCTTGCCCTGATCCTTAGCCCAAGCAGCGATTTCGCAGATGAGACAGATAGAAGCAGGAGCATCCTTATCGCGAACCTTGTCGTAAGGGAGGAAACCGAATGACTCCTCACCACCACCGATGTATTTCTGCTTGCCCTCAGAGATAGCGATTTCACGAGCAATCCACTTGAAGCCTGTGAAGCAGTCGCGGAGTTCTACGTTGTTCTTCTTAGCAATCTCAGCGATAACCTCAGTAGTAACGATAGTCTTTACGAGGAAATCAGAAGGGTTGAGAGTACCGAGAGCAATCTTGTTCTTGATGATGTAGTAGCAGAACATCATGGCAGTCTGGTTACCGTTGATGATAACCCACTCACCCTTAGGGTCGCGGCAAACGATAGCGAGACGGTCAGCGTCTGGGTCAGTAGCCACAACGAGGTCAGCATTGAGCTTTGTACCGAGTTTCATACCGAGAGTCATAGCCTCAGCATTCTCAGGGTTTGGAGAAACAACTGTTGGGAAGTTGCCGTCAACAACCATCTGCTCAGGAACAACGTTGATGTTCTGGAAGCCCCATGAACGGAGACAGAGAGGTACGATTACGCGACCTGTTCCGTGCATA
>JAZRYU010000144.1:0-28976 GCA_045600885.1 Prevotella sp.
ATTACTGAGTTTCTTATAAGAAAACATTTCTTTTTTAGCAAGAATCCGCTTCCTAAACCAAAAGCTGTTAACAGATTATCCGTCACCCGTCACTTTTAAATCTATAAGCTGCCGTATAGCGGTTGTCCGGAATAATGTGTACCTTTGTACATCGTTATTGAAGTTTTGTGGCAAAAGCAATGGTAACTATTAAAAAATTTGAATTTTTCGCCATAAAAACTACATAACTACATCAAACCTCCGCGAACCCCTGTGTTTATCGGCATTCACGGGCGATGTAGTTTTGATGTAGTTTTGATGTAGTTAAGAAAAACTACATCAATTTTCCTAAAAAGACACAGAAATGTAGTTAATGTAGTTTCGATGTAGTTTCTTTTAAAAACTACATCAACGCAACACACTATCTATCAAACGGTTACGTTACGCTGATGTAGTTATGTAGTTTTATCCTACAAAAATCCGTGATTTTTTAGGGGATTACAAATGCTTTATGCGCCACTCCTTCGGGTAGTGGTTGTTGGCGCGATTGCCTATGTTTTTAGCTGTGCCAAGGATGAATCCTTCATAACTGATGGCGACAATGCCCTTCGGTGTGTCTGGCGGCAAGATAAGGGAGTTGCCGCGAAGATAGTTGAGGGCTTCTTCTTTGGTTACGCTGCATATAGGAAGGTCTGACAGAATGTCTTCCTGCGTCTTTGGCACTACATTCAGTCTGCATTTAGCTTTCTTTTTTGTGCATTCCGTAGTCTTGCGGAAAGCAACCATGAACTGCCCTTCTCCGCGATCTCTGCCAGGAATGAATTTGCGTGGCTCTACCAGGATTTCTCCTCCAAGTTCTTCCGCGATGTACTGCATATTGTCCTCGTCCTCGTAGCGGTTGAAGGTGCAAGTGGAATAGACGAGCACTCCGCCTTGACGAAGGCAGTTCCAGGCATTAGTGACAATCTCCCTCTGGAGCGAAGCGCATTTCATCACGTTTTCGAAGCTCCATTCCTTGATTGTTGCCCTGTCCTTGCGGAACATTCCCTCTCCGGAGCATGGCACGTCGCAGACAATGAGGTCGAAGAGGTAGCCGGAGCGGGCAATCTCGTCGGTGGAATTGTTAATGACAATGATCTTGGGACTTTGACTTTGACTTTGACTGGTGTGAAGTTCTCCACCCTGTGGGGAAGTTAGATGAGGTCTCTGTCCTTTCTCTATGTTCTCAGCAAGAATCCAAGCACGCTTTCTCACGAACTCGTTGGAGATAAGTGTGGCTGTGGATGGCAGATAATCCTTGATGATAAGGGATTTTCCGCCTGGAGCAGCGCAGAAATCGGCGGCGTAGTTTATCTCTAAGCCGGCAGTAGCCTTTTGCAACACTTCATCCAGATACTGCGAACTTGCCTCCTGCACATAGTATGCACCGGCATGGAGTAGGGGATCGAGGGTGAACTGCGGTCTTTCGGTGAGGTAATAGCCTTTGTCAGACCATGGTATCTTCTCGCCTAGTGGTAGGTGCGTGAGTTGGTCAGCAGAAGTGTTGCCACAGAGGCGGATGCTGACAGGAGTGTTCTCGTCGAAAGAGTCAAGGTATCTCTGCCAGAGTTCTTCGCCGAAAAGCTCTTTGGTGTATGTTACGAAATCTTTTGGTAAGTCTATCATATAACCATCATTTCTTTTTTCATTATATAATAACGCGCGCGAAGAATATTTATTGCTTATCAGTGAGAGTGGACTTGAAATTTCACACTACACTCCTGTGTGTGCAAAGGCGGAAAAGAGGGTGAAAAATGAGTCTTTGACGGAATGTGTTTAAAAATTGCAGAATAAAATGCGCACACTCTATTTTGCGTGTGCAAAAAGCAGTGATTTTTGTTCTTTTTTTAACCAAATTTGCCGTATTTTGTTCTAAAATTCGTTTTTTTGTTGTAATTTTGCAACGGCTTAGAAGAAATAAGCCAAGTAATGAACTAACTCAAAATCTAACTAAATCAGCGCGGCGGATAATAATCTTGCCAAGTTTATATTACACGAAACACCAATGTACAGAAAATTTCTCAAACAGAGCGAATTTACTTCAGTAGAAGATTACGCAGAGAATCTTGAGTTTATCGTGCCAGAAGACTTCAACTTTGCCTATGACGTGATGGATCGTTGGGCAGAGGAATGGCCGGAAGGTAAGGCAATCATCTGGGTGAACGACGAAGGAGAGGAAAAGATTTCTACTTTCGCTCAGCTTAAGGAAGAAACAGATCAGGTGGCAGGTTATTTTGCCGACCTCGGTATAAGCAAGGGCGACATGGTGATGCTCATCCTGAAGCGTCGCTATGAATGGTGGCTGTCTATGCTTGCTCTCTGCAAGATAGGAGCTGTTGCCATACCTGCTACTCACATGCTCACGGAGCACGATATTATTTACCGTAATAATCGCGCCGATGTGAAGGCTATCATCTGTGTGGGCGAGGAGTATGTTCTGGAGCAGGTCCAGAAAGCAAAGCCTTACAGTCCTTCGCTTGAAACTCTGGTCAGCATTGGTCCTATCGTTCCAAAGGGATTCCACGACTGGAATAAGGAACTGCCACAGTCAGAGCCTTGGGAGCGTGCAGAGCATAACTCTAAGGACGACATGCTACTGATGTACTTCACCAGTGGAACGAGCGGCGAGCCTAAGATGGTGGCTCACCCTCACACTTACGCTCTCGGACACCTTGTGACAGGTGTTTACTGGCATAACCTCCACCGCGGAAGCATTCATCTCACCGTGGCTGACACTGGTTGGGGTAAGGCTGTTTGGGGCAAGATGTACGGACAGTGGTTTGCTGGTGCTACGGTGTTTATCTACGACCACAAGAAGTTCTCAGCAGCTGATATGATGAAGATGATTGAGAAGTACAAGATCACTTCGTTCTGTGCTCCTCCTACGGTTTATCGCTTCATGATTCAGGAGAGCTTCGCTGACTATGACCTCTCTTCTCTTGAACATGCTTGTACGGCAGGTGAGGCTCTCAATCCGAATGTTTACCAGAAGTTCTATGAGCTGACAGGCATTAAGCTGATGGAAGGTTTCGGACAGACTGAGACCACTATGACTCTCGGCACTATGCCATGGATGGAGCCAAAGCCAGGAAGTATGGGTAAGCCAAACTCTCAGTATAACATCGGACTCATCCGTCCAGACGGAACACCTTGCGACGACAATGAGAAGGGCGAGCTCGTAATATATACAGACAATCAGCCTCTCGGGCTCTTCACCGGATATTATCGCGACGAAGAGCTTACAAAGAGCACATGGCATGACGGTGTTTATCATACTGGCGATGTGGCTTGGCGTGACGAGGACGGTTACTATTGGTTTGAAGGTCGTCTGGACGACGTTATCAAGAGTTCTGGCTACAGAATCGGTCCTTTCGAGGTGGAGTCTGCCTTGATGACTCACCCAGCTGTTGTGGAATGTGCCATCACTGGTGTTCCTGACGAGATTCGCGGTATGGTGGTAAAGGCTACCGTTGTGCTTGCAGATGCGTGGAAGAAGCGCGCTGGCGAAGAGCTTGTCAAGGAACTTCAGCAGCACGTGAAGCACGAGACTGCTCCTTACAAATATCCTCGTATCGTGGAGTTTGTTGAAGAACTTCCAAAGACAATTTCTGGTAAGATTCGTCGTGTGGAGATTCGTGAGAACGACGCGAAGTAAAAGAATTTGTGTAAATCAGCAAATCTCATATGAAGACAATTGGAATAATCAGCGATACTCACTCTTTCTGGGACGACCGCTATCTGAAATACTTTGAGCCTTGCGACGAGATCTGGCATGCGGGGGATATCTGTGATGTCAGTCTGATAGACCGTCTGGCTGAGTTCAGACCTGTGAGAGCCGTCTGCGGCAACTGCGACGGCGGCGACTTGCGCAGGATGTATCCGGAGATTCTCAGATGGAAGTGTGAGGAAGTTGATGTTCTGATGAAGCATATTGGCGGCTATCCGGGTAAGTATGACCCGTCGATAGTTCGCCAGATTATGACAAAACCGCCGAAACTGTTCATCAGTGGTCATTCGCATATTCTTAAGATAAAATACGATAAGACGCTCGGATTACTACATATTAATCCGGGTGCAGCAGGCGTGCAGGGTTGGCAAGTAGAGCGAACCCTCGTAAGACTGCAGATAGACGGCAGCGAGTTTAAGGATTGTGAGGTTATTACGCTTGGGAAATAATGGTTGAGGATGTTTTATAGGAAACGATCCTAATCCTAAATTTTATTTCCTTCTTCCTTTCTTTTTCTTCTGCACATCTGCTGTTGCGGCTTTAGCCTTTGCCTTGAGGTAATTAGTGGTGGAGAAACCGCTGATGTTTATCGACTTGAGCGTCTGCATCTTTATGCGTAGTATGTCCTTGAAGTCGGCAAAAGCAGTCTCCATTCGCTTCATGACCTCCTTGTTTTCTGAAGGCGGAGTGTCTTCGTCCTTGATGTTGCTGTAGATTTCTTTCAGCTTCTTTACGAAATATTCCGTACCTTTCGTCAGACGTTCCTTTATTTTTTCGTCCTTTTCATAGTCAGCCGAAGTGCTGATCATGTAGCTGTATTGCATCCTGAACTTATCCGCTACGTCGATAAGCTCCGGCTTAACCTTTATGTATGCCTCGTTGTATCGCGAAACGAGCGAAGGCATCTTCCTGACGTAGCTGTCCTGAAGAATGCGCTGAACACGCTCATGCGCCTGATAGATGCCGGTGAAATCGTACATCTCGCTGATGAGATTTGTATAGTAATCCTTGCGCAGAAGATTCATGTCCTCCGTAGCGTTCTTGCTGCGGGTGGTCTGGTCGTCAAGATAGTCACGAACTGCCTGCTCCACGATGATGCCGCGAGTGCTGATAGGGGAAGAGAGAAGAAGTCCTTCGAGCGTACGACAACGGCTGAGAGCAACGTAAACCTGACCAGAGGCAAAGGAATGCTCCGCATCGATGATGCAGTGGTCGAAGGTCAGACCTTGGCTTTTATGAATAGTAATCGCCCAAGCCAGACGCAGCGGAAACTGAAAGAATCTGCCTTCTATCTCCTCAACAATCTCGTGAGTGTTGCTGTCGAGGGAATACTTCGAGTTTGTCCACTCATGCTGCGGCACTTCAACAATCTCGTCATCCTCAAGGCATTGCACCACAATCTTGTCTTTCTCCAGTTCAATGACCTGAGCAATCTTTCCGTTGTAGTACATGTGTTCCGGCGAAGAGTCGTTCTTGCAAAACATCACCTGCGCACCCTCCTTCAGTTTCAGTTCCTCATCTACGGGATAAAGATTCTCAGGGAAATCGCCTTCCACCTTACATCGGTAAGAATACTCCTTCTGCGGAATTTCGTTGAGCATACGCTGGTTGTATTCGTCAGCCGTACGATTATGCGTGGTCAGTCGGATGTAGCCCGAAGTGTCTGCCGCCTCCGGTTTGTATCGTTCGTTGAGGAGGCTTAGCGTTTCTTGCGTTACCTTTCCGTTGCGAATTTCGTTGAGGATGTTCAGGAACTGCTTGTCCGTCTGACGATAGACCTTTGTCAGTTCGATGCTGACGTATGGCGTCATCTGCAGGGCTTTTGAACCATAGAAGAAAGGAGTAGGGTAGAAATCGCGCAGAATCTCCTTGTCTCTTTCTGTCACTACGGGAGCCAGTTGGGCAAGGTCGCCGATAAGGAGAAGCTGCACTCCGCCGAAAGGTTTGTTATGGTCTGTGCGGAAACGACGCAACACCTGATCCACTGCGTCAAGCAAGTCGGCGCGAACCATTGAGATTTCGTCAATCACGAGAAGGTCAATGCTACGGATAATGGCACGCTTCTCTTTGCTGAAATTGAATCGTCGCTGAGCATTGCTGTCGTTGGTGCGGAATTTTGTGTCAGGTACAAACGGGCTGAGCGGAAGCTGGAAGAAACTGTGAATCGTAGTTCCTCCTGCATTCATCGCTGCCACTCCTGTAGGAGCAAGGATGATCATTCTCTTCATTCCGCGCTCGTAGAGGTTGCGGAGGAAGGTGGTCTTTCCTGTTCCCGCCTTACCCAGAAGGAGCACGTTCATTCCCGTCTGTTCTATGAGTGTCTGCGCATTGGCAAGTTCGTTGTTCATCGGATAAGCTTTTTTAAACGGCTGCAAAGTTAGTTAAAATTTTTGTTTTCTACAATAATTTGCGACTTTCTTTTTGCTCAAAATGCTACAGGAAAAAGCGACAAGTTGAAAGTTTTTGTGCAATAATTGCTTAAAATCAATAGCAAAAGCCAAGGTTGAGTCACTTTTTTTAACAAATATACATATTTATATTAAAAATTTGTTAATTTTGCACCCGATAATGAATATAACAAACATCTAATAATAATTTAATAAACACTTTATGAAACAAAGACTAACTATGATCCTTGTGTCACTGTTCTGCTTCGTAGGCATGGCTATGGCACAGGTAGAGGCAAACGGTGTTGTCGTGTCAAGCGATGACGGCGAGCCTGTAGTCGGAGCGACTGTAAAGGTGGCAGGTAGCGACAAAGGCGTTATCACTGACATCGATGGTCACTTCGTAATCACAGTTCCTTCTAAGAACTCTAATCTTGAGTTCACTTATGTGGGAATGGAGTCAAAGACAATGAAGGCAGCGCAGAACATGCGCGTTGAGCTCGAAGCTGACGAGTCGCTTCTCGATGAGGTAATGGTCATCGGTTACGGTACTTCAAAGCGTTCTGCCTTCACAGGTGCTGCTGCTGAAGTAAAGGCCGAAGACATTTCAAAGCACGTTTCTTCAACTGCCACTTCTGCCATCGTAGGTAAGATGGCTGGTGTAACAGCAACCTCTTCTTCAGGTGCTCCTGGTTCTTCTCCAGTTATCCGCGTTCGTGGTATTGGTTCTATGAGTGCAAGCTCAGCTCCTCTTTACATCGTTGACGGTGCTCCACTTGATGGTGCTGTTGCTGATATCAATCCTGGAGACATCGAGTCTATCTCTGTCCTCAAGGATGCTTCTGCATCTGCTATCTATGGTGCTCGTGGTGGTAACGGTGTTGTCATCATCACTACTAAGCACGCTAAGGCTGGTCGTGATCCACAGATTACTGTTGACGCAAAGTGGGGTTCAAACTCTCGTCTCGTTCCTAACTACGACGTAATCACTTCTCCTGAAGAATATTACGAGCAGGTTTACAAGGGACTCTGGGGGTCTAAGTACTACCACGGTTCAACAGCTGAGGCTGCTCACGACTTCGCTAATGCAAACCTCCTCAACCGCAACAACGGTGGTGTAGGTTATCAGGTGTTCACTATTCCAGAGGGTCAGCGCCTTGTAGGTACAAACTTTAAGTTCAATCCTAACGCAACAAAGGGTTATACAGACGGCACTTACTATTATGAGCCAGACAACTGGTATGACGAGGCTTTCCACAACTCATTCCGTCAGGAGTACAACGCTTCTGTAAGCGGTGCTACTGGTCGTCTTTCTTACTACGCAGGTGTAGGTTACCTCGATGACGGCGGTATGGTAAGCAACTCTCAGTACCAGCGTTACAATGGCCGTGCTAACGTTTCTTATCAGATTCGCGAATGGTTCAAGTTCACTTCTAACATGAACTTTACTCATACTGACGCTAAGTCTCCTTCTACTTCTACTCAGTACGGTTCATCGGGTAACATCTTCTACATTGCAAACTCAATGGGTCCTATCTACCCTCTCTACGTTCGCAACGCAGACGGTTCTATCAAGATGAAGGATGGTCTTAAGGTTTACGACCGTAACCAGACAAACCAGAAGCGTCCTTCTATCGTAGGTAACGCTATTGGTGACAATGAGATTGATACTAAGAACACAGCTCGTGACTACTTCATGGGAACATGGCAGGCAGACGTCACTCCTTTCAAGGGCATGACTCTTACTGCTGCTCTTACAGCTCAGAACATCAACTCTCGCTACAACGCTCTCTACAGCCCATTCGGCAGCAACGCTGCTTACGATGGTATCGTTTATGTAGAAAGCAATCGCTACTTCTCTACTAACCAGCTCTATACTGCAAACTATCAGACAACTATCGCTGAGAAGCATAACATCAACGTTATTGCTGGTTACGAGCAGTACAACATCAAAGAGCAGGAAATGTCTGGTGAGAACTCTCACCTCTTCAGCCCATTCATCGCAGAACTTAACAACGCTCTCGGTAAGGCTGACATGTCTGTAAGCTCTTCTACTACTTCTTACATGACAGAAGGTTTCCTCGCACGTGCTTCTTACGACTACGACGAGCGTTACTACCTCAGTGGTTCTATCCGTCGTGAGGCTTCTTCACGCTTTGCTCCTGGTCATCGTTGGGGTACATTCGGTTCTATCGGTGCTGCTTGGCAGATGAACAAGGAAGCATTCCTTGAGGATGTAAGCTGGATCAATCTCTTGAAGCTCAAGGCATCTTGGGGTTCTAACGGTAACGATAACCTCGGTGACTACTTCGTATGGGCAGACCGTTATGGTTCTTCTTACAACGAGGATACTGGCGAATACAGCCTCACACTCGTTCAGAAGGGTAACGAAGACCTCACTTGGGAGAAGAACAAGTCTTGGAACGTTGGTGTTGACTTCTCTTTCTTTAATTATCGTTTGAACGGTTCTATCGACTTCTATCGTCGTAATACTACCGACATGCTCTACAACCGTCGTATTCCTCTCTCTTCTGGTCTTCCTGTATCTCGTTACCCACTCAACGTTGGTAACATGTACAACCAGGGTCTTGAACTCACTCTTGAATATACTCCTATCAAGACTAAGAACATCGAGTGGTCTATCAACCTCAACGCTACTACAAACAAGAATAAGATCACAGCTCTCGACTCTACAGTTCCAGAAGAGGGTCTTACATACTCTGATCAGATTATCCGCGTAGGTGGTTCTATCTATGACGCTTACCTCCTTAAGTATGCTGGCGTATTCACTAACCCTGAGAATGATCCAAAGCTTGAAGGCGACAAGGGTAAGGCTATGTACTACAAGAAGGTTATGGTGGATAAGAAAGACGCTAACGGAAATGTGGTTCTTGACGAAAACGGCAAGGCTAAGCAGGTATGGAATGGCGAAACTACAACTACTCTGGATTATACAGATGCTGACCAGTTCGACTTAGGTTCTACACTTGCAGACCTCACTGGTGGTTTCGGTACTACTCTTAACCTCTACGGCTTCGACATCTCTGCTCAGTTCACTTACTCTCTCGGCGGTAAAATCTACGATGGTTCATACCAGCGTACTATGGGCTTTGAGCCAGGTTCTAACATGCATAAGGATCTCCGCAACTGCTGGTCAGAGGAGAATTCTAACTCTAATCTCCCACGTTGGAGCTCAGCTGCTGCTGATGATGGTCTTCTCGTTGGTTCTCAGACACCAATCGACTACTTCCTCACAAGCTCTAACTATCTCTGCTTGAGCAACCTTACCGTAGGTTACAGTGTTCCAAAGAAGTTGCTTCGTACTCTTGACATTAGAGGACTCCGCGTTTACTTCGCAGGCGAGAACCTCTTCCTCCTTACAGCTCGTCAGGGTCTTGACCCACGTTACAACTACGGTATCGGTTCTATGACATCTGGTTCAGGTATGATTTCTGATGCTTACGCTGCAGGTCGTTCTGTAACAGCTGGTATCACAGTGACATTCTAATATTTTTATAAGAAAGGAATAAAAGATGAAACTAAATAAAATTCTTACTCTTGCCGCTGGTGCTCTTATCGTAGCTTCTTGTAGCGATATTGATGAGCAGTACCCTCAGGGCAACAGCCTTACTGCTGAGCAGCTTCAGGAGACAATTGAAGCAAACCCTGAGCGTATCAACGCTACTTTTACAGGTATGTTCTCCATGATGTGTAAGCCTTACGCTGTTAACGGTTCTAGTCAGCGTGCCGACGACTTCGGTTACGGTTCTATGGCTCTCAGCCAGGACGCTGAAGGTGCTGACCTTTTGTTGATGGACAACAACTATAACTGGTTCTCTACATGTGGCGAATTTTCATCACGCGATGCATCTTATGCTAACCCATACCAGCGTTACAAGCATCCTTACACTCAGGTTGGTATTTGCAATCAGGTTATCGCTTCTTACCCAGAAGATACTCAGGATAAGGCTGCCATCTACAACATTGCACAGGCTCGTGCTATGCGTGCTTTCGCTTACATGCAGCTCGCTCCTTACTTCGCATTCGACTGCGTAAACAATCCTGACGCACTCTGTATTCCAATCCTTCGCGACGGCGTTGACTATGCCAACAACCCTCGTGCTACTAACAAGGAGGTTTGGGAGTACATCATCGAAGATCTCAACTATGCTGTTAAGAACCTCGCTGGTTTCGAGCGTCCAAACAAGATGCAGATCGACCAGGACGTAGCTTTCGGTCTTCGCGCTCGTGCTAACCTTGCTATGGGTAACTGGAAGGCTGCTGCCAACGATGCTGACACAGTGTTGCAGCATAATAAATTCACTCCTGCTTCTATCGAAGAGGTAAGCCATCCTGCTTTCTGCAAGATTGAAGAGCGCAACTGGATGTGGGGCTTCATCATGACAGAGAAGATGGCTAACGATGGTGCTTACGCTACAGTTTCTTCATGGATCTCTGCTTTCTCATGGAACGGCTACGCAGCTGCTACAGAGAATGTTCCAATGATCAATGTTCTTCTCTACAACAAGATTCCTGAAACAGACGTTCGTAAGGGATGGTGGCTCAATGCAGACAAGCAGTCTCCTCTCCTCGAAGGTCTTGAGTGGGGTACTACAGGTGTTAAGGGACAGGCTATTGTCGATTGGGAAGATCCTGACGGTAACAAGGTGCCATTCCCTGCATATGCTAATGTGAAGTTTGGTATGAAGTCTGGTATCGGTTCTACTACAAACAACAACGACTGGCCATTCATGCGTATCGAGGAAATGTACCTCATCAAGGCTGAAGGTCTTGCTAAGAGTGGCGACGAAGGTGGTGCACGTGACATCCTCAACACTTTCGTTCAGACATACCGCGATCCTGCATATAAGTGCGAGATGAGCAGCCGTTCGCTTGCTGACGAAATCTGGTTCCAACGTCGTGTTGAGCTTTGGGGTGAAGGCTTCTTCACTGCTGACATGAAGCGTCTCGGCAAACCTCTGGTTCGCTTCCATGGTGAAGAAAAGGAAAGCAATGTGCCTGACGCATTCAAGTTCAACATGCAGGCTAACGACGGATGGCTCAACATGCGTTTCTCTAAGTACGAGTACGAATACAACATTGGTATCGTTGACAATAAGGGCGGTAACCTCCCAGAAGCTGGTCAGGAACCTGCTCTCCGTGATGGCGTTACTGACTAAACCTCAACGCAATTAGCCAAGCTAGGATAATTGCCCTAAACTAAAACAAAAACAGTATATGAAATACATTAATAAAATATACACACTTGCCCTCATGGCAGCAGTAGCTTTCGGCTTCTCAGCTTGTACTGACAGCGAAGACTACACTCCTGCTGAGAAGGTTGCAGGTATGGAGGTTTTCTTCAACGGTGTTGATGCCGTCACTAAGAAGAACCTCAGCAGCCAGGAGACTACTTTCTCCATTCCAGTAAGCCGCGTGAAGACTGCTGATGCTGCTAATGTTGCTGTAAATGTACAGACACCTGCTGGTTCAAAGATCAGCTGTGCTAATCCAAGTATCTCTTTCGCTGCTGGCGCAAAGGATGGTTCGCTCAACTTTACTTACAAACCAGACGAGATGGAGTTTGATAAGTATGATACTATCAAGGTTTCCATCAGCGATGTTGACGCTACTTCTCCTTACGGCGTTTCTGAGTTCACTCTCATCGCCGGTATCCCTGCTCCATGGGTAAGCGTAGGTAAGGGTAAGCTTGTTGAGGATTTCTTCTGGGGCTTTGAGGCAAATGTGGAAATTTTCCAGAATCAGGTAGAGCCTTCACTCTATCGTATTGCTAATGTCTTCGTTCCAGGCGGTCCAAGTGCTTCTCCATGGCTTTATTTCAAGGTACTCAAGAAGGGCGATGTTGTTTTTGAGCAGACAATTCCTGAGGACGACATGGTTTACTTCTATGGCGACGGCAGTCACTATGAGTTTAATTCTGGTTACGTCAACACTACCTACAACGCTAATGTATGCCTTGTATTCCCTGGTGTATTCAGTAGCCTTTCTGATCCTTCAAAATGGGTTCACAACAAGGTGCTCGGCTATAAGGATGATGGTACTCTCGGCGCTGTTCAGCTCGCTCCTGAATACTACATGTTCGGCGTAGGCGGCTGGGGAGGTTCTGAGTCTGATGGCGACCTCATCATTACATTCCCTGGTTACGAAATGTTAGACTTCTCTGCTGAGATTGACGTCCTTGGTCGTTTCATCGATGCTAAGGAGAATGGTCAGGCTGTTGTAAGCGTAACTCTTGGCGAGGATGTTGCTTCTGCTAAGGTTGCTATGGCAGCAGGTAAGGACGCAATGGTTGCTTACAAGATGATTCAGGACGGCGATGAGTCAGTTCAGGAGATTACTGAGGATTCTGAGCTCCGCTTCCCATACGAACAGCCAGGCGACTACACAGTTGTTGTTGTAACATACGATGAGGAAGGCAACGAGCAGGATGCTGCTACTGCACTCGTGAAGATTCCTGAGGGAGGTGGCAAGGAAACTTACACTGCTGTCTTCAAGGGTATCTATACTCACTGCGTAAAGAGCTTCTCTGAAAGCGGAGATCCTATGTGGAATGGTTACGATCCTGAAGAGGCTATCCTCTACGAATGCGACCAGAATGAGAATAAGTACATAATCTCTCCATGGGTAAATCTCGGTTATGTAGAATATGGTGGTACTGAGGGCGAAGGACTTGTCTTCACTATGGACGAAGACGGCTTCCTTACAGTAGCGCCTTGCTTCACAGGTGTTTCTGACAACAAGTATGGCGACATCTTTGCTTGGGATCTCGTGACAGCTGGTGTTGCTAATATGCCAAGTTATTACGATCAGAACAAGGGTATGTTCGTATTCAACCTTGCTTGGTCAGTAGAGGGTGGTAATTTCGGCTATACACAGGACACTTACGAGCTTACTGGTTATGCTGAGGCACCACGCATGGCAAAAGCTATTAACGGTAAGGCAACTAAGGTTCAAAGCATGAAGCGCATGCTTCCTAATGAAGCTAAGGTTAAGACCTTCAAGCCAGCATCTAAGAGCTTGGTTGCTTTCAAGAAGAAGTAATACGCAACTCCGCAAATAACTGATATTATCCGCGATGCCACATCAAGGCGTCGCGGATTTTTCTTTTGGCAGCAATACAGAAGTAAGGATTCGAGCAAGGTTTCAGCTGTCTCAGATGCGGCAGCCATGATGTACAGAAAGTGAACCCAAATGCTAGTTTGAGATTATTAGTGTCCGATAAAAACGGGCTGTAGGCCCAATGAGCTACATAGCCCAATGGCAAGCGAAGCGGCGCCTTGGGTATTATGTATAGTTTGTGGGGATACGCCCTGTAAGGGCAAAAGCTTTGGTTTTCAATGCATTAGATAGGCTTTTGCCCTTACAGGGTGCTCTCAATCAACACCGATTTTAAACCCAGGGTGCCGCTTCGCTCTGCCCTGGGCTATGTAGCTATAAGCCTTTCAGGCTATCCCCTTCAAACCAAGCCCTGTTCTTCAGAATACATTATAATCTGGTGAAGCCCAGGTACTTGCAATGATTTTCCAAATGTTTACCAGACACCAATTGTTTGGGAACGAAAGCAAGTTGTCCCCAAGATGTATATGTATTACAGTTTTCTTGAAAACAAAAAAGAGTCTAAGAAAAATCTTAGACTCTTTTTAAGTCGAGGTGACAGGGCTCGAACCTGCGACAGCCTGGTCCCAAACCAGGAACGCTACCAACTGCGCTACACCTCGTTTGCTTGTTTGCGGGTGCAAAGGTACGACTTTTTTGTGAACTGGCAAATCTTTTCTGTAAGAATGTTTAATATTCTTGTCTTTTGTTGATAATTATCAATCAAAGTGGTTCTTTGAGGGTGATATTTGTTATAATTATTGTACTTTTGCAAAGGAAAAAATAAAACTCCATAAAAAGAAAAACAAAACCCTTGGATAAGAAAACAGAATAGCCTTATGATAAACTATGATTTAGAGAAGATCCGCTCCGTGATTTTTGATATTGACGGAGTGTTAAGCAACAATACCATCCCTATGGACAATGAGGGAAATCCTATCCGTACGGTGAACATCAAGGATGGCTATGCCATGCAGCTTGCCGTGAAGTGCGGTTTGAAGATTGCCATTATCACAGGTGCAAGAGTTGAAAACATAAAGTATCGCTACGAAGGACTTGGCGTACAGGATGTGTATATTGCCTGCTCGCGCAAGATTGAGACTTACGAGAAGTATAAGGAAAAGTACAATCTGAAGGACGAGGAGGTGATGTACGTGGGAGATGATATTCCTGACTACGAGATCATGAAGCTCGCGGGTTGTCCTTGCTGTCCGGCAGATGCCTGTCAGGAGATAAAGGAAATCGTGAACTACATCTCGCCAGTGAATGGTGGTCAAGGTGTAGGTCGCGATATTCTGGAGCAGGTGCTGAAAGTTCAGGGACATTGGGCAATGAATGCCCGCGCTTTCGGCTGGTAACTGCTAATTGTTATTCTGCGTATAGGCTTTCCAGAAGTCGGGGAGACCGTAGCCGTAGATGTTGTCTGGCTGATCAACTCTGTCGCCACTTTTGCGCACGATGTCCATAATCTCGAAAGCGGTCTTGTTTGGCAGAGCTTGCCACAGACATGCCACCATGCCGCAGAGCACAGGCGTGGAGAAGGACGTGCCGTTGAGGGCAGTGATGAAGTTGCGGTTTGACAGGCACTGCGTTCTGAATCCCATGGCAACGACGTCAGGCTTGATGCGACCGTCGGCAGTTGTTCCGACGCTGCTGAATGTGGCGAGGTTGCCCTTGTTGTCAACGGCTCCTACGGCGAGGATGTTCTTCGCGTCAGCAAGGAAGTTTATCTTCTTCCATGACTGCGCGCCCTTGTTTCCCGCGCTCACCACTCCGATGATACCTTTCTGAGCGAGGAGTGAAGCAGCCTTGGATATTTGTGCAGTCTTTCCGTCGAGGTTTCGTATGGTATAATTAATGTGGCTGCCTTTGTCGTATTCTGTGTATCCGAGAGAAGAGCAGATGATGTCTATTCCGATGCTGTCAGCATATTCCGCCGCCGCGCACCAGAAATCTTCTTCCGCCGCCGCTTCCGTTGGAGCATATTCCGAACGCAGGAGAATGTAGCTTGCCTCCGGAGCTGTGCCTACATACTGGTAAGGCATGTTCGTTGCCATGCAGGAGAGTACGCTCATGCCGTGAGACGATTCGGCGTATATGTCGCTGGCTGCCGGCCATACGAAGTCGCGTGTAAGTCGCACCTTGCTGTTTTTTAGGAAAGGAAGCACGTCGGCATTGTTGAAACCGGCGTCAATCACGGCAATGGATTTTCCTTCGCCCTTGAAGCCCGCTTCGTGAAGCTTGATGCCGTTGAGCTGACTGATCTGCTTCTCCGCCATTCCGTAGAAGGAGGTGCTGTCAGCATCTGGCATGGTGAAGTGGAGGTCGGAGAGGTCGCGGTCGTCAGGAATGTCAACAGAATCTGGCGACTCCCATACGCGGATGACGTCTTTTATGCAAGGGATGGTTTTCCTCCATGCCGCCTTCTCGGCAGGATCCTTTGTCATGACGAGTACCGTGTTGTTCCATTTTGACTTCGACACAATCTTTCCGCAGTTCTTTTCTATTATATTAATGTATTCAGGGCTTATGGGCAGATCTGTCTGGTCAATCTTGCAGTGCTGCTTTTTCCTTCGCTCGATGGCTTTGGCAGAGAGAAACTCCTGCGGACGGTTTACGGAGAATGGAGAACCCTGCTTGTCGATGAGTTCTATGCGGAACAGATAGCACTTGCCGCCAGGAAACTTCTTGTTCTTGGCGAGAGTAGGGCAGATGCTGAGAGCGAGGAGGAGTATGAGCGTTGATAGGTGTTTCATTATGATGGATGTTTTGTTTTTATGTAAATGAATAATCTTTCTATAAACCAAGTCCTCCTCATTCGCTTCACAGCGGATGAGGAGGAATCACTTAATTACAAAATCTAAAAGTTCTCTATTATATTAAAACGAATTGTAGTTCTTGAATTTTCCTTTTGTTGCTTAAGTTCGGAAATCTGCTGCAAGCCTCTTTATGCTTTCGGAACGAATGTCTCGAAGGTGTTGTTGTTATAGTAAACGACAATCTCCTTGATTTTTCGTTCTGACTGCTCGGCAGGCTTGTGTATTTCGAACTTGGAAGGCACTGGCTCGTAGAGAGGAGCCTGCTGCTTCTTTTCCTTTTTATATACAGGAGCCTGAGCGGCTGACTGTATGTTTGACTGTCCGTCTTCGGTAAAAAGGCTCTGTTCTGCGTTGCTGGCAGATGGGGTAGGGGAGATGTTGAACATCGGACCTTCTCCGTGAAGCAGCCAAGGATAAGAGATGTTTGGGAAACCCTTATGGATGGCTTCAACGTGATTGAGCGACGGATTAGCCTTTCCTGTCAGTATCTGGCTCAGTGTTGCTGGGTTGATGCCGAGCACTTGTGCGAAATTCGCCTGAGTCATGTGCTGCGCTTCCATCAGTTGCTTTATGCGATCCTTCATTTTCTTTCCTTGTGTGTTTCTGTTAGCGAGTGCAAAGGTAAGGGGTTTGATTTAGATAACCAAATTTAAATTTAATATTTTTAAATTCTAAACTGAATATTTAATCTAAATCAAATCTTTATAAATTCTAAATATGGTTTAGTAAATTTAAATATTATAATATGTGTTTAGAGATTTATAATATCTAAATTAGTTAAAATTCAGTTTAATAAAATAGTATAAAATACTGATTTATAAGTGAGTAACGTGTAAAAATATGCTTAAAAGCGATGATTTAGGCAGATTTTAGGCTAAATACGCAAAAATCTTAATTTATAAGATTAACGTATAGGCAATAATACGCTGATTAATAGCGCATTACTCCCCTACTTGCTAAAAATTGCTATTTAAATGTATAATTTAGAAACCGTAAATCTTTAATAATTACAAAATCTAAAGTTGTAAAATCTAAACATAATTTTAACCACGCATAAAGTTATAAAATCGCAAATGATAAACGCCTATAAACACGTTTAGAAAACCAAATATTTAGATTTCGTTATTTCTAAATTTCCTTATTTTTTGCTTTAAAAATCACGAAAAAAGGCAGAAAAAAGCGTGATTAGAATGCTTGTTTACAGGTGTAAAACAGCAGAGATCTACGCTATTCTCTGAGAGGAAAAATAAGGGTAAAGTGTTGTAATCTATCGGTTTAAGTATGATTTTCATTGTACGGAATTATGCGTCAGAAAAGTGAAAAATAGGCTGTTTTGAGCTATAAAAGAGGCTAAAAAATGAGAAAAATGAGGTTAAAAATTAAATTTTTAGGCTAAATAAATGCTCGTTTACACATTATTTATTATATTTGCATCGGCTAATCAAACAATTATGAATGAAATTATAACCATACTTATCTCCATTCTTGGTTCGTCGATGGTAGTCGGCGGCGACGAGACAGTAAATTTTGTGCCTTTCTCCGGAGAAGCAAAGAGCGAATACTTCCAGGGAAAGGTTGTTGATGGCGGTGTAGATACCCAGACCTACACGAAAACTGGCGGTTCTCTGTCAGCACGCTACGTGCTGGAAGGCGTTGACTGCGCAGGCAAGAAGTGCAAGATCTTCATTGAGAACAACGGAAAATTCGGTGAGGAATACACCCATCCGCGCATCGTTACCGACAGCGACACGCTCAAATTCCTGAACAATGCCAACCTCAAAGGCAAGCTCGACAGCAGCAACGGACAGCTCACCATTCGCATCTACAAGGACGATGCGGAGCAGAAATGCAACGTTCAGCTCGGAAAACTGCCATCGGCAGATGAGGTTGGTGCTTCCCACATGCCAAAGGAAATCTCCCCTATCACGGAGATGAACCTTCCGCTGAAGACCATCAATCGCGCCGTTTTTGCGAAGAACAAGAGCCAAGTGACAGAGCAGTACAAGGACAGTCGTGGACTTATTACCAAGAAGATCAATGCCGAGATAGAGAAACTCTCGAAGAAAGGCGGTGGCACGATGAGTGTTCCTGCCGGAACTTGGAAGACGGGCAGAGTGGTGCTGAAGAGCAATGTGTGCCTGAACCTTGAGGAAGGTGCCGTGCTTGAGTTCTCTGAGGACATCAAGGACTATCTCCCTGTAGTCTTCACCCGTCAGGAAGGCATTGAGATCATGGCTGCCGGCGGCTTCATCTATGCCAATGGAGCGCAGAACATCGCCCTTACCGGAAAAGGTACCGTCTGCGGTCCTGCGCTGGATGCTGCCATGCGCAAGCTTTCTAATGGAAACAGCGTAGTGGAGAAGGACATTGACCCGAACATGCCGGTGAATAAGCGCATTTACGACGGATTGAACGGAAGAACCTTCTATCGTCCGAAGGCATTCTCGCCTATAAACTGCAAGGGCGTGCTCGTGGAAGGCGTAAGCTTCATGCAGAGCGTGCTTTGGAACGTCAATCCTATCTACTGCGAAGACGTTGTCATTCGTGGCATTACGGTAAACTCCGTTGGTATTCCTGCCGGTGATGGCATCGACCTCTCGTCATGCAAGGATGTGCTCATTGAATATTCTACGCTCAACTGCGGCGACGACTGCTTCACGCTGAAGGCTGGCAGATGTGAAGACGGCGTGAGAGTGGGTAAGCCTACGGAGAACGTGCTTATACGCTATTGCCTGGCAAAGCAGGGACACGGCGGCATTACCTGCGGCTCAGAGACAGCTGGCGGCATAAAGAACGTCTATCTTCACGACTGCGTCTTCGATGGCACTCGCACAGCCTTCCGCTTCAAGACACGCCGTAATCGTGGTGGCGGAATAAGCGACATCCGCTACGAACGCTGTCTGCTGAAGGACATTCGTGAGGCTATCACCTTCGACCTTCTTGGCAGCGCAGAGTACATGGGCGAACTGGCACAGCGCAAACCGGCTCTTGCCATCACCCCACTCACCCCAACCGTTAAGGACGTCAACATCAGCAATTTCTATGTGGAATCGTCAGATCGCCTCATCTCCATAAGCGGCATTCCTGAGATTCCTTGCCGCAACGTGAATGTCTCTGACGCCATTGTCAACACGAAGCAGATCTTCCGCGACATGAAGGATGCTGAGGACATCCATTTCAGGAACATGAACATCAAGGCAAGCGAACAGCCACGCGAGATGGATAATTGCAAGAACATAACGTTTGATAATTGCAGCATAAGCTACTAAGGATATGACTACAGACGAACGATTCATGCGTATGGCAATGGCAGAGGCAGAGAAGGCTGCCGAGGAAGGCGAGATTCCCGTAGGAGCCATCGTGGTGTGCAGAGGACAGGTCATTTCGCGAGCTCATAATCTGACGGAGACGCTGAACGACGTCACTGCCCATGCCGAGATGCAGGCAATAACCTCCGCTGCCGATTATCTTGGCGGCAAATACCTTCAGGATTGCACGCTGTACGTCACCCTGGAGCCGTGCATCATGTGCGCAGGAGCCATCGGTTGGGCGCAAATCAGCCGACTCGTCTATGGCGCTGCTGATGATCGTCGCGGATATTCTAAGTTTGCACCGAAGGCTCTGCATCCGAAGTGCGAAGTTGTCCAGGGCATCTTCGGAGAAGAATGCCGCCAGTTGGTTGTAGATTTCTTCCGTGCGAAGAGATAATCAGAGCTGTTCTTTAAAGTAATCTTTCATATCCTCTCATCTTTTTTGACTGACTGACTGATTTATTTTTCGGGGTATTTTTCTGCAAATACTGAAATTTCCTTGATTTATTTTTTGCGTATTGCGATTTTTTGCTAACTTTGCACAGTCGTAATGCTACTTAACAATCCCTGATTATGAGATTTGGAAATCGCGATTTCCAAATCTTACTTGGACACATGTGTTCTGAAACAAGTAAGGACATCGCCAGATACTCCATTCTTAAAGGCAACGAACAACTCTTTGCGGCAATGTATAAGACATACCTTCCTACAGAAGAGCAATTACGAACAGAGATAGAACGCCAAAAGGAACTCTTTCGTTTGCAACATGAAAATTAGAAATACAAAACAAACAATAAAACGGCATTTCGTCCGTTTTATATAAAAGCCCGATGCACATTATGGCGTCAAACTGATTGAGCCGCACCAGTTGCGTTAAGTTGGAGACATAGACAGTGGATAGCGATCCGCTCACAATATATTTCTGACGAGAAACAAAGATGTAATATACCCTGCAACTCCTTTAGCAAAAGATGCGAGAAATAGAAGAATCTATGTAAAGGGCAATCCTTAAACAGAATAAAACAATAATTGTGTACATACCACCTTTCACAGTAAGTGCCAAAGCTATCAATCTGATAGCAGAAATCTCCAGACAGATAGAGCGATATGCTATTCGTTTGGAGAAGGAAGATGGTTTGCGCTTGCGCAAAGCAAACAGAATCAGGACTATCCATAGTTCTCTTGCCATTGAGGGTAACACACTCTCGCTGGACGAAGTAAGAGATATTATCAACGGAAAGAATGTCGTTGCCCCCATCCGCGAGATACAAGAGGTTAAGAATGCCATAAAGACTTACGAAATGTATCCGCAACTAAATCCTTTCAAGGAGAAGGATATGCTTAGGGCTCATGCTCAGATGATGGAAGCTATAATTGATGATGCAGGTCGTTATCGTCATGATGGTGTCGGAGTATTCTCGGAGACAGGTCTTGTTCACATGGCTCCTCCTGCCGATAGAGTCCCCCTTTTAATGGCTGATCTATTTGAATGGTTAAAGCACAGCAAAGATCATTTGTTGATACGTTCATGCGTATTCCATTATGAGTTTGAGTTCATACATCCTTTCACTGATGGTAACGGACGAATAGGTCGCCTATGGCAGTCGCTCATTCTAGGTCAGCTCCATCCTCTTTTCGAACATCTTCCTGTAGAGAATATAGTGTTTGCCAGTCAGCAGGAGTATTACGATGCCATAGCAGCAAGTACACAAGCTGCCGACTCTGGTCCTTTCATAGACTTCATGCTTGAAGAAATCCTGAAAGCGCTACAGTCTCATCAAGGCGAAAAACTCAAGGAAGTGCCTAATAAAGTGCCTGATAAAGTGCCCAATAAATCAGAACAGTCCATTCTTGCATTACTAAAGAAAGATGGCAGATTGACTATGGCTCAGCTTGCAAAGAAGGCTCATTTGTCTGAGAGTGGAGTCAAGAAGATTCTTGCATCGCTGAAGAGTTCCGGTCATATAGTCCGCATTGGCAGCAACAAGACTGGCTATTGGGAAGTCGTCAACAAGTGAGAATCGCGAGGATTCTCTGCTTCTCGGTCACAACCGATGAATTAATAGATATTCATCATACGAAAAGAAATCCGAAAGGCCCTGCCAAATATTGAAAAGATGATGCAGCTGATTAACAAGAAATGAGTCGTAAGTATAAAATAAAACAATAAAACGGCGGTACGTCCGTTATTAATATACACTCCAGATGCTCATTATGGCGTCAAACTGATTGAGCCGCACCAGTTGCGATAAGCTGGAGACATTTTTTCGCCATTATTTCATTTCCTCTCCTCTCATCTTTTTTTGACTGACCGACTGACTGACTGATTTATTTTTCGGCTGTTTCCGAGTAATTTTCGCAGTTTTTTAAAGGAAAAACGGTGGAATGCTTGATTTATTCAGAAATAAATCGTAATTTTGCAGCAGAATGAGTTAATCAAGGGCAATACTTGAATCTCAGAACTTTTTACCCACAAAAAACTCCCACCGAGTAGGCGGGAGTATAGGAATGATCCTTCGGCCCTTGAGGCCTTATTGTGGTAAGATGTAGAAAATGTTTCTTACTGGGTGCAAAGTTAATGCTTTATTTTGAATTTACAAATATTTAGACGAAAAAATATTATGAAAGAACGAATTTTAGGTATTGATGCCGGTACAAACAGCCTTGGATGGGCTATTGTGGACTATGACAAAGAGGCAGAAACCGATAAATATACTCTCATTGACAAAGGCGTGAAGATATTCCAAGAGGGTGTAAAGATAGAAAAAGGAATAGAATCATCAAGAGCTGCCGAGCGCACAGAACACAAGCGTCAGCGCGTAGGTTATTGGCGCAGGAAATGCAGAAAGATTAAGCTGCTTGCTATTCTTGCGAAGCACAATCTATGTCCGCCGCTATCAAAAGACGAACTCCACAAATGGCGTGCATATAAGATTTATCCTCAGAACGAAGCATTCATCAACTGGCAATGTACAGACGAAAGGGAAAACAAGAATCCATATTTCTATCGCAATCTCTGCTTGACGGAGTCGCTTGATATGACAGATTTGTCGCAACGCTACATTGTAGGTCGTGCTATCTATCATATCAATCAGCGTCGTGGATTCCTTTCCAATAGAAAAGAGGATACAAAAGCCGCAGACGGAGCTGTCATTACAGGCATATCAGATATTACGGCAGCGATGGAAGAACGCGGCTGCGAATATCTCGGTCAGTACTTCTATCAACTTTACCAGAATAAGGAGCGCATTCGTGCCCACTACACTCATCGTATAGACCACTACGAGAAGGAACTTCTTGCTATATGCGAGAAGCAGGGCTTGTCGGAAGAACTGACAAAAGATCTCCGCAAGACTATCATCACGCAGCGTCCGTTGAAATCGCAAAAGCAGAGCGTTGGAAAGTGTGTCTTTGAGAAGAAGAAGGCTCGCTGTCCGCAGTCTCACCCTCTCTTTGAGCAATACCGCATGTATGCCTTTATAAACAACATAAAGGTACAGACGCCTACAGATGAATCTTTGCGCCCACTCACTGCGGAAGAGAAGCAGTTTATCATACCGCTTTTCCTTCGCAAGTCAAAAGCAGACTTCCAATTTTCTGAAATTGCGAAGAAACTATCTGGCTCAAAGAACAACTTTTGCTATTACAAGTCTCATGAACAGAAGGGTTATCGCTTCAACTACTACATGGACACAACAGTCAGCGGCTGTCCTGTAATTGCCCAACTCTCTGACGCATTTGAGGTAAAGGATACCGAAGATTCATGGCTTGAAGCAGCCATAGAGCAATATACTCTTGGTGGTGGAAAGAATCGCTACGAGATTTTGAACGACATATGGCATGCTCTATTCTCTTTTGAGGACTATGAGAATCTGAAAGCTTTTGCCATGGAGAAATTGCAGCTTGACGAGGAGCACGCAGAAATGTTCTCAAAGATAAAGATGCCACAGGACTATGCTTCGCTGTCGTTGAAGGCCATTCGCAAGATTCTTCCTTACATGAAGGAGTACGGACTTATATTCTCCCATGCCGTATTCTTTGCCAATCTTCCGTATGTCGTTGACATCCCTGTTGACAAAGAATCTCTGCTCCCTATGCTTCCAAAAACAGATGCCGACGAACTTGTTGCCGTGTTCAACGAATACGATGAGGTAAGAAAGCAAAGCGGAATTGAACTTACGAAGGATGCATACATTAAGACTTATATCTTGCGCAAGTACAACCTTGCTGATGAGGATATGAAGAAACTGAACAATCTCTATCATCCTTCAATGGTAGAGACATTCCCGAAGGTAACAAGACCTGCGGAGAATGGCTATTTCCAGCTTGGTTCACCTCGCACAAGCAGCGTTCGCAATCCTATGGCTATGCGCTCATTGTTCCGCCTTCGCCATGTCATCAATACTCTGCTTGCAAAGGGAAAGATAGACAAGGACGACACTATTCATATTGAGTTTGCACGCGAACTGAACGACAGCAACAAGCGTGCTGCCATTCGGGCTTGGCAGAGAGATAGAGAGAATAGAAGAAAAGAATATGCAGAAAGGATAGCTGAGTTAAAAGGTAATGGATATTCTGCTACAGAAAATGATATAGACATCTATGAAAAATGGGTGGAACAAGGTATGCTCAATCAAAGCAAGAATGATATCTTGAAATATGAACTTTGGGAAGAACAAGAGCATATATGCCCTTATACAGGTAAAAGAATATCGCTTTCAGATCTTTTTGATGACTCAAACAAGTTTGATATTGAACACACCATTCCTCGCAGTGTAGGTGGTGACAGCACTGAAGCTAATCTTACCCTTTGCGATGCAAAATTCAATCGTGAGGTAAAGCGTGCCCAGATGCCGTCACAACTTGCCAACCATGAAGAAATCCTTGAGCGCATTGAACCTTGGAAGGAAAAGTATGAAGACCTTGAGAAGCAGATTCGCAAGATAAACACGCGTGGCATTGCAGATAAGGCTATGAAAGACCGCATGATTCAGAAGCGCCATCGTCTTATCTTGGACCGAGATTATTGGCGCGGAAAATACGAACGATTCACAATGACAGAAGTGCCAGAGGGATTCGCTCGTCGTCAGGGCGTTGACATCAGCGTAATCTCTCGATACTCACGCCTATACTTGAAGTCACTCTTCAAGAATGTCAATATCGTGAAGGGCATCGCAACAAGCGATTTCCGCAAGATTTGGGGCATTCAGGAAGAGTACGAAAAGAAGGCTCGTGTCAACCACAGCCATCATGCCATTGATGCCATTACCATTGCTTGCATTGGTTCAGAAGAATACAAGAAACTCGCAGAGTATTATCATGATGACGAGCGCCGCCGTTGGGGTATGGACAGTAAGCGTGCCTCATTTCCTAAACCTTGGCATACATTTACTGAGGATGTAAAGCAGATAGAGCAGTCCCTCATTGTTAGTCATTACACTGCCGACAATATGCCAAAGCACACGAAGAAGCGCATTCGTGGCACAAAGGACAAGTATATGCAAGGCGATACTGCACGTGGTTCATTGCACATGGACACGTTCTATGGAGCTATACAGCAAGGGGGTAAACTGTGTTATGTAGTTCGCAAGCCGTTGGATATGATTGAACCGAAGAACATTGTGGACGAAGTTGTCAAGCAAAAAGTCCTTGAAGCTATCGCAGAACATGGCAATCTTAAGAAAGCCGTTGAAGCTGGCGTGTGGATGAACAAGGAGAAAGGCATAAGGATAAACAAGGTAAGGGTTTATCAAAAAGATGTCACTCAACCACTTTCTATTCGTGTGCATCGTGATGTATCCGTAAAAGAGCATAAACGTAATGTGTTCGTAAAGAACGATAGCAACTACCTTGCAGCAGTATATGAAGGCAAGAATGCCAAAGGTAAGACTATTCGTGAATTCCTTTTCTACAACAATCTTGAAGCTGCACGCCATTTCCGCAAGAGTGGTGGTGAACGCGAACTTGCTGTTGTGCCAGAGAAAAGCGAAAACGGCCTGAAACTCAAGTATATCCTTAAGACTGGTACTATGCTCTTGCTTTATGAAGAGGCTCCTGAGGAGATTTATGAGGCTTCAAAGATGGAATTGCAGAGACGATTGTACAAGATTACCATTATGGAGGCTACTAACAAAAGATTGATTCTGACGCATCAGCAGGAGGCGCGACCAGGAAGTGAGATTCCTATTGGCGGTGGCGCGTACAAGCAGAACGAAGAGTTCCGCTATAAAGTACGTATTATGATGAATCAGTTGAATGCTCTCGTTGAAGGTCAAGACTTCCGCATTGACGAGGATGGCGAGATAATATTCCTACACAGATGATAAAACAAACATTAATGTTCACGAATCCTGCTTCGCTATCTTTGAAATATAGCCAAATGGTAATTCAAGTGAAGGGCAGCGAGCAGGCAGTGACACGACCGATAGAAGATATAGGAATAGTCATCATAGACAATCTGATGGTACAGATGACTATACCTCTGATGAATGCGCTTGCGGACAATAATGTTGCAGTTGTGTTTTGTGGTTCTAATTCCATGCCTAACTCCATGCTAATGCCTTTGGAATCCAACAATACTCAGCAAGAAACCATACGCTATCAGATAGAAGCATCTCAACCTACAAACAAACGTATATGGAAGGAACTCATAACGAGTAAGATTCGTAACCAGGCAGAATGTCTTAATCGTTGTGGCTTCGATGGTAGTGTGTTGAAACCTTATTACTCTAATGTCTTATCTGGTGATAAGGATAATCGCGAAGGTGCAGCGGCGAGAATCTATTGGCAAAAGATGTATGGAAAAAGTTTCACAAGAGGTCGCTATGGCGAACCACCTAACCATTTACTCAATTATGGCTATACAATATTGCGTGCTGCGGTGGCAAGGGCATTGATGGGGTCTGGGCTTCTACCTGCATTTGGGCTGTTTCATCGTAACAGATACAATGCTTTTCCTTTGGCGGATGATGTTATGGAACCGTATAGACCTTTTGTTGATTATGCTGTATTTGAGTTGTTCTCTACAGATCCGGATATACAACTTACGAAAGATGTCAAGCAGCGTTTAGTGAGTGTGCTAACTTGTGACGTGGAAATGGCAGGACAAACCAAGCCTTTACAAATAGCTCTGTCTTCCACTACAGCTTCTATCGCAAAAATTCTTAAAGACAATAAGGGGACTGTGGCATGTCCTTCGTTTCCATGACTGACAATAGACTGAATGCATATCACATAATGTGGCTTTTTGTACTCTTTGACTTGCCTGTAGTTTCGAAAAAGGAACGTCGCGAAGCAGCTATCTTTAGGAAAGAACTTATGAAGGATGGCTTTGTGATGATGCAGTATTCTGTGTATATTCGCCATTGTGCTTCATACGAAAGTCTTGCAGTTCACAAGAAAAGGGTTAAAGCCCTAATGCCAGAGACAGGAAAAGTCAGCCTCCTTGCTGTAACCGATAAGCAATATGGCGATATTGACACTTTTTTCGGCAAAGCAGCAAAAAAAGAGATAAAAGCACCTGTACAATTGGAATTATTTTAGTACATTTGCACCGAAAAACTACATTATTCTTTACTTCTTGCGAGTTTTTTAATGCGTAACATATTGATAATAAGTTAGAAATCCGACGCAAGTTGTGGTTTGATGTAGAAAACGACATATAGACAACGCGATCGTGATGAGTTCAAGAAGAGCATCGGTTGTGGTTTGATGTAGAAAACGACATATAGACAACTGGCTGAATGTCTTACGCTGCCTTGAAATGTTGTGGTTTGATGTAGAAAACGACATATAGACAACAAGGAGTGCTTCCACATAGCAACGAACAAAGTTGTGGTTTGATGTAGAAAACGACATATAGACAACTGCGTATGCGTATAACGCTGCATCGGTTGCGTTGTGGTTTGATGTAGAAAACGACATATAGACAACTGTTTGGTTTGCGAGGGTGATTGTGTACTTGTTGTGGTTTGATGTAGAAAACGACATATAGACAACAAAACCGCACAAGCGATTTATGGAGAAGAGTTGTGGTTTGATGTAGAAAACGACATATAGACAACTAAATGAGTATTTCAACAACGAATTTGACAGTTGTGGTTTGATGTAGAAAACGACATATAGACAACAAAGGAGGATGTAGAGAAAATCCTATCGAGTTGTGGTTTGATGTAGAAAACGACATATAGACAACCTTGCTTACGAGTGGCCCGGTATCAGTACGGTTGTGGTTTGATGTAGAAAACGACATATAGACAACTGCAGCGTGAGGCACGTTGCTTCTTCCGTGGTTGTGGTTTGATGTAGAAAACGACATATAGACAACCGCTCATAATCTTTTGTTTATTAGTTTGTTGGTTGTGGTTTGATGTAGAACACGACATATAGACAACCTTCTGTACTGTCATCGAGAAGGACATAAAGTTGTGGTTTGATGTAGAAAACGACATATAGACAACGGCGACAATACCCTCGAAAGTAAAGTCGTGTTGTGGTTTGATGTAGAAAACGACATATAGACAACAGGCGACAATACCCTCGAAAGTAAAGTCATGTTGTGGTTTGATGTAGAAAACGACATATAGACAACGTTGTAAAATAATTTGCCTCATACTGCAGGTTGTGGTTTGATGTAGAAAACGACATATAGACAACCTACATCGTTACCGTCCATAATCATTCTGAGTTGTGGTTTGATGTAGAAAACGACATATAGACAACTCACTAAGGAAACTTAAAGAACAATCCGAAGTTGTGGTTTGATGTAGAAAACGACATATAGACAACGGTCGTACACCTTCGCTATCTTCTCTGCCGTTGTGGTTTGATGTAGAAAACGACATATAGACAACTTCCGCCTAATATCAATGTTTCCGTGCATAGTTGTGGTTTGATGTAGAAAACGACATATAGACAACGCAATTAATTTTATATTCCTTATACAATTGTTGTGGTTTGATGTAGAAAACGACATATAGACAACATTCTCTCTTATTTCACATTCCAACGCTTGGTTGTGGTTTGATGTAGAAAACGACATATAGACAACTGCTAAGGTAGAGGAAGAAAATTTAGATATGTTGTGGTTTGATGTAGAAAACGACATATAGACAACCAAGACGCTGAACGAATCGTTCTGCGTCAACCAGATTCTGAATTGGTAATGTTGTTTGGATCACTGCGGTAGTTAGTGCGCTGAGTGCAGCGCACCTCCGGATTGGTGCGCCATGACACACAATCTGAAATTGAAATTGTAATGACAGGATTTGCACAAAAGGGGCAGACCACTTTGTGCACTTTTGGTGAACGTAGGCAGACGGAAGAGGAGTACATCGCTTTCGGCGATGAGACTCCAGACGACAGCTCATACGATCCGTCGTATGACTATGACAGTGATTCGGACTGTGATACTGGATACACAGATGAGCCGTGGTGATGATTCTTTACAACGAATTGTCCAAAATTGGGGCTGTTCAGCGTGAAAATCTCCGAAAAATGGGCTGTTCAGCGTGAAGGGGAGGCATTTATGGCATGATACAATGAATATTGATAAATGCTGTATGCCGTGACGCTGAAGAGACCTTTTTTGCGCACTTTT
>JAZRYU010000145.1:0-14679 GCA_045600885.1 Prevotella sp.
ACTTGCCAAATACGAGGTGATGCTCAGCGCACTGGAAAAGTACGAGGAAGCCGCGTAATCAATATGTATAACGTATTAACCATCTAATCAATAAGTTAAATCAAATAAATCTACCTTTCAAAGGGTGGGAAACTTTAGTTACCAGAATACACACCTTTCACGGAAGTCACAAAAAAATAAGAAAAAATCTTCATAACACTGATAGATAGCGCATAAACGATGGCTCTATTGCTAATAAGAAGGCAATGGAGCCTTTGTTTTTAATCATACATCATAAATCAAAAATCATAAGATGAAAAGAGTTTCAGCAAAAATGTTCTTCTCCGTATTGTGGAAAGGCATTTGTCAGGCTTTGGGATGGGTCTTTGGCCTGTTCGGTTACAAGCGTGAAGGCAAGTTCGCCAAGTGCGTTTGGGGATTGTTCGCAATCAGTGGCACAATCATCGTTACATTCATTGCAGGAGCTTTAATATATGAACTGTATAGAGAAGCCCGTCCTGCATATCTACAGAACGTTTGCGATGACGAGAATTGTTATTACAATACTTACATCAGCCGCAATGTGTATATGCATGACCATGGCGATGGCAAGGCATGGGTTAAGAATTCCCTCACTGGCAAGAAGACTCTGACAGGCATTGCATGGATTTCAAAGCCTCTCGGCGAAAAAGACTCACTAATTGTCTTTAGCGATGGCAAGAATCGTGGTTACTTCAATAAATACACTGGTGAGGTTGCGATCCCAGCCAAGTACAAGCGCGCATGGGTGTTCTCTGATGGTATTGCCAGTGTAGAGGAGAACTGCATCATCAAGTTCATCGACGCCAAGGGTAACCAGGTGTTTGACCGTACTTTCGCCTATGATCCTGATTGCGATGGCTATGTCTTCCATGGCGGCTACTGTATCGTCGATGGAGACAATGACAAGAAGTATGGTCTGATGAATGCTAAGGGTATCACCGTTCTTCCAGAGGAATACGACAATATCCGTGTATCTTGCGACCTCTGCTACTGGACACTGACAAAGGGTGAAGAGTCATGTGTAGTCGATAAGGAGTTCAATGCCATTCTGCCTATGATGGCCGCAGATATGTTCGTCTATAATGATGAGATAGACGTGACTATGGCTGACCACACAGTGCGTAAATACGACCTGTCGGGCAAGCTCATCAATGACTTTTACATCAATAGCGTGCGCAAATTGGAATACGAAACAGACGAAATGTATCTTGCGGAGAATACCGTTGACCAGGATAGCGAAGAAGGTTGCGATGAGCTTGAGCCTTGGCAACACAAGCGTGCAATAGCCCGATTACGTGCATACAGCGCTGGCGACGGCTACGAGGGTCTTATGACAGCAGATGGCCATGTTGTAACGATGCCATTGTATGAAGACATTGAAGCCATTGATCATGACACCTACATCTGCACGGTCAGCAACGACAACAAGATCATCGTAAACGGAAAAGGACAAGTGGTAAGGTAACATAAAATCAAGTAAATATGAATATTTTCGACATTTTCAAGAAGAAGAATGACAGCACTCAGGCTGAAGCTCATGCTAAGGCATTGTACTCACAACTAACATCACCTGCTTACCAGAAAATTTATAGCATTGGGGATGCAGGCGAAGGCATGAGCATTGCAGAGGAGGTAATAATGCAGTATTGGAAGCCGCGTTTTCTGATTGACAATATCACAAAGTGTGCTTATGAGTTCATGAATGGCAATGAAATCCTAAGAACCATAACCACTGACGACATTGATTGGAACTCTTTGGAAGGAGTGTCGGTAAAAGCCATCGAAAGGGCACGCGACCTTGATGCCCATTTCCCAACTCATGTAATGAAATTTGAGAATGGTGTAGCACAAGTAAGTTGGCAACTGAACCCGGACGGTATGTATTACAGGGACGAAGACGGCTATGGCATGACCGATGACGATGAAGTCGAAATCTATGGTTTTATTGACCGTAAAGGCAGAGTCGTGGTGAAGTTCAAGAACATCAATGAGGATTGGAATCAGCTGAAATCAATGCGTAAGGAAGCGGAATCAGCAGTAAAATCATCCTGATTTTTAACTTATTCTTTAAATAAGAGGTCAAATTAAATAAAATTTTGTAATTTTGCGCACACCTGTGCAAAGTTACAATTTTTAATTTGACGTTATCCTTTACTATAAACATTTACTTATGCTTGAATTAAATAAATTATGTCCATACTGTGGCGAAGAAATTTCTACAGTAGAATACTGCGTCAGGGAGCGTGAAATTCTAGACGAATATGACACAATTTCATTGCCTTATACAATGCATGTAGAACGTTATTTCTATTATCATGTTGCTTGTTGTGAGTCTTGTTACTTCAAACAGAAATCCATAAATTCTATTTTCTCTAATCTGTACATGTTTTTTTGGCTTATCGCGGTCATCGGCTTTATACTATTATTTTTACTGGAACCTAATCCTATTGTAGCAATAATGTTAATCGGTGGAACTGCAATTTCTTGTTTGTTAATGGTAATACACCGTTGGCTAAAGAAAAAGTATCATGTATCATATAAGGATGCCAAGAAAGATAATGTGTTACTTGACGAAACATTAGTGGATGCATTTAATTTGGAAATTTTAAATAAAGACTAACCTTTTTGCACAGTTCTTAAGATAACAATGGAACAACAATACATCACACGCCTCGCTGAAGCCTATAAGCGAGGATACGAAAAGAAATATGCTGGAGTGGAGGATGCTCCGGAGATGAAGATGCACTACTTCAAGGTGAAGGAAGACTTGCCTCGTGTGCAGGTGGTGCTAAGCTTTCTGCAAGGCATCGTGCCAGCTGGACAATGTGAGACATTGCTCGATGTGGGCAGCGGAAGAGGGGTGTTTCTTTTCCCTTTGCTCAGAGAGTTTCCTAAACTAGAGGTTACGAGCCTCGATATTCTTCCTCACCGTGTTGCTCTGCATGAGTGCATACATGAGGGTGGCATTGAGAACCTGCATCCAATGTTAGAGAATATCTGTACTTGGGATGCCCCCGATAAGACCTTTGACGTGGTGACTATGCTGGAAGTGATGGAACACATACCTGATACTTTGGCGGTAGTGAAGAATGCTATCCGCTTGGCCAGAAACTACATTATCGTATCGGTTCCATCCAAGCCGGATGACAATCCTGAGCACATTCATCTGTTCTCGAACGATGACCTCAAAAGGCTGTTCCTGGAGAATGGTTGTAAGAAAGTTAAATTCACCGGTGTGACAGGACACACCATTATGATTGCCACATTATGACAACAGATTTCTCTATACGCAAATATCCACGCACACCACACATAGAAGGTTCTCGCCTGCAGGCTGGAGATGAGGATTTGAGCCAGATACGCTTTGATGCCATCCGTGGTCGTCATCTTGTTGTGGAAGAGAAGATAGATGGTGCAAACTCGGCAATATCGTTCGATAGTGATGGGCAACTGCTGCTTCAGAGTCGTGGGCACTATCTGATGGGCGGTGTGCGCGAACGCCATTACGAACTGATGAAGCAGTGGGCTGCCGTCCATCGTGATGCGCTGTATGCAGTCCTGGGCAGTCGCTATATAATGTATGGCGAGTGGATGTATGCCCAGCACCGCATTCCCTATGATGCCTTGCCCCACTACTTCATGGAGTTTGATATCTATGACCGCCAGACTGACCGATACTTGGACACAGCATCCCGCAGGGAGTTGACAAAGCAAATGCCTATCTGTTCCGTTCCTGTGCTTGGGGAAGGTGAGTTCGGGAGTATTGACCAGCTGCTTCGACTGATAGGTCCGTCATGCTACAACACCAATCCAGAGGTGATGATGGAAGGTATATACATTAAGGTAGAGGAGCAGGGCGAGGTGGTTGATAGGATGAAATATGTGCGACATGGATTCACGCAATACGAAGAGCCAGAACAGGCGTGGCTCGACCGTGGCATTGTGATCAATGAACTTTGCGTACCGATAGAAAAACTTTATGACTCAGAATATAGAGGATGATTAGAAAAATAAAGGTAGTGATATGTTGTTGTCCCCAAGAAGTAGGGCGAAGTTTACTGAGCTGCGATTCAGGTTTTCTGCGACCGAAACGGCTCGGAAATCCTCGCCCTACAAGAAAAAGACAACTGGTATATTATTGCCAAAAGTGAAAAATGAAAAGTATAGAAGAAAACGTACTCCGCCCATTTGAGGAACGTATGCACCTGACCCAACAGTCACCTGTGTGGCATGGAGAGGGTGATGTATATACTCATACCATGATGGTGTGCGAAGCATTGAAGCGGATGCCTGAATATGGAGAGTTGTCGGAGCGCCAGCAACATATCTTATATATAGCTGCCCTGCTGCACGATGTGGGTAAGATTCCCACCTCAACGCTGATTGATGGCGAATGGAAGGCTCCGCATCATGCGCCTACAGGCAGCCGCATGGCTCGCGAAGTGCTTTGGAAGGAATACGGGATGTGTGGTGATGACGAGTTGATGAAGATACGGGAAGCCATCTGCCTGCTGATACGCTACCATTCCTTTCCACCTCATGCGATTGATATGGAGGATGCACGCCTTCGTCTGCACAAGATTGCATCGAACGGTTTACTCGCGCCCCACTTCACTATCCGTATGCTCTGCATTCTGTGCAAGGCAGATATGCTTGGACGGAAGTGCAATGATCAGCAGCAGATGCTTGAACAGATAGCTCTCTGCGAGGAGCTTGCCAAGGAAGAGGGTTGTCTCGATGGCTGTTATCCATTCAAGACGAATGTCGTTCGCAGAGCGTACCTCTCTGGTCAGGATGTGTGGAAGGAGCAGTTGCTGTATGATGAGAGCTGGGGTGAGGTCATTCTGTTGAGTGGACTGCCAGGGACAGGCAAGGATACTTGGATAAACAGGAATCTGCCTGACCTCCCTATGATCTCGCTCGATAACATAAGGCGAGAGCATAGAATCTCTCCCAAGGCAGAACAGGGCTTTGTCGCCAACATCGCTCGTGAACAGGCAAAAGAGTATCTTCGTAAGCATCAGCCGTTTGTCTGGAATGCAACCAACATCACCACTCAGATGCGAGAGTCTCTCGTCAGTCTCTTCGAAACTTATAAAGCCAGGGTACGCATGGTTTATCTCGAAGCATCGTGGAGCAATCAGCGTGAACGCAACAATCAAAGAGAATACGCTGTTCCCAATGGTGTCGTAGAAAGCATGTTAGGCAAACTCATTCTGCCAGAGGCTCATGAAGCGAGGATAGTAGAATGGAAAACAGTATAGTAAGATAAAAGTGAAAAATTAAAAAAGGATTATGTCTCAATCAAATCCATAAAATACAAGAAAAATACACTATTTTCATATTTAATTTGTTTATTCGTTAGAAAAAATGTAATTTTGCGGCAGATATTTGTTGGAATAAACGTAGTAACAAATAAATGAAGACTCGCTTAATTAGGATATTGTGGTTTGTGACATTGCTCTTCTTGTCTGAATCTATTTATGGACAGACGAGAAGGGCACTTGTGATAGGTTGCGGACAACAGGAAGACAGTTCCTGGGGAAAGATTAATGGCGACAAGGATATTCCTTATGTGGTGGGATACTTAAAAAAGAGCGGCTTTAAGAATATAATCACACTCTCAAACAAGAAAGCTACGAAGAGTGCTATCGTAAAAGGCTTTAGGTGGCTTGCAAAAGAGAGCAGAAAGGGCGATATAGTCTATGTTCATTTCTCCGGACATGGGCAGCAGATGAAAGATATAAATGGTGATGAGCATGATGGGCTTGACGAATGCTGGATTCCGTATGATGCCTACAAAACGCCATGCAGTAAGGATCATGGGGAAAAACACCTTAGCGATGACGAAATCAATATCCTTTTGAAGAACATCAGAAGCAGAGTCGGCAGCAGCGGTAAGATTCTCGTGGTGGTAGATGCATGTCATAGTGGCGATTCTTCAAGAGGCGATGACGAGGAGACGGTACGAGGAGTGGTGGATGTGTTCAACACGATTATCGATAAGGTAAGAAGGAAGTTTCTTGTCACGTCCAACAGCGATGCGGGCGAGAGTACAAATCCTGAGATGTGGATAACCATCAGTGCCTGTAAGAGCAATCAGTTTAATGCAGAGCTGAAAACGCCTTCTGTTGGGAAACTGACTTACGCATTATCCCAGATGCTTCAATCAGGTAAAATGAAGGATAATGATTCCATAGAAAAAGAACTCAAAAGACTGGTTAGAAGCAATTCTGCAAAATACCCACAAACTCCTGTCATTTCAGGAGAGACGGATAGGTTTAATATAACAGATGTTTTTCAGTAATGGCAACAATACAATTTAGGGCAAAGACGTATTCTGATGTCGCATACGTAGAAGGTGTGGCAAGTCATAACCAGAAAATGGCTTATGAGATGGAGCGCCACTGCCGGAGATATTTTAATGAACACTACAAGGGAGTTTTCTTCTGTGGTGACGATATACGCATGGAGATATTCCAGGACTCCTTCATCAAATTGTGGGAGAACATAGAGAATGGCAAGCTGCATGTTAAGGACGGCGTTCTCCTGGGAGCTAATGACGAACCATTCAAGAGCTCTCTCACTACTTACTTCATGAGCATAGCTCGGCTGAAGTATCTTGAATACACAAGGTCTGTCAAACCGCAGGTTGAGATCAGTGAAGAGGAGAAGAGCGGGAAGCTTCGTAGAGGAGAGACGGATGACTCTATGATGGATTATCTGTGTGATAAATCAATGAAGACCATGGAAGATGTTATTGCAGACTGCATAGCTGTGATGTCAGAACGCTGCAACCAGATTCTCACTAAGTTTTACTATGAAGAAAAGAATATGGATGTGATAATGGCGGAGATTCCTTCTTTCACTAACAAGAATGCCTTAAAGACGATGAAATACAAGTGCATGGAAACTCTTCGCACCAATGCGCAGGACATTTACAAAAGATACGTTAACTCTTAGAACATGAAATTTGAATATCAGGAAAAAATAGACAGTTATGTTCATGGAGACATGACTGCAGAAGAGCGTACTGCTTTTGAGCATGAAGTGCAGAGCAATGAAGAACTTCGTGATCAGCTGGAATATACCAAGCAGGTAAAGACTCTTGTTTCAAGCCGTCAGGAGAAGATGGCACTCATGCAACAATGGGAGGCAGAGAATGCTACACGAAAACCTGCATCAAAGAAACGTTATTATTGGCTTTCTGGCATAGCTGCTGTTCTCATCATCGGCTTTTTTGCTGTTAATCCCCTGATTCTTTTCAGCCCGTCAGATTCTTCTGAAGGTCAGTTCAGAGGGGGTGATAATGTTTTCGTCCCTGGCGATACTTTAGACGCAGATTCTATTATCAGCGACTCAATAAAACCTTAATCGCGGCTCACAAATGTTCGCCCTACAAGTGTAGTATCAGATGATGAAGAATAGAATAATCCTGTTTCTGGCATACATCGTTCTGGGGTTTTGCCCGACATTGGCGCAGTCTCCTTCTGATTCCGAATTAGAAGAAGTCTTTAAATGTGCTTTTGAACTTGTCGAGCAGGAAAAATATGCTGAGGCTATAGAGGCTTTCAAGGTAATAAGTGAGAAGACAAAGGGAATGAAGACGCAGAGCGAAAGAGATGTCTTCGTTTTGAGCCAAACCTCTATAAGCCTTTATTACGGAAAAGTTCAGAGATTTGAGGAGGGCTACAGTCTGGCAAAGGGGTTGCTGAAACTGGAACTGACGGAGAAGGAGAGGGCGAGGGTAAGCATGCAGTATGTCTTGAACGGCTATCAGTGGGGATGTACCTTCATGCATATGAACAATGGTAACTACCAGAAAGCACGTGGCATCTTCGAAGAAATATTGCCCTTTGCTGACGACAGACTCCGCCGCATGATTGCCTCGAAGATTCCGCTGTCGTGGTATTACGAAGCCGCTCGGCACCTGCTTCTGCAAGAATACGAAATGGCTATTCCATGCCTGACACGTTCTGCCAGAGGCTATAACTCAATACAAGACTATCCGAACGAGATAAAATGCTGGGCGGAATTAGGTCATTGCAAGGAGCGACTTTATGACATGAAGGGCGCTATGGAGGCTTATCAGGAGGGAATGAACCTGTCAAGGCGGACAGGTGATGCTCACGCTCAGATGCAAGCATTAATGAGTCTGTGCAAGCTGTATGCTTCTGTAGGCAATGTGAATGAAAAGCTGACGCTGGAGGCGAGGATGGACTCTCTCGCAAAGACGGATTGTCCTACGGAAGTGGCTTATGAATACTACATTTTCAAAGGAAACGAATCAAGATCACTGGGTATGCTGGAGATGGCAGAGCAGTGGTATCTGAAGGTGGAGGGACTGCTGCCACTTCTGAAGAACCCAACCGTTCCTCAGCATACTTGCCACAACTGTCTGCGCGATCTTTACCTTGAGAGAGGGGATTATGATTTAGCACTGGAATATGCGGAGAAGTGCAAGAATGAATTTCGGGAATCATATAAATCGGACACTCGCCATGATCCTCTTTCCCTTATCCCTTTCGTAAACATTTATAAGGCAAAGGGGGACAGCCTTATGGGGAAAAAGTATATTGACTCTATCATGGTGGCAAAAGAATACTTGTCAGAGCCAAGAGAAATCAGCATGCTCTATGGCCTGCGTGGCAGGTTTTATTCTCAATTTGGCGACGATCAGAGGGCTTTCGATGATTTTGTGAAGGCTGATGAGATTCTTGCAACGAAATACGGCGAAATGGATGTTGCCAGAATACAGCTCCTGCCTTATCTTGGCGGCACGCAATGGCGGCTCAACAACAATGACGAATGTGAACGCTACTTCAAAGAGTATGAAAGAAGAGTCAGAAGGCTATACGGCGACGAAAGCATTCAATATCTTGATGCTTTAAAATATCTGGCTAATGCGGAAGGTGTAGCAGGACATGTAGAAGCTGGATGCAAAGACTATGAGAAGTCTGTTGAAATGCTAAAGCGCATGACAAAAGAACAACTGCCTTACCTCAATTCTGAGGAACGGGAAAAGTTCTGGGATCCGTTCAACTCCCTTCTTACAGACATGACTCCCTTCGCTATTGAGGCAAAGCTGCTGCAGGATGATTTTACGGGTTCGTGTTACGATGCACTGGTACTGTCAAAGGCATTTCTGCTTGAATCAGAGCGTAATCTTTATGAGATTCTGAAGGAAAAGGGAACAGCTGAGGATATGGATAATCTTATGACCATCTCTGCAATGCAATCAAAAATAAGGGATTTGGAGAAAGACTTTGCTGCGAATTCAAACGAGATTATCAGGATCAGTCATGAGAAGCGGACTCTGGAAAGAGCACTTCTTGCAAAATGCAGAAAGAACGGCAATCTGACTTCTTATATGGACGTTGACTATTCTTCGGTAAAGAGAAATCTGAAGGATGGTGAAATTCTTGTGGATTTTACTGATTATGTAAGCAAGAGCCAAGGACGTAAATATGCCGCTTATGTCATAAAGAACAGTCAAAAGAATCCGTTGCTTGTTCCTCTCTTTGCAGAACGCAATATAGATTCTCTAGAGATTGTTCAGCCAGATATGTATTACGAAGCGCCGTATGCAGACAGTATTCTGAACTTGTTGTGGAAACCGTTAGAAGATAAAATAAGTGAAGGTTCTACGGTATATTATGTACCATCACACATCCTGTTTCAGATAGCGTTGGAATCTATTCCTTTGCCAGACGGGACGTTATTGGGTGAGCATTACAACTTCGTCCGCTTGTCTTCTGCCCGAGAAGTGGGGAATGTGCATGATTACTTACAGTTTGCCAATAACAGCAAGTCTGCCGTTCTGTATGGAGGACTGAAATACGACCTCTCTTCTGAAGAGATGATATGCGTCTCTGATCAATATGAAATATCTCCATTGTTGGCACTTCGTGGCGATATAGTAAGAGGTAATTCCAGATACGCGGAACTTCGGGAAACGAAGAAGGAAATAGACACAATTGGGGCGTATCTGTCAAAACGCAAGATAGATGTTGTTCCATATTCTGGTATTCAGGGAACAGAAGAGTCTTTCCTGAATATGAATGGTCGTTCGCCTAGCATACTTCATATTGCTACACACGGATTCTATTATACTCCAGAACAGGCAGAGAATGTTAATTACTTGAAAGGATATAAGGATGCGATGTCTCTTTCAGGATTAGTTCTCTCTGGCGGTAATGCAGCATGGACAGGAAAAGATGTTCCTGATGGAGTGCTTGGTGGAATACTTACTGCAAGCAACATAGCGCGTATGGATATGACGGGCACAGAGCTCGTTGTACTGTCTGCCTGTCAGACTGGTCAGGGAAAAGCGACGTCAGAGGGGCTATACGGTTTGCAGAGAGCGTTCAAGAAAGCGAGCGTGCAGACTATGATCCTTACCCTTTGGAGTATAAGTGATGTTGCAAGCCGTGAATTCATGGAGGAGTTTTATAAAAACCTCACTAACGACAAGATTCTGTGGAATAAACGCAAGGCATTCGAAGAGGCAAAGAGGTTTATCCGCAAAAAATATCCGGAACCATACTATTGGGCTGCCTTTATAATGCTTGACTGATACCCCCCTTCTCTTGTGTTTCCCCAAAAGACTGTGACATTATTGTTACGGTCTTTTTTTATATCTGAAAACCTCAAAATCTCAATCGCCTCACCCCCCCCCTTGAAAAAAAAGATAAAAAAAATCCGGATGATTGGTTACCTGCCCTATATTTGAGACATAAATAGTCAAACAATCAAAGTTCTAACATCACTAGAAGTTGCGCACGACACGAATCAGTGCTAATAAGAAAATGAAAAAGATCATGTTTGTAATCTCAGTTGTAGCAATGGTATTTGTAGCATCAGCTTCAGCTTTCGTTTCAGAGTCTGGCGTTTCTGCTGACACAAGTTTATCAATGACTGCAGACCATGAACACAAGCCATGCCACGCAACAAAGTCTAGCGGAGGCCGTTGCGACTGTCGCGACTGTTGTGGCAACAACTGGGGCAATTACTACTGCACTCGTTGCAATCACAAGGTTGACATGCACTATTAATCATTACAGTTCTCAACAAAGGTCCCCGCAATCCGCACGGGGACCTTTTTGGAAAAATGAAAAATTAAAATTAGAAATTGAAAATGAAAAAGTTACTCCTTGTTTTAGCTTCAGTACTTTGTCTTGAAGCCATTGCCCAAAATCAGATGAGCATAAGGAATGCCGCAGTGTGGGAAGTTGCAGAGGTTGCCATTAAACCTGTCACTCAACATAAATGGTCAAAGTACGAATACGTTGACACTTGTACTGCACGCTTTGCGGTTGTGCATGACTGGAACGGAAGATGTGGAATCTATGACCTTGAGAAGAAAGAGAATATTACTGAGTTGGAATACAGGAATCTGAATTTCGTGCAGATGATGGATCCTGAGAAGGGCGGTCCGGTAGCCGTATTCTATGGACAAAAGGGACATCGGGACGGCTTTGTCTCGGTTTCTGATTTTGGAGAAGCCGTTACATTAATGAAGCTTGATGAGGACGAGACTTTTTCTTTGGATTCATGCCGTACAATAGACAAAGGGATAACGGAGTTGTGCCGGAATCTTCTGAGAAAGGACATGAAAGAGGCAGGTGGTTATTATGGCCAGGTGCTGGTCATGGAATCTCAGACGGGCAATATCAAAGCCTGGGTGGCTTTGGGGGATGCTCTGCATGATGGCGATATCACGGATGCTCCTCTGTTGAAGCATCAGCTATGTACTGATCCGCAGAAACTGCTTTGGGCAACCATGGCATTGGTAGAGAGCAATACTTCTTTTGCTGATAGTGTTGACACTAAGTGTGGTGTGGATTCCATTGGGGATATGCTGATAAAAGACCACAATTGGTTCAATGGAGGATATGGTAAGGTTTCATATCTTGATGGCTTTAAATTGCATTCCAATATTGCAATGGCTCGCGCATTGGAGAAGACTGCGGATGGAAACGTGGAGCACGAATGGTGGAGGGTTGCTGACTGTCCACGCGAGATGGATGCTCTGTATGCTGCTATGTTGTATAATATGCTAGCCTTAGATGGCAAGAAGGTGGTCTTTCCGTCCGTCAATACGGATTCCATACAGGTTCTGCCTCCAAGAGGTTTCCTTGAGAAGGATTTGCTGGTGTCGCACATGATGAAACAGTGCCTTAAGGCTACACTTCAGGATGGAGGAATCGGTTCGGAGTGGACAACGAAGAAGGTGGATATCTCCGGCGATTATATTGTTCACAGCAACTGCCGTCCGACGCTGTATGATTACAATCTGAAATATGCCGAACAGTATTACTCAGAGGAAGGTCTTCGGACATACGATCAGGTAATCTTTACGGGTTATTTCCCGTCAGATGAACCGCGATATACGATCTGTGTAACAATGGACAGGAGCGGGACGCCTATTTCTGGTAGGAGTATTAGCAATACGGTAAATGAACTTGCGGAATATCTGACTAAAAGGTGAGAAGCGAACTCGGTTTTCGTGAAATGGGTGAAGAGGGAGAGTATGTCAGAGCTTCTCGTCTTGCAGTAATTGTCGCTTCTTGTCGATCATCTCTCCCTCGCGCTGTCCATGGAAACCACCGATGGAACCGTCGGAGGCGATGACTCTATGGCATGGCACATGGGGAGCAAAGGGGTTGCGCTTCAGTGCCTGGCCAATGGCTTGAGCACTGCGGCAACCGATTCGTTCCCCAAGTTCCTTATATGAGATTGTAGTACCGCGAGGTACGTCCAGCAAAGCAAGATATACCTTGCGCTGAAACTCGGTGATGCTACGGTCTGTCTCTACTATAGTGCGGATGTCTGTCATTTCATTTGATGATTTTTCACACTTCTTTTTCCATCAGTTCGTTGATTCTTTCCTTGCCTTTCTTACGCAGTTGGTTGAAGAAGAAAAGGAATACGATGAATCCGATAGACGCAAATTCTTCGCTGATGTCCATGCTGAAAAGTATGCCGTCGTAAATGCCATGGGCAAGTATCGGTGCTCCGAGGATCATGTATCTGGTAGTCTTGCTCGTGTCTATTCCAAAATGGTAGAGGCTGTAGAAATAGCCCATGAGAACGGCAAAAAGGAAATGACCAGGGATGGAAAAGAGTGCGCGGGTTATTCCTGTACCTATCCAAGAGCCGTCATCCATTCCTTCGACAAGATACATGACGTTCTCCAGTCCTGCGAAGCCCATGCTGATGAAGACAGCATAGACGATGCCGTCAAACTTCTCGTCGAAGTGTGGGTTCTTCCTAATGAGTAGGAGCAACATGAGATATTTTGCAATTTCTTCTGGGATGGCTGCGGAACAGAAGGCGTTGATGAATGCACCGACAACAGAGGTATTTGCCTCCGAGTCATCCAATCCCATGATATCACCAATTACTGTGGCGAAGATAATTGCAATGATAGCCGATATGATGCCGTAACCGAAAGCCTTAAGAAGCCATTTCGTAGGTTCAGGTTGAACGGCATCTTTCTTGTTGATGTACCATAATGCCACTGCTACAGGAGCAAGCGCTGCTATGAAGACGAGGAGTAGTTCCATAAAAGATGGGGTTATATAACTTACTTAAGAAAATGATTAATTCGTGATTTTCATTCTTTCCCAAAGGAAGGATGGGAGTAGTCGCCAGAAGAAGCATATGATGCGATACTTCCAGTCGATGGTTGCCTTCCGCTTGCCTGAGCGGACGGCTTTCAGTATATGCTTAACGGTATAATCGGTGGTCATCTGAAGAGGGAAGTTGCTACCTGCAATGAAGTCTGTAGCTACGAATCCAGGGCGTATGTCTGTAAACTTGATGTCAAGTTTCTGGATGTGTGCCAATTGTGCCAAGGCTTCGATGTAAATCCAGTCGAATCGCTTCGTGGCAGAGTAAGAAGGTGCTGCGCCAAGTCCTTTTGTTCCGGCAATGCTTGATATTACCGCTATGCGTCCGCTTTTGCCTTCAGTTCGGAAATAGTTGAATGCAGTGTCAACCATCTGGGTGAATCCATAAGAATTAGTGAGGACGGTCTTTTTTTCTATCTCTATGTCGAGAGTTTCGTTCTGCTTTCCGTAACCAGAGCTGTGGAAATAGAGTTCCATGCCGCCCATTTCGCTGATGAGTTCAAGAAGGAGAGAAGGAGCATCGTCAGCGGTCACATCAATAACCTTTGTAAATACCTGCTCTGGAGCTAGAGCTTTCAGCTTCTCCAGTTCCTCTTTTCTGCGTCCTGCCACACCTATGGTGTATCCTTCTTGCAGAAGCCCTAGAGCAACTCCCTTTCCAAGGCCGGATGTTGCTCCCATAATGATAGCATGTTTATTCATTCTCATGTTATTTATTCGCCAATGATTATTGCAACGATAAGTGTCAGTATTTGTGGTGTCATTTGAGGTTTAGACGATTTTGAAATCAGTCTTCATATATTATTCAGATACATTTAATATGGTGCAAAGTTACTATTTATTTCCCAAAAATAGTTAAAAATGCAGATAAATCACACATTTTGGTCCCGGAATGCTTGAAAATCACCGAAAAAAGATTACCTTTGCAGCAAATATGGGACAGTTAGCACTTCTATATCTTTTCCTTCGGGCATACGTTTTGGTATCCATCCCTGTTGACAAGTATGAGAACAGGCGACACGTA
>JAZRYU010000146.1:0-10651 GCA_045600885.1 Prevotella sp.
CGTCGTATCGGTCGTGGTCCTGGTTCAGGTCTCGGTGGTACTTCTACACGTGGTCACAAGGGTGCTAAGGCACGTTCAGGTTACAAGCGTAAGATCGGTTTCGAAGGTGGTCAGATGCCACTCCAGCGCCGTGTTCCTAAGTTCGGTTTCAAGAACATCAACCATAAGGAGTACCTCGCAGTTAACCTTTCTACACTTCAGGCTATCGCTGAGGCTAAGAACCTCACAGCTATCACACTTGAAGATCTCAAGGCTGCTGGCGTAGCTAAGGGTTCTGTTCTCGTAAAGATTCTTGGCAATGGCGAGCTCAAGGCTAAGCTTGACGTTACTGCTAACGCTTTCTCAAAGAGCGCAGAAGAGGCTATCAAGGCTGCTGGTGGTACAGTAACTGTAAAATAATTAGAAGTTAATTGAAGTTAGAGGCAGTTGTGAAGGTTAAAGGCTCTGCCTCTTAACTCCTCCTAACTCCTCTTAACTCCATTTAACTCCTTAATCGATATTACAATGAAAAAGTTTATTGAGACACTGAAGAACTGTTGGAAGATTGAGGATTTGCGTACACGCATCCTTATCACAATTGCATTCGTAACAATCTACCGTTTCGGATCTTTCGTGGTGCTTCCAGGTATCAACCCAGCAAAACTCAATGAGATGCGCGAGCAGACTTCTACCGGTTTGATGTCACTCCTTGACATGTTCTCTGGTGGTGCGTTCTCTAATGCGTCTATCTTTGCGTTGGGTATCATGCCTTACATCTCAGCGTCTATCGTTATGCAGCTCCTTGCTGTTGCTGTTCCTTACTTCCAGAAGATGCAGCGTGAAGGCGAGAGCGGACGAAAGAAGATCATGTGGTACACTCGTGTTCTCACAGTGTTCATCCTTCTCTTCCAGGCTCCTTCTTACCTCATGAACCTCAAGATGCAGTCTGCTGGTGCTCTTGCATCAGGTCTTGACTGGACAATGTTCATGATTCCTTCTACAATCATTCTGGCAGCAGGTTCTATGTTCATCCTCTGGTTGGGTGAGCGTATTACAGACAAGGGTATCGGTAACGGTATTTCAATGATCATCATGATTGGTATCGTGGCACGATTCATTCCTGCTTTCGTTCAGGAAGTCACTTCTCGCTTCACAGCGATTACAGGTGGTGGTCTCGTGATGTTCATCATTGAAATACTTATCCTTTACGGAGTTGTTTGCGCTGCAATCATGCTTACACAGGCTGTTCGCCGTGTTCCGGTACAGTATGCAAAGCGTGTAGAGCGTAACGGTCGTCAGACTATGATGGGCGGTGCACGTCAGTACATCCCTCTCAAGCTCTTCGCTGCTAACGTGATGCCTATCATCTTTGCTCAGGCATTGATGTTCATTCCTATTGTATTGGTATCTTATACAAGCAACCAGGGTGGATGGCTCATCCAGAACCTCATGAATCATACAAGTTGGCTCTATAATGTAATATTTGCAGCGCTCATCATTGCGTTCACTTATTTCTACACAGCCATCACTTTGAATCCAACTCAGATGTCAGAGGATATGAAGCGCAACAATGGTTTCATCCCAGGCGTTAAGCCAGGTAAGCCAACTGCTGACTTCATTGAGGGCGTTATGTCTCGTCTGACATTGCCAGGTTCTCTCTTCATTGCTTTCATTGCTATCATGCCAGTATTTGCTCGCTTGCTCAATGTGCAGGATCAGTTCGCTCAGTTCTTTGGCGGTACTTCTCTGCTCATCCTCGTGGGTGTGGTTATTGATACACTTCAGCAGATTGAGACTCACCTTACAACTCGCCACTACGAAGGTCTCCTCAACGCAGGTCACGTTCGTTCACAGCGCGGTGTTTCTGCTTATTAATAAGATTTGATTCCTAAGGCAAGTTCCTCCTGCCTTAAAGTGAAAGAATATTTAAAAGGTTCTGCTCTTGAAACAGTGCAGAACCTTTTACGGTTAAATGAACTCTGGTGGGCTTTGAAGTTTCCCGCCTGTTAATAAAAAAGAACATGGCTCGCAGTAATTTCGGTTCAAAGATCGGCATCATATTGGCAACGGCAGGTTCTGCTGTAGGCCTTGGCAATATCTGGCGTTTCCCTACAATGGCAGGAGAAAACGGTGGAGCAGCTTTTATCATGCTCTATGTGATTTTCGTTTTCATGCTTGGTATTCCTGGCATGTTGGCAGAGTTCGTCATTGGACGACGAGCACATACCAACGCGCCAAGAGCATATCGTAAGTTCGGTGGAAAGACCCCTTTTGCAGGTGTTGGTTATGCCGGTGTTTTAGGAGGAATGATAATCTTTGGATTTTATAGCGTTATTGCTGGCTGGTGCTTGGCTTATTTATTCTCATCAGTGTCAACAGGTATTCATGGCTCTCCTGATGAAATTGTAAAATATTTTAATGATTTCTCTTCTGATCCTTGGCAACCGGTTTTCTGGGCAGCCGTGTTCATGCTCATTACTCACCTTGTAATCTGGGGAGGAGTTAATAAAGGCATTGAGCGCTGTGCAAAGATACTTATGCCTCTGCTGTTTATCGTATTGATTCTCATCGTTATAGCGTCGCTTTGTGTGCCGAATGCAGAGAAGGGCATAGAATTCCTTTTCATGCCAGACTTCTCAAAGATTAATGGCAAAACCTGTCTTGCCGCTTTAGGTCAGGCATTCTTTACATTGAGTCTCGGCGTGGCGTGCCTTGCTACATACGCTTCCTATTACGACAAGTCGGTAAATCTGACTAAGTCGGCTATGCAGATAGGACTTGTTGACACGCTGATAGCTGTTCTTGCCGGATTGATGATTTTCCCAGCAGCATTCTCCGTAGGCGTGCAGCCTGATGCTGGTCCTTCACTTATCTTTATCACTCTTCCGAATGTGTTCCAGTCAGCATTCTCGTTTGTTCCGGGAGCAAGCTATGTTATTCCGATAATGTTCTATGGACTTCTCGTGCTTGCAGCGCTGACCTCAACGGTTTCTATGCATGAGATTGGAACAGCATTCTTTACAGAAGAGTTCAAGATGTCGCGTGGAAAATCAGCCGCGATAGTTACTTTCCTTTGCTTTATCGTAGCAATACTCTCGTCACTGTCCTTTGGCGTATTGAAAGAAGTCACAATTCATGGCATGACCTTCATGAACTTCTTTGACTACATAACTGGTCAGTTGCTAATGCCAATCTGCGCATTCCTTACATGCCTTCTTGTAGGATGGTACATGAAGAAGGAAGATGTTTTCGACGAACTGACCAATGGCGGTACGGTATATACTAGGATGTTCCATGTTATATACTTTGCCATCAGATATATTTGCCCTATCGGAATCGCAATCATATTCCTTGGTTTGATTGCAGAAACTGTTCAGGCTGGATGATGTATCTTTAAAATAAATCCGTAAATTTGTAAATCCGTAAATCCGTAAATATCTTGATGAATCCAGAAATTGAACGTAGGCGAACCTTCGCCATTATCTCTCACCCTGATGCTGGTAAGACCACATTGACAGAAAAGTTCCTCCTTTTCGGTGGTCAGATTCAGGTTGCAGGAGCTGTAAAGAGCAATAAGATTAAGAAGACTGCTACATCCGACTGGATGGATATTGAGAAGCAGCGTGGTATCTCTGTCAGCACTTCCGTAATGGAGTTTGACTATACCTCTTTCTCAACATCAGCCGGTGAGGATATCACATATAAGGTAAATATCCTTGACACTCCTGGTCACCAGGACTTTGCCGAAGATACTTATCGCACATTGACCGCCGTTGACTCAGCCATTATCGTTGTTGACGGTGCAAAGGGTGTTGAGGCGCAGACACGAAAACTCATGAATGTCTGTCGTATGCGCAACACACCTGTAATCATTTTCATCAATAAGATGGACCGCGAGGGTAAGGATCCTTTCGATCTTCTTGATGAACTTGAGCAGGAACTTGAGATCAAGGTTCGTCCACTTTCTTGGCCTATCAACCAAGGCTCAAAGTTCAAGGGCGTTTATAATATCTATGAGAACAAGCTCGACCTCTTCACTCCTGACAAGCAGCGCGTGACAGAGAAGGTGGAGATTGATGTCAACTCAACTGAACTCGACGAGCGAGTAGGCGAGATGGATGCAGAAAAGCTTCGCGAAGATTTGGAACTCGTTGACGGCGTTTATCCTGAGTTTGAGGTTGACACTTATCGCTCTGCAGAGGTGGCACCAGTATTCTTCGGTTCCGCCCTCAACAATTTCGGTGTTCAGGAACTCCTCAACTGCTTCGTTGAGATAGCACCTTCTCCAAAGCCTACACAGGCAGAGGAGCGTGAGGTTAGTCCAGAAGAGCCTAAGTTTACAGGTTTTATCTTCAAGATTACTGCAAACATCGACCCTAACCACCGTTCTTGTATCGCATTCTGCAAGGTCTGCTCTGGTAAGTTCCAGCGCAACACGCCTTATCTCCATGTTCGCCACGGCAAGCAGCTTCGTTTCTCTGCAGCCACACAGTTCATGGCTCAGCGCAAGAGCACTATTGATGAGGCTTGGCCAGGAGATATTGTCGGCTTGCCGGATAACGGAACATTCAAGATTGGCGATACGCTGACAGAAGGCGAGAAACTCCATTTCCGTGGACTTCCTTCATTCTCTCCAGAGATGTTCAAGTATATTGAGAACGACGACCCGATGAAGGCTAAGCAGCTCAATAAGGGTATCGACCAGCTTATGGACGAAGGTGTTGCGCAGATGTTTGTCAATCAGTTCAACAACCGCAAGATCATCGGTACTGTCGGTCAGCTTCAGTTTGAGGTTATCCAGTATCGTCTTGAGAACGAATACAATGCAAAGTGTCGCTGGGAACCTGTCCATCTCTACAAAGCCTGCTGGATAGAGAGCGATGATGTGGCAGAGTTGGAAGCCTTCAAGAAGCGAAAGTATCAATACATGGCAAAGGATAAGGACGGTCGTGACGTGTTCCTTGCAGATTCCAGCTATGTGCTCCAGATGGCACAGCAGGATTTTGAGCACATCAAGTTCCACTTCACTTCAGAGTTTTAATTCTGAAAAGAATGAACATAAACTCATACTTAAAAGGACATAATGCGACGAGCATCGTCTTTCTTCTGCTCGTAAGTGTCCTGCTGGCTATTGGAACACCAGCTGTAGCGTTGAATCCTAAGGAACAGGCTCATCCAGAGACAGCTTCAGAGAATGATATGAACACATTTGCAATTAAAGGAAATATATGCTATAGTAAGAATGCAGATGAGGTACTTTGCTTAGAGCATTCTTATTTGGTTTGCGAAGAAGGGAAATGCGTTGGAGTTTTCGGGGAACTGCCAGAGAAATATCGTGGTGTTCCTGTTACCGATTACGGCGACCAGCTCATCATTCCCGGAATGACAGACCTGCATATCCATGCCCCGCAGTTTGCGTTCCGTGCTCTTGGTATGGACAAGGAACTCATGGACTGGCTCAACGCATATACTTTCAAGGAAGAAAGCAAATATAAGGACTTGGAGTATGCCGAGAAAGCGTATTCCGTGTTCGTTGAGCATCTCAGGAGAAGTGCCACTACAAGGCTTTGCGTCTTTGGTACGATCCATCGCGAGGCAACTCTCCTTCTGATGGACAAGCTGGAGCAGTCTGGGCTTATAGCATACGTGGGCAAGGTGAATATGGACAGAAACTCGCCTGATTATCTTTGCGAAAGCACGGAAGAATCTGTTGCAGAAACACTCCAATGGCTGAAAGATACAGAAGGACGCTATGAGCGGGTAAAGCCAATTATCACGCCGCGTTTCGTGCCTTCATGCACAAACGAACTGATGACGGAGCTTGGGCAGATTGTAGAGAAAAACAATCTCCCTGTCCAAAGTCATCTGTCGGAGAACCTTTCGGAAATAGCGTTCGTCAAGGAGCTTGTTCCTGAAGCGAAGACTTACGGCGAAGCCTACGACCTTTTCGGACTCTTCGGAAAGCCAAAGGGCCATGAAACCAAAGAACAGGAGTTGCTTCCATGTGTTATGGCGCATTGCGTTCATTCTTCAGACGAAGAACTTCAGCTGATAAAGCAGAATGGCGTCTATATAGCCCATTCTCCAGAATCAAACATCAATCTCAGCTCCGGCGTAGCTCCTGTTAGCAAGTATCTGGAAATGGGATTGAACGTCGGACTTGCCACAGACGTTGCTGGCGGCAGTAGCGAGTGTATGTTCAAGGCTATTGCCCACGCTGTCCAGGCAAGTGATTTGCGTTGGCGATTACAGGATCAGACAGTCAAGCCGCTGTCGTTTGCAAATGCCTTTTACCTAGCTACCCGTGGCGGCGGATCGTTCTTCGGAAAGGTCGGCGCGTTTGACGAAGGCTATGAGTTTGATGCCCTTGTGGTGTCAGACGAAGATATCGATACACCACGAAGCCTTTCCCTCTTCGAGCGTGTTCAGCGTCTGCCTTATCTTGCCGATTATCGCAATATAAAGTCAAAGTATGTAGCAGGCAGGAAGCTTTGAAAAAAATATGGAAATAAAAGACCTGATTACACTATATGCGCAGTCTCCTATGGTAAGGGGGCTGCGAAAACTCGTTTCCGATACTGATGTGAAGCATGCTTCCCTCAGTGGCGTTAGTGTGCCTTCTGCCCTTGCCCTTGCCTGGGCATCGCTGTCATGTTCTTCCGAAACAGACAACCCAAAAGGAGAATCGGGTTGCACGCTGTTCGTTATGAACGATGCCGACGAAGCCGGCTATTTCTATCACGACCTCACACAGATGCTTGGCACAAAGCAGGTGCTCTTCTTCCCTTCTTCCTACAAGCGTAAGGTAAAGTTCGGACAGAAGGATGCCGGCAATGAGATCTTACGTACAGAGGTCTTGGCAAAGCTTAGTGCAACAGAGACGGCAAAGGAGCTTCTTGTCGTTACCTATCCAGAAGCACTTTCAGAAATGGTAGTCTCAAAGCAGAAGCTTGACGAGAGAACCATCGTGCTCCATAAGGATGACAATATCCAGATTCCGTCACTCTGCCGTCAGCTTCGCGAGATGGGCTTCAAGGAGGTGGATTATGTCTATGAGCCAGGACAGTTTGCAGAGCGTGGAAGTATCGTCGATGTCTATTCCTACAGCTCTGAATATCCCTTCCGTATAGATTTCTTTGGCGACGATATTGACTCTCTCCGTACCTTTGAGGTTGAGAGTCAGCTCTCAAGGGATAGGGTAGAGCAGGTGGAGATTGTGCCAGAGATCTCAGAACTTCAGGCGGAGAAAATCAATCTTTTGCGCTTTCTTCCTGACAGTTCCATCATTGTGGCGAAAGATTTCCGCTACGTCTATGAAACTATAGAGCATATCTTTGAAGAAGGTTTTGCGGATAAGGCTGTTAACGAGAGACTCGAAACAGCCACAGAGGTGGAGCGAGACGAAATCCTTAAGGAACTGTCTGCCAATCAGACTCTTACGCAGCCTGCCGTCTTCAAGAACCTTGCTCGTGAGCATCGTCTTTTTGAGTTCGGAATGTCCGAGGCTTCTTCTTCAAAAAAGACCAGCACCCTCAAGGCGAATTTCACTCCGCAGCCAATCTTCCACAAGAATTTTGAACTGCTTTATTCTGAAATATGCAAGTATAAGGATGCCGGCTTCAAGATTTATGTCCTTGCCGACAGTGCCAAGCAGCAGGAGCGACTGAAGGAGATTATGGATAGCTTCGCAGCTACTGCTCCCTCGGATAAAGCCTCTGTTCCAGAAGTGTCCACTTCAGGTAATTCTCTCTTCTTCCCAGTAGAAAAGACCATCCATGCTGGCTTTATCGACAATAAGGCAAAGCTGTGCCTTTTCACAGACCATCAGATATTCGACCGTTTCCATAAGTACAGTCTGAAGTCCGACACAGCCCATCGCGGCAAGGTGGCACTCACCATGAAGGAACTCCAAGAGATGGAAGTTGGCGATTACGTTATCCATGTGGATCTCGGTGTAGGTAAGTTTGCCGGACTTGTCCGCATTCCTCAGGGCGACAGCTACAAGGAGGTTATCCGCATAGTCTATCAGCATAACGATAAGGTGGATGTCAGCATCCACAGTCTTTATAAAATCTCTAAATACAAGCGAGGCGATGCCGAACAGCCGCCTCGTCTGAGCACTCTCGGCACTGGCGCTTGGGATCGTCTCAAGGAGAAGACCAAGAAGCGCATCAAGGATATTGCCCGCGACCTCATAAAGCTCTATGCTGCCCGTCGCCATAAGAAAGGCTTTGCTTTCAGTCCGGACGGCTATCTGCAGCATGAGCTCGAAGCCTCTTTCCTCTACGAAGATACTCCAGACCAGCTCAAGGCGACGAACGACGTGAAGGCTGATATGGAGAGCACGAAGCCTATGGACCGACTTGTCTGCGGCGATGTGGGCTTCGGAAAGACAGAGGTTGCCATGCGTGCTGCCTTCAAGGCTGCTACAGATGGAAAGCAGACTGCCGTTCTCGTTCCTACGACGGTACTGGCTTATCAGCATTTCCAGTCCTTCTCTAAGCGTATGCAGGACATGCCGGTAAAGGTGGAATATCTCTCTCGTGCCCGTTCTACGAAGCAGACAAAGGAGATTCTTCAGGAACTTGCCGACGGAAAGATTGATATTATAATCGGTACGCACAAGCTTATCTCTAAGTCGGTGAAGTTCAAGGATCTCGGTCTTCTTATCATCGACGAGGAGCAGAAGTTCGGCGTTTCCGTAAAGGAGAAGCTCAAGCAGGTGAAGGTAAACATAGACACCCTCACCATGTCTGCCACTCCTATACCGCGAACATTGCAGTTCTCACTCATGGGAGCTCGCGATATGAGCATCATCCAGACTCCACCGCCAAACCGCTATCCTGTGGCTACGGAGATTCACGTCTTTGACAAGGACGTCATCGTCGATGCTATTAACTACGAGATGTCGCGAAACGGTCAGGTATATTTCGTGTGCAACCGTATCAACCGACTCGACGAGATAAAGATTCTCATTGAAAAGTATATCCCAGACTGTCGCGTGGCTATCGGTCACGGTCAGATGAAGCCAGAGGAACTGGAGAAGATTGTTCTCGGCTTCATAAACTACGACTATGACGTACTCGTCTCAACAACCATCGTTGAGAACGGTATCGACGTGGGCAATGCAAACACCATCATTATCGACGGTGCACATCACTTCGGACTCTCCGATCTCCATCAGATGCGTGGTCGTGTGGGCAGAAGTAACCGCAAGGCTTTCTGCTATCTTATGGCACCGCCGCTTGCCGTGCTTAATGTTGATGCCCGTCGCCGACTTGAAGCTCTTGAGACCTTCTCCGACCTCGGCAGCGGCTTCAATCTCTCTATGCAGGATCTTGACATCCGTGGAGCCGGAAACCTTCTTGGCGCAGAGCAGAGCGGATTTATGGAAGATCTTGGCTATGAAACTTACCAAAAGATTCTTAATCAGGCAGTTAGCGAGCTGAAGAACGAAGAATTCTCCGACCTCTTTGCCGATGAACTGAAGGCTAAGGGCGAGATAAAGGGTGATGATTTCGTGGACGATTGTTCCATTGAGAGCGACTATGAGATGTTCTTCCCTGAGCTCTATGTTCCAGGCTCTTCTGAGCGAATGATACTCTATCGTGAACTTGACCAGCTGAAGAACGACCGCGACCTTGAGGCTTATCGTCACAGACTCGAAGACCGTTTCGGTCCGCTTCCTCGTGAGGCAGAAGAATTGCTGAAGGTTGTGCCATTGCGCCGATTGGGCAAGCATTTCGGTTGCGAGAAGCTTATTCTGAAGAACGGACAGATGCGAATGCAGTTCGTGGCAAATGATAATAGTCCGTTCTTCCAGTCGGATGTGTTTATGTCGATGCTGATGTACACGATGAGTAACAGCCGTTCTTTCAAGTTTGACGAGACGAAGGGCAAGAAAATTCTGATTGCCTACAATGTGAAGTCTGTCAGCGAAGCCGTTGACGTGCTGCAAAAAATAAAAGGACAAGGATGAAAAAACTGTTTATCTTCATATTGCTAATAACCTGTTCGCGCTGCTTTGCACAAAGTGAAGCGGTGGAGCAGACGACGCTCAACCATACCATCGGTCTGGCTGTGGGAGCGGCGAATGTGCTTGACACCTATCTCTCGCCTGAGGAATACAGTGGCACCGAACTTCGTCTGATGGTTGACGTGCAGAAACCTCGTGCGCAATGGACTCACGGATTCCTTAATGAAGCCTATCTGTCGCTTGTGGATAATCGTGCCAGGACGGGATCGGAGATTGCCGGTATGTATCGCTTCCGCTATGCCTTGGAGCATGACCTTGACCTTGTGAATGTGGAGAATCTGTCTGTGCGCGTTGGCGGTCATGCCACGGCGAACATAGGATTCCTGTATAACACTCGCAACGGCAACAATCCTGCGCAAGGTCGGTTGGGCTTGCAGGTTGGCCCTATTGCCCAGGCAGACTATGTCTTCCGTTTGTTTCGCAAACATTTCGTCGCTCATTATGAAGCCTCTGCGCCACTCGTCGGTCTGATGTTTTCGCCAAACTATGGTCAGTCTTACTATGAGATATTCTCTCGTGGCGACTACGACCACAACTGCGTGCCAACAACCATCCTTTCCACACCATCCCTTCGCCAGCAGCTTACGGTAGATGTCCCTCTCGGAAAACGTGCGGTTTGCATAGGATATGTTGGCG
>JAZRYU010000147.1:0-19751 GCA_045600885.1 Prevotella sp.
AATCTATTTGTGCCATAGTTTTTCTTTTTAAAGTTAATGGAGTGATTATTTAACGTTATTTGCTTCGAGAAGCTTCCTGTCATCGTCAGTGATCTTAGAGAGCACGTAAGTACCGATGTTACAGATCTGCATTTCGTCGAGAGCGTCAACCATGTTCTTGTAGTTAGCGTTGTCTGTACACTTGATGATTACAGTAAGAGGATGTACTGTGCGTCCGTCAAGCTTACCGCTCTTGATGTTCTTGAGCTTAGCCTGATATTCAGCTTCTTCCATCTTTCCCTTCTGCTTTTCCATGTCAAGTTTCATCTTAGCTTCCTTCATAAGGAGGACTGGCTGAATGCCTTCACCTGTCTTATGAGTCAAGAAAACTTCGCGGATACCTTCCTTACCCCATGTAGTCTTTTTGAGACAAGTTGGGTCATCATACTTTGGCATACCCTGTACATAAGCGATACCGTTGTTGCCAGAGATGTAGAGTGTGAAAGTCTCAGACTCACGGGTTTCATTCTTGTTTTCCTCTTTTGTGTCCTGCTTGTTGCTAGGCAGTGTGAGCTGCATAGCCTGAGGCTTAGCGAGAGAGGTACAAAGCATGAAGAAGGTAATAAGGAGCATCATCATATCCACCATCGGCGTAAAGTCGACGCGGGTCTCCATTTTTTTCTGTTTACTTTCCTTTTTTGCCATTAGAGTTCCTCCCCTGTTTTAAGAGTTGTAACAAGATAGTAACGGTCTTCCGAGATATCCTGCATTTCTGACATTACTTTCTTTACGACTTTGTATGGAGTATCACAGTCAGCCTTGAGAGTGATCTTCATATCTTCGCCGAAATTATCACGAGCTGCCATTACCCAGTCCTGGAACTGGCTCTGCTTACCGTCAACTGAGTCGGTAGGGAGACCCTTTTCAGCCTGGAATTCGTTGACCTTACCTGGCTCTTGAATACCCATGTGAAGCATCTCCTGGAGCTTGTCCATTGGTACACCAATGTTTGTAGTACCTTCGGCAACCTTAAGCTCATCACCTGAGAGAGAGACGCCGTATTCACCAGCGACAGCCTGTACGAGGGTTTGCTGTGAACTTGGTCTGTCCATACCAAGGAACACCTTGCCCTGCTTATCGATAAGAATGCTGAGAGCATTCTTCTCTGGAATCTTGATTTCCGATACCGAACCTGGAGTGTTGACCTTCACAGCCTCGTTCTTTGTAAATGTTGCAGTCAACATGAAGAACGTAAGCAAGAGGACCATCACGTCGGACATCGGAGTCATGTCAATCCAGACGGACTTCTTTTTAATTTTTACTTTACCCATAGTTAGTTAAAGTTTTAAGTTAAACAATAGGGAAAAGCAAAATTATTCTGCGTGTGTAGATTCGAAAGTCTTAGCGATTGAATAACCTACCTCATCAAGAGCGAATGTGAGCTTATCGATTCTGTTTGTGAAGAAGTTGTAAGCAACAACAGCTACCCAAGAAGTCAAGATACCAGATGCAGTGTTAACGAGGGCCTCAGAGATACCAGTAGAGAGCTCGAGAGAGTCACCACCACCACCTTGTGCAAGTGCCTGGAATGACTTGATCATACCAACCACAGTACCGAAGAGGGCTGTAAGAGTACCGAGAGTTACGATAGTTGCGATGATAGGGAGGTTCATCTGGAGAGTAGGCATCTCAAGCTGAGTTGCTTCTTCGTGAGCCTGCTGGATGCGAGAAACCTTCTGAGCGAGCTTAAGACCGTTAGCCTCGTCCATCTCCTTGTAAGCCTTGATAGAAGCGAGAACCACGTTAGCTACAGAACCCTTCTGCTTGTTGCAAGTAGCTTCAGCAGCAGCGAAATCGCCAGCAGCAATCTGAGGCTTGATCTGAGCAACGAACTTCTGGAGTGACTGAGTACCGAAGCACTTAGAGAGAGCGAGTGTACGCTCAACAGAGAGAGCGATAACTGTGAAGAGGAGAGTGATGATCACAGGTACCACGATACCACCCTTGTACACTGTACCGAGGAGGTTGAGAGGAGCGTTCTCGTTGTTGCCGTCCTGGAAGTTACCTCCGTTACCGAGGAAGAACTGATAGAAACAAACAGCAAGAATGAAACATGCTACGATGATCCAAATTGCGTTACGAACACCCTGGAAGCCCGGATTAGTAGAAGCTTTCTTCTGGGCTGGTTTTTGTGCAGTTGCCATAATTTTTAAAATAAGATTTAGTTATTAATAATTAAGTTAAGTTTTTCAATGAGGTTGTTTTTATCTATAATAGGCTGATTTTCACAATTATAGGTGGAAAATCTTTATTAAGCACAAAGCAAAGTTACTAATTTATTTTAAATCAACAAATAAAAAGCAACTTTTTTTTAATATTTTTTAAAAAATTATTCTATTTGGGCTTAATTTGTAATTTTTCTATTTCAATTTTGCGAGTGTCTCACCTATACGTTTGATGGCTTCTTTTATGTTTTCGTCGCTCGTTGCGTAGCTCATTCTGAAGCATTCTGGAGAGCCGAAAGCATCACCGCCAACAGTAGCAACATGACCCACTTCAAGAAGGTACATGGCGAGGTCTGTAGAGTTGTTCACCTCTCTGCCCTCGTCGTCTTTCTTGCCGAAGAAACTGCTGCACTTAGGGAAGAGATAGAATGCACCCTGAGGCTTGTTCACTTCAAGACCTGGAATCTGAGCTGTGAGTTCTACGATGAGATCACGACGACGCTCGAAAGCCTTGCGCATTTCCTCTACGCAGTCCTGAGAAGCCTGGTAAGCCTCAAGGGCAGCAGCCTGAGAGATTGAGCAAGGTCCAGAAGTATATTGTCCCTGAAGTTTGTTGCATCCCTTTACGATCCATTCTGGAGCAGCGATGAAACCGATGCGCCAGCCTGTCATAGCGTAAGCTTTTGAAACACCGTTTACGATGATAGTACGTTCACGCATGCCTTCAACCTTTGCCATGCTCGCGTGCGCGCCTATATAATTAATGTGTTCGTAGATTTCATCAGCAAGCACATAGAGGTTTTCGTGCTTCTTGATAACCTCTGCAAGAGCAGCGAGCTCTTCCTGAGAATAAACGCTTCCTGTAGGGTTGCTTGGAGAGCAGAGGATGAGCATCTTTGTCTTAGGAGTGATGGCAGCCTCAAGCTGTGCAGGAGTGATCTTGAAGTCCTGCTCGATGCCTGCCTCGATGTAAACAGGATTACCGCCGGCGAGCTTTGCCATCTGTGGGTAGCTTACCCAATACGGAGCTGGAACAATCACTTCGTCACCATCGTTTACGAGAGCCATGATGGTGTTTGTGACGCTCTGCTTAGCACCGTTAGAAACAAGAATCTCAGAAACCTTGTAGTCAAGACCGTTCTCGTTCTTGAGTTTTGCTACAATAGCTTCACGAAGGTTAGCATAACCAGGAACAGGAGAATAAGTAGTGATGTTATTCTCAATAGCCTTCTTTCCTGCCTCCTTAATGTGAGCTGGGGTAGGGAAGTCTGGCTCGCCAACACTGAGGTTGATTACATCAATTCCTTGTGCCTTCATTTCAGCACTCTTCTGCGACATTGCTAATGTTGCAGATGGTGCGAGTCTGTTAAGTCTGTCTGAAAGTTGCATATAAATATGGAGGGTTCTATGATTTTTATAAGTGGAGAGTATGTCCCATGCGCACCTTCTTTGTCTCAAGGTAGCGGCGGTTGTGCTCGTTTGGCGTAACCTCAATAGGGATGTTTTCAGTTATTTCAAGTCCGTAAGCCTCAAGTCCTATACGTTTTACAGGATTGTTTGTGAGCAAACGCATCTTGCGGATGCCGAGCTGACGCAGTATCTGTGCGCCGCAACCATAGTCGCGCTCGTCTGGCTTGAAGCCGAGATGAACATTAGCATCGACTGTGTCTTCGCCCTGTTCCTGAAGCTTGTAAGCACGAATCTTGTTCATGAGTCCGATGCCACGACCTTCCTGCTGCATATAGACGATGGCACCTTTGCCTTCCTTTTCGATAGTCATCATTGCTCGGTGGAGCTGTTCGCCACAGTCGCAACGCTTACTGCCGAGGATGTCGCCGGTAGCGCAAGAAGAGTGAACGCGGACAAGAATGGATTCGTCTTCATTCCATTCTCCCTTGATGAGGGCGAAATGCTCAAGTCCGTTGCTCTTTTGGCGGAAAGGAATCATGCGGAATGTTCCCCATTCTGTAGGAAGATTAACCTCTTCGCCCTTTTCTACAGAGCTTTCTTTCTGCAAACGATAGGCAATCATGTCCTTAATGGAGATAAGCTTCATGTCGTATTCCTTGGCAAACTCTGCGAGCTGAGGAAGTCGAGCCATTGTTCCGTCTTCGTTCATGATCTCCATGAGAGCGGCAGCAGGGTAGAGGTTTGCCATCTTACAAAGGTCAATGGCAGCTTCCGTATGACCGCTGCGACGAAGGACACCGTTGTCCTGAGCATAGAGCGGATTGATGTGACCAGGACGACCGAAAGTCTCAGGGGTAGATTTAGGGTCAGCGAGAGCCTTGATAGTCTCAGCACGATCCTTGGCAGAAACGCCTGTTGCACAGCCTTCAAGCTTATCGATAGTTACTGTGAACGGAGTGCCCAGAAGGGAGGTATTGTCCTGCACCTGATGTGGCAGTCCGAGTTCTTCGCAGCGAGAGTTTGTAATAGGAGCACAAAGCAAACCGCGTGCTTTCTTAAGCATGAAATTCACTTTGTCGGCATCAATCATCTCGGCAGCGATTATGAGGTCGCCTTCGTTCTCGCGGTCTTCATCATCAACCACGATTACGAATTTGCCTTCTTTGAAGTCGGCAATTGCTTCTTCTATAGTGTTAAGTTTTATCATCGTTTATAATTCGTTTTCTTCGTTACTTTGGTTTTCTTCTTCAAGGCTTTGCTTGAAATCTTTGTCTTGCCTTGGCATGAAGCGAGTATGATCTGTAGGGAAATCAATTTCAGAGATGTCAGGAATGTCCTTCATTACAATGAAATCAGCCGTTTCTTCTTCCAAACCGTTAGGTTCTTTCATTCTGTCCTCTAAAGGTTCTTCCATTCTGTTCGCAAAAGGTTCTTCCATTCCGTCCTCATCCATCAGGACTGTTTCTCCAGTGGTCGTTACGGCAGCAACAGTCTTGCGTTGCTTTCTTCTTGCAGCAACCTTTCTGATCGGATGCAGTGGATTAATGGCGCGAAGTATCTTCTTGAAAGCGCGTTTCACTATGTTGAAGATGCGGATGAAGAGATCCTTGTTGAATACTGTCATGTCGTTGTTAGCGCGGTATGTTACTACGATTGCCAACGGAGCGAGAACGGCGGTGGCAAGGAGTTTTCCGAACCAGACTGCCCAGAAATGTCCGCGAGCCATACGATAACCAGTATTGTCAAGGATAAAGTAGATGATGAACACGATAACGGAGATGAGCACCGGAATACCGAGACCACCTTTTCTGATTACAGCGCCAAGCGGAGCGCCGATGAAGAAGAATATAAGGCAGGCAAGCGACAGTGTGAATTTGTTGAAAGTCTCCACATCGTGCATTACGACGAAGTGGTCGCCTTCGTTTGTCACCGCAGCCTTGAATTCTGCGTCCATCTTGTTGTTTCTCGCATCCTGAAGGGCTGCCTGAATAGCAGTGAGTTTCTTCTGCTCAGTGAGGTTGTCAACGAGAGAATCTAAACTTTTCTGCTTGACCTTCTTAGCCTGAGCAATCGTTTCATCAAGCTTCTTCAGTTGTGCTTTTGATACGGTAGAGTCCCTCAGGTGGATCATACCAAGTCTTGAAGCTTCAGCTCTGAGGAAGACGCGGCCGATGGAATCGTAGAGACAATTAACAGAGTCAACATCCATCTGTATTCTCTTCAGACTCTTGGAACGGGCATCGTTGGCAATACCCGCAGCTTCCACCATGTCAAAATCGCTGTTGAAGTCGAGGATAATCTTTTTCTCTGCGAACGTCTCGCGGCGGTAAGGGATGTTAGCCTGATCGCCGAGCCCGGACTGACGCATATTCTCAAACCATTCTCCGCTGTTAAGGGTGAGGAGGAGATGCTTCTTGTCGGCTGTTGACTGAATTTTTCCAGAGTCAGCGAGGATGATTGCGGCATCCTCAAAGCTGTCTGTCATTCGGTAGATCATCAGTCCGTAGAGCTCGCCTTTCTCGATGTCCTTTTTCTGAACGTAGATGTTGGAGCCTGGGATTCCGTCGTAGAACACACCTTCCGGTATTTCTAGTTCTGGACTTTTCTGCTTCATAGAGAGCAGAAGCTGTCCGAAGGAGAGGTTCGCATTAGGTCCGATGACGTTCTGAAAATAGAAAGACACACCCATGATGATGCAAGCCACAATGATAAGTGGTCGGAACACCTGCATCAGCGATATTCCTGCCGCCTTGATGGCCGTAAGTTCCACGCTTTCTCCGAGGTTACCGAAAGTGATGAGCGATGCAAGAAGAATGGAAAGAGGCAGAGCCTGTGGCACGAGGATAAGTCCCATGTACCAAAAAAACTGGGCAAGTACATCCATAGGGATGCCTTTTCCGATGAGAGTATCAATATACTTCCAAAGGAACTGCATCATCAGCACGAACTGGCAGATGACGAAAGCACCCATGAGCAGCGTGAGAAACTGCTTGGTGATGTACAAGTCTAGTTTTTTGACAATGCGCATATTTCAGGGCGCAAATTTACGAAGATTCTATAAAATAAGCAAAAAAAGCCGCCTTTTTTTGCAATAAGTAGTTTTACTACTTGATGAAATTGCGGTTACTCAAAGAAAGCTTCGTCTTCATCTTGATAAAAGTCGTGCTGCATATTGTCATTATAACTGCGATTAAGGGTCTGTTCGTTGATTATCATAGAGCGATCAACACGTCGATAGTCAAGCGAATGTCCCATAAGCCAATAGTATGTGTCCAACTGATAGAAAAGCCTTGCGGGCTTTCCGTGGTTTATTCCTTGCAGTTCGCTGTAAATGAGGAGGTTACTGTTGTAGTTGCTCTTTATTCCGTTTACAACCTTCCTTGAAGCAGCTACGGGAACCAGCTGATCAGCAGTGCCATGGATTATCCACAGCGGAACTTGCGAAAGCCCGCTGTATTGCTGGTCGCTGCATCCTCCTCCCATAGCCATTGCCGCAGCTATTCTCTCAGGATGGGCATTTACGAAGTCCATTGTGCCGTAACCGCCCAGACTCATTCCGATGACGTAAACACGGTTGTGATCTACACGGTAGTTCTTCTCCATGTAGTCAAGAAGTTTGACGAGCTTTTCTGGATCCCAGGCTCCTCCCGGATTCTGAGGCGCAAGGCAGATGGCATCCAGTTCCAGTCCGCGCTCTACAGCAGCAATCGTGCCATATTTCTTAACTTTGTTGAGGTCACGTCCGCAGAGACTCTTGCCGTGCAAGAAGACTACCAACGGCATTTTCTCAGTAGTCTCCTTGAAGTAATACGGCGTATAGACCCAGAAGTCGTAGCTGTCTCTCACGACACCGCGCTTTGTCTCCAGTGAGTAGTTCTTCTGGGCAAAGCCAGCGGTGGTGAGTAATAATATAAATGTGAGAAAGAGGATTCTTTTCATCTTGTTTTTCCGGCGGTTTTTATAAAAACGCACCTTTTTAGAGATCTATCACTATGCCAAGAGTTTCTCGGAAAAGATTAATCTCGCTGATGTTTTTAATCTTCTGTCCGAGACCGCCTCCCTGCTTGCGATACTTGGTGAACTTAGGAAGCAGTTCTTCTGGAACAATCTCGCAGAAACAGAACTCATTGAACTTTGAGTCAGGAATAGTCATGCCAGGGTCGTTCATGTCGCCGTCGTGGTGCAACTCTATGAGCTGCTGTATGTCGTCTATTCTGATGCAGAGTTCGTTGTGAGTGTTCTTCCAAGCCGTAAGCACACCATCGTTCTTCTTGGCAGGAGCGGCAAAGATGGCACGTTCGTGTCCGTTTCGTGGCAGTCGCTTGTTCAGGTCGTACATCATCAGCTTGTTCATTTCCACGATGAGCACCTTGCCCGTATCCTTTCCATATCCCAAGACGAGATAACCGTCAGTCTCGTCTTCATGGATGGCGAGAGAGAGGTGGGTGTCTTCATAAATAGGACTGTCAGTAAGTTTATACTGCTCCTTAGGAAGGAAATGCAGGAATCGAGGAGAAGCCACGAAATTAGCCTCATAGTCATACTGCGTGTTGTTACGCCATTTACTTGTTGCGATTTCGTAGTAAGCCTTCTCCGTAATAACCGGCTTTTCCTCAGTTACTTCAGTGTAATCAACCTGCTCCACGACGATGTCGTTCTTATGCTTCTCCATGTATCTCTCGTAAGCACGGAAGTGCATCTTTGAGAAACTCTCGATATCCTCCTCTGGCAGACGTCGTTTCTCCGTGTCCTGTCTGATCCAGACCGCACCTTTATAGCGGATAAGTTCTGGTGCAGGCTTAACGTGAACCACATAAACCTTATAGCCTTCATCCTCCTCCCAGACGGAGTTCAGCGTACACTGGTTGGCTATCGTACCGAGTTCGCGGTTTATCAGGTTGTGAACATATCTGCCGTAGCCGTCTTCGTTTCTGCCAAGATACTTCATGTCGTTGGTCAACCCCGTAGCCACGCCGAGGTCAGAAACGCCGAGATAGAGCGTTCCGCCTTCGTCGCTGTTAAGGAAACCGCAGATTACCTTCACAATCTCAGCTCCCTGAAGGTTTGTCTCAGGCTGCATGTTGTTGTCTGCCGGATAAACGATAGATGTCTTGAACTCAACAGTCTGAGATTCAATGCCGTAGTTCTTTCTTTCGGCGATGAACGCCTTTACTCCGAGCTCTTCGTTTATCGTGTCAACCAACTGTCGCTTTACATTAGGCAGACCGAATCTTGACGTCAGCAGAACGGAGATGGCGAGGTCAGCAGCGTCGCGGATAGCTTCATTGTGAGTGGTAGAGCGAATCTGCAGCAGTTTGTCAATGTTAGTGTCGTTCTTCAGAGAGTCCAGGATCTGGAATTTCGTTATAGCTTCGTTTATCATGTAGTCCGACTGGATAAGTTCGTTGTCGGCTGTGTTAATGAACTCCGTCAGTTTCTCCTCGTCCACCTTTCCGCTCTTCTCGTAGTCGTAGAACATATTCAGGATAGACTTCCTCTGCTCATAGTATTCCATTGCGTCCTCGTTGTTGAGCATCTTCGAGAGTATGGCTGCGATGGAGAGGTAAGCGTAGGTTTCCTCACGACTCTTAGAGAGAACAGACTGACGGTCGAGAATACCGATTATCTCCTCCACGTATTCTATAGACATTGGCTCGTCAGGCAGAGCATCTTCATCAACGTCGTCAAACTCGCTGCTGTCATAGCGAACATTGTACATCAGTTCCTGAAAAGCCTCTCGCGAATTGAAGTGAGCTCGGCTAACATCCTTATATTCACAGATGAACTGACCTGTACTTGTTCTGTTTATGATAGTAGCTTCAACGTAGTCGCCTGGATGAAGCATAGGCGCACTTTTCATCGGCATACGGCATGAAACTCCGCAGTCGGCTATTCCCACGTAGTATTTTCCAGCATAGTCATCGCTGGAGAAGTCTTTAATATATACTGTGATAGGACTGCCGATGCCCCAACCATCAGAATCCTCAAAGAAGAATTTCTTTATCTCTTCGAGCATGGAGAAGCGGTAGAGACCTTCTTCGTCCGGTCCGTCAATCACTCTCGCAGGCAGATACATTGGCGATCCGTCCTTTTCCTTGAAACAGTTTATGAGGTTCTCGTCGCGGTAGATATTGTATTTGATAATCTCCTTAAGTGACAACCATCCGTCTCCTTCCACCTGTTCGTCCTGAAGTCGGCAGTAGAAGGCACTGTTGTCCTCGTTGGCATAGAGCACTTTCACGGCATAGCCAGACTTGTTTCTCTCAGGTTCCACCTTGATAACGGAGTTTCGCTGGTCTTTCACCGTGTCGAGGCTCTGTTCAATCTCTCGCCAGAAGAGGGCATGTTTGTTTATGTCTTTCTGCTTGTTCAGCTTTGTTGTAGGTTTGCTGTCTGTCAGGACGCTTATGGTGTCCCATCCGATGAGTTTCTCCGGCAGACTGTTTATGAGTTTCTTTGTCAGACGGTTCTCTGGTCGGATGCTCATGCCTTGTGGACGCACGAAGAGCGAGATGTTGTTGCCCGTGAAGGCTTGTTCCTGAATACTAGGCAGATTACGAGCCTGCATCAGTTCGTCGCTGATCTTTAGATAGAGGTGCTCAAGGTTGTTTATGTGGTGCCACTCGTACTCCAGTTTCTCCTGATAAGTGTGGAAAAGACAGCGGAAAGAGGCACGCAGCAGTTCCTCCGAATACATTCTTTTAATAAATGAAAGCATTCGGTAGAGAGTGGAGCGGTTGTAGCGGCGGTCCACGTCGTCTTCTTCGTTCACCAGAAGCAGCTGAATAGCGATAGCCTTTATAAGTTTCTTTATTATCGAACCGTTAGAGTCTCTTGTAGCCTTACCTCTATAGGCATTGATGAACATCTCAAGCATATCGACGAAAGCCGAGCGGAAAGGTTCTGCCTGCCAGTTGTCTTTTGTACCGCCAAGGATAATCTGGAAGATGCTCTCCATCTTTTCTGCCATGAGTTCCTCCTTCTGGTTGAAGATGCAGAGGATTGTTCGCAGCTTGCGTTCAGGCTGGTAGAGATATTCCGACTCCTCCAGGTTCTGAAGCTGTTCGGCAATGTAGTCGTTTTCAGTGTTGCTGTTCAGGTGGGAGAAGGCTATCTCGTAGTCTTCAGTCTTTCTCAGCACTACAGACAGTCTTTTCTGCCAGTCTTCGCGGTTTGTCTTTGAGAGCTTTTTTAGGTAGTTTGATTTCTCCAGAAGGTAGAGACAGATGTTCTTGAAAACCGGCAGATAGTCGCCACAGTCGCTTTCCTCTGACCATAGCACGAGGTCGTCTATGCACTCTACGAAGTACAGCATCCAAGCTTCGTCCTTAGAGTTGTAGAGGTTCTTTATTTCTGAGAGTCGTTCATCGGTGTTTATCAGGTTTTCAATTTTCTCTTTCAGTTCCTCGCTGAGGTTGCATTGGCTGAAGAGCGTTTCGGAACTGATGAAGAGGCTGTTGGCTATTTGTCTCTGCTGCTTTTCCTCCAGTTTGAGAAACATGTGGTAGCCGTTCTTTATTCTCAATACGCTACATTTCACATGCTGACCGATGAAAGGATCGCTGCTATATTCCGTCATCCAGAATTTCAGACCATTTGAGTCGCTGACTATGTAATTGCTGTTTTGCAGTCCTACCACCTGAAACGGATAGGTCTCTCCCTCTTTATATAAATGATTGACTATAGGTACGAGGTCTTGCGTCAGCGATATATTTCCGTTGGCGTCTTCCTTCGCCAAGCATATAATTTCCTTTGCATAATCGTGTGATTTCGCTTGGAAATTAAACATCTTGACGTAAAATTCTCTACTTTTGTAATTTACTACGAAGTAACTTCGGGAGTTGTCCTTTTTTATGCCAATTACTTTAAGCGTTACTTTCTGCTCCATGTTGTCTCATGTTTTTAGGTGTGGTTAATGAAAATTTCGTGCAAAATTACTTATTATTTTTCAATTACCGAAACAAGAGCATTTTTTTTTGCTTTTTTTAACATGAGACTCCTTTCAATGCTTTTTGTTTCTCGGATGATGGGTGAGAATCTCTTCTCTGAGTGTATGAGTGTCTATATGTGTGTACATTTCTGTCGTTCCTATGCTTTCATGTCCGAGCATAGCTTGAATAACGCGCAGGTCGGCACCACCTTCCAGCAGACTCGTGGCGAAGGAGTGGCGCAGCGTATGCGGAGAGATTGTCTTTTGTATTCCAGCCTTTAAGCCGAGATCTTTTATCATGATGAGAATCATTGTTCGGGTAAGCCTTGCACCGCGACGGTTCAGAAATACGTAAGATTCGTGGTCTTTCTTTATGTTCGTCATCTGATTGCGGTCTATGAACCACAGCTTCAACTGCTTTATCGCAGTCTTTGATATTGGCACGAGTCTTTCCTTTCTTCCTTTTCCGAACACGCGGATGAAGCCTTCGTCAAGGTAGAGCGAAGAGAGTTCCAGATTGACCAACTCTGACACTCGCAGTCCGCAAGAGAATAGAACCTCGATGATAGCCTTATTCCTCTGTCCTTCCCATTTTGAAAGGTCTATGGCAGCCTCCATCATGTCTATCTCTTCCACGGAGAGCACTTCCGGAAGATGGTCGCCAAGTCGTGGTGATTCAAGAAGCTCTGTAGGGTTCTTGTCAGTGTATTCGTCAAGCAGGAGAAATTTATGGAAAGAGCGAACGCCGGAGAGAATCCTGCACTGCGAACGCGGACCGATGCCCACGTCTCTCAGTGATGCAGAGAAAGCCTCCACATCCTTCAGTTCCGCATCCACGGGACTCTTTATGCCAGCCTGTTGCAGATAGATGACGTATCTCTCAACATCGCGCATGTAAGCGTCAATTGTGTTCTCCGTGAAGTTGCGTTCCAGTTTCAGGTATCGTCTGTATTTCTTTAGCACAAGTTCATTTACCATTTACCATGTACCATTTACCATTATCATTTAGTTATCTGTACATTTCGGGAATCCTGACTAAATGAATGCCTGTTCCGATTATAATTGTACATTGTAAATAGCACATTTTATTTATCAATTATATACATGTTGTTCCCAAACTGCCGAATTGGAAACGACGCCTCATGGCGTCGTTAAAGCGCCGCAAAAGCAAGTTTAAATTACTGTGTCGCATTTCCATTTTCGCTCTCTAACGACGCCATGAGGCGTCGTTTCCACTAAGAGAAATCTGGTACTCGAAAGGGACAACTTGTAAATCGTTCCCATTTATTTTTCTTCTATATAACAAGAGTTTTTACCCCCTTTGTTTTCGGTTTCATCGAAAAGTTTGCTGCAAAATTACGAATAAAAGTGAAAAATCAAAAGTTTTTCTTGTTGTTTCTCTCAAAAAAGTGTAACTTTGCGTTATGAAATGGGAAAAACTTATCACAAATAAGCGCCTCGGACAGGAGGATAGACACCCTGAGCGTCACGATGACCGCTCGGAATTTAAGCGCGATTACGACCGACTTATCTTCTCCGCTCCTTTCCGTCGTATGCAGAACAAGACTCAGGTATTTCCGCTGCCAGGCAGTGTCTTTGTTCATAACCGACTGACGCATAGCCTTGAAGTGGCAAGTGTCGGTCAGTCGCTCGGAACAGACGTTGCCCGCGCCATTCTGAAGAAGCGTCCAGAACTCTCCGAAACACTCTTTCCGGAGATTGGTACCATAGTCTCTGCTGCCTGTCTGGCTCACGACATGGGCAATCCGCCTTTCGGACATTCCGGCGAGAAAGCCATTCAGACATTCTTTACGGAAGGCAAGGGTAACTATCTTCGTGATCGCGTCTCTCCGACATTCTGGAGCGACATAACCCATTTTGAAGGTAACGCAAACGCTTTCCGCATCCTTGCCCATCGTTTCAGAGGTCGCCGCGAGGGAGGATTTGCCATGACTTACTCTACGCTGGCAAGCATCGTGAAGTATCCTTATGCCTCAGTCCTTGCCGACCAGAAGAAGCATAAGTTCGGCTTTTTCCAGTCAGAGGCAAAGCTGTTTGCGAAGATAGCCGAAGAACTCGGACTGCCGTCAGAGCCACGTACTCAAGGCAGTCTTGAACCTGCTCTACCAGGTTTTGAGGCAGCACTCAGCTACCGCCGTTATCCGCTGGTATATCTCGTTGAGGCTGCCGACGACATCTGCTATGAGATAATGGATATGGAGGACGCTCATAAGCTTGGCATCATATCGTTTGAGGATACGAAGAGAATGTTCTTCAACTTCCTTCCAGAACAGATGCAGCAGACCATAGAAAGAAGACTGGAAGATGAAGGCGTGGAGGATAAGTCGGAGCAGGTGGCATATTTCCGTGCCTGCGTGATAGGTGTTCTGGAAAGAGCCTGCGTAGAGACCTTTGTAAATAATGAAGAAGCCATTCTTAACGGCACTTTCGTTGGTTCGCTGACAGACAATATGCCTGAGCGAGAGCGCAATGCCTACAAGCAATGTTGCGACTTCTCTTTCAAGAATATCTATGTCAGCAAGCCTGTTCTTGATGTGGAGTTTGGCGGATTCAAGATCATGGATACTCTGCTCGATGTGATGATAGAGGCTGTGGTCAATCCATATCGCTTCTATTCCCGCCGACTCATAGGCAGCGTAAGCAGTCAGTATGACATTGATTCGCCAAATCTTGAAACCCGCATTATGGCTGTCGTTGACTACATCAGCGGAATGACCGATGTTTATGCTTTGGATAAATACCAGAAGATTACCGGTCTCAGTCTGCCGAAAGTGTGATATCAATCACAGATACAACCTGTTCTGCAATTGCCTTCATGCCCTTTATGGAAGGATGTCCCCACTGCTTGTCAATGTCGTGGAGCGTGATGACAGGGATGTGGTAAGTCTTACAGAGAGTGTAGATAGACTCGTTTATTTCCTCGCGGAGTTCGCTGTTCAGGATGTAATAAACCTGAGCCTTAGGGTAATACATCTGAACGTTCTGAAGAAGTTGTGCCAGGGCAGGGCGGAAGAACCAGAGGTCCTGCTTCGTGAAGTTTGAGTACTGATAATCGCCCACCTCAGCGCCTGCCCAACTGTCGTTCGTAGCACCAAAGATAAGGATGATGTCCGGATTTCCGAGGTTCACGCAGCGAGTGTTGTATGAGCGGTAGCAGTAGTCTTCTGGCTTGCCCGACTGATCTTTGTAGCCGTGGCATGAGATGGTTGCTCCTGAGTAGGAGTTGTTCTTCTCCAGAATAAACTTATCCTTGTTGCCGTCAAGGAGAATGCGCCACCAAGTCTGTTCCACCTTCTGCACGTCGTTCTGCAGATTGCCGTTCTTGTCCTTAGCCGTCTGCGGATACCAAGGCTCGTTTACGTCAGGCTGGATGTAGCCCTTGAATGTGGAATACGAATCGCCAAGGATTGACACCTTCTTCTGAGCATTTGCAGACAGGGCAAGTGCAGCGATAAAGAGAACAAAGAGAGATAACTTTTTCATACTGTTCCGAATTATTGATTATTTTCGGTTGCAAATTTACCAATTAATTATGATTAATATAATGAAAAAGTGATTTTTTTGACAGAAAAGAATGCTTTTGCGGCAAATAATCGTAACTTTGCGCCCTAATTATGCATTTTCAATGTCCAGATATCCATTATTATATATGAATAAGACATTAGTAACAACGTTTACACTACTCGCCACTCTTTCCTTTCTTCCAATCTCTGCCCAGACGGAAATGAAGGAAAAAACTCTGGATGAGGTTGTGGTAAGTGCTTTTTCTAAATCTACTCAGTCAATAGACGAACAGGGCGTAAGCTTCACGCTCCTTGACAGCACTCTTCTTGAGAAGAACAATGTTCGCGACCTTCGTGACTTGGCAAAGTATGTTCCTGCTCTTGAGATTCCGCAGTATGGCTCCCGACTTACCTCTTCCATGTATATCCGCGGCATCGGTTCACGCGTCAATTCTCCTTCCGTCGGCGTTTATTACGAGAATATTCCGCTTCTCTTCAAGAGCGGAATGAATCGTCATTTCTACGACATCGACAAGATGGCTGTTCTTCGCGGTCCTCAAGGCACTCTATACGGTCTTAATTCTGAGGGCGGACTGATGATTATTGAAGGTCAGAATCCGCTGGAGGCTGTGCGCCGAGGTGCTCCGCGCTTCAAGGCTCACGTTGGGGTGGAAAACCATGGCGGCAGAATCGTCGAGGGCGGTTTCACTTTCCCTATTATAGATAATGTGGCAGCTTCCGTACAAGGATTTTATCGTGGTTCTCACGGTTATCAGTGGAACACAAACCTCCGTCGCCGTGCCGACGACATAGAGGAAGGTGGCGGCAAAGTGCGCATAGCATGGAATGCAAACGACAGGCTCCACCTCTCGCTCTTTGGAGATATTCAGCGCGTTGAGCAGCGTGGCTTTGCTTATGGATTGCTCCGTCAGGGTGGACTCGACGGCGAAAACATCGTGCCTGACAGTCTTTCCTCTCCTTCTACTAACTACATCGGCAGATACTACCGCACCACCTTCGATGCCGGTCTGAACATGGCTTACTACATGGGCAAATGGAGACTTCAGTCAACGACATCCTTCCAGTATCTTAACGACAACATGGAGATGGATCAGGACTATACTGCCGTAAACCTCATGCATCTTACTCAGCATCAGCGCGGAAAGGCTGTTACTGAAGAACTCAATCTGAAGGGAAACATCACAGACAGATGGCGCACTTCAAGCGGTGTCTATGCAGCGCATAAATGGCTTACGGCTTTCTCTCCAGTATATTTTGATACAGACTTCACGGCAAACATCGGCAATATAATCCGTAATGCCATGGCTGCTGCAATGCCACCTGCCATGTCAGCCGCTCTCAGCGTTGGTGTGGACATGAAGAATCCGGGTGAATATCGCACTCCGATGATGAATCTCGGCGTCTTCCATGAGAGCACTTTCAATATCGCAAAAGACCTCTCTGCCACTCTCGGCTTGCGCTACGACTTCAACCGTCAGCAGCTCCGTTACAGCACTTCGTCTGTTACGGATGTCATGATTAAAGTGCTTGCCACGGAGATGCCTCGTAATGTCACTTCTACTTACTGCGACAATCTTCACAAGACATCAAACATGATACTGCCAAAGGCTTCGCTGAAGTTCCGCAACTGGTACGTCTCTGCAGCAGAAGGCTATCGCGCTGGCGGTTTCAATTTCCAGATGTTCTCTGATATTCTTCAGGCAGAGCTGATGCAGACTATGCAGAAGCGGCTTGCAGAAATCCGTCAGGGCGACATCACGATTGAGCACGACGCTGCGGCATATGCGCAGGTGACAGACCGCATCTCCTACGACCCAGAGATCTCCTGGAACTTTGAGTTTGGCGGAAACCACACCTTCGGAAACAGCAGCAGGAGTTCTCTCAATCTCCGCTACTCAGCATTCTATTCAAAGGTTAAAGACCTTCAGCTCTCTGTCATGGCTACTGAGTACGGCTACGGCCGCATGATGAAGAATGCCGGCGAGAGCACATCCATCGGTGGCGAAGTGAACCTCAGCGGATTCACACAAATCTCCGACAGGACATACACCTCAAACCTCCCTTCATGCTTCGACACAAAGCTCCTCCCTGGCAGACTGACATGGCTGTTCAATTATTCGTTCACTCACACAGACTTCCTCGACAGCAAGCAAGTGCCATTCATTCCGCAGCACACCGTAAATGCAAACATCGGCTACGAATGGAACCGCTATTCCGTGCAGCTCAACATGCTCGGTCGCGGCAAGATCTATTGGGACGAGGACAACACCCTCGCACAGCCATTCTACACACAGTTTGGCGTTCGTGCCGCAGCAGACTTCGGAATCTTCAAGGCCTCTCTTTGGGCAAATAATCTGCTCAATTATCAGCCTACCACCTTCGCCTTCACCAGCACATCAAACAATCAGACCCTGATAATAGCTCAGAAAGGCGAACCCTTCATGATGGGCGTCAGCATCGACGTAAGGTTTTGATAAATTCTCAATTAAACATTACATTCTTCCTCTTTCGTCAAGATATGAATCCTTGAAGCCGAGGAAATACAGCACTCCGTCAAGTCCGATGGAAGATATAGCCTGCTTTGCATTCTCCACTACACGAGGCTTAGCGTGGAAGGCTATTCCTAAACCAGCAAGGGCAAGCATCGGCAGGTCGTTAGCACCGTCACCCACGGCTATAGTCTGTGCCAGATCCACCTTCTCCACCTGCGCAATCAGTCTGAGCAGCTCAGCCTTCCTGTGACCGTCAACAATCTCACCTACGTAGCGACCCGTCAGATGCCCTGTCTCATCTACCTCCAGCTCGTTCGCATAGACATAATCAATGCCGTACTTCTTCTGGATATATTCGCCGAAGAACGTGAATCCACCGCTCAGTATCGCTATCTTGTAACCATACTTCTTCAGCACATACATCAGGCGGTCAACACCCTCCGTGAAAGGCAGGTTCTCAGCAATGTTCTGCATCACCCTCACGTCCAGACCCTTCAGCAGAGAGCAACGCTTCGTGAACGACTCCTTGAAGTCAATCTCGCCGCGCATGGCACTCTCCGTGATGGCAGCCACCTGATCGTAAACACCATGGCGGCGAGCCAGCTCGTCTATTACCTCCGCCTGAATCAGCGTAGAGTCCATATCGAAGCAGATCAGTCGGCGCATGCGGCGGTACATATCATCTACCTGGAAAGAACAGTCAACAGCCTCGCCGTCCGCACCCATCTTGCTGCATAGGCTCATCAGTTCCTTCTGCAGGTTAGCCTTGTCCGAAATGATGCCTCTCACCGAAAACTCAATGCAGGAGCGCTCCGTATGCTTAGGATTCCTGATAGACTCACGACCCGTAAGTCGGCGTATCGAGTCGATGTTCAGCTCATGCTTCGCGATGAACTTCGTCACCTCCTCTATCTGGTGAGCAGAAAGTCTGCGGCCAAGGAGCGTAAGGATATAGCGGTTCTTGCCCTGACGGCTTACCCAGTCTTCGTATTCCTCTATAGAGACCGGATAGAACCTAATGGAGATGCCCAGCTCGCTCGCCTTGAACAGCAGGTCCTTCATCACGCGGCCAGAGTTCTCCTCATCCACTTGGATAAGGATTCCCAGAGACAGAGTAGAATGGATGTCAGCCTGGCCTATGTCCTGAATGTTAGCACCATATTTTGCCAGAACGTTCATCACAGAGGCAGTAAGACCAGGTCGGTCTTCACCAGTAATTCTCAGTAGTATCAGTTCTTTGTTCATACAAGATTTCTTTTTTTGGAAATGCAAAGTTACGAATACCTTATGTATTTTGCAAATTTTTTATGGAAAATGTGAAAACTCCATACATTTCTCATGCTGCGCAAAGGACTGAAACCGTAAGCTTAAGGAATAATTTTGTAAGCCTAAGGAATATTTTTTTATTCCTATAGGAATAATTTTGTAATCCAAAGGAATGTGTCCCGTCATTAAAAAATGTACTTTTTTCTGGCAAAATCCTACATTCCTACATAAAATCTCAGCGAACCCCAGTGTTTATCGGGCTTCAGCGGCTATGTAGGATTTATGTAGGAAGCATGTAGGATAACTATCCTACATACATTTCCCGAAAATTTTGCTATGTAGGATCATGTAGGATTTATGTAGGATTATTTTTATCCTACATAGACTTAACGAGCTGATTATCTGTAAGTTACAACGAATCTATGTAGGAATGTAGGATTTTGTAGTTAAAATCCTGATTTTCTGCATTTTTCTCGACAAAAACAAGCGAATAAGATACATAAATCAAGAAAATACCCATAAATCGCCAAAAACACCCTTCCGTTCGTCGTCAAAAATGCGCAAAAAAGGTCTCTTCGGCGTCACGGCATACAGCATTTATCAATATTCATTGTATCATGCCATAAATGCCTCCCCTTCACGCTGAATAGCCCATTTTTCGGAACTTTTCACGCTGAGTTGCCTCGATTTTGGCTAATATTCCATAGTAAGATAGAGCCGAATGCAGACTAATGTATGACCATCGTTTTATTTTATTACTGTCCGGTAAAATAATGTTAACAGAAAACGCGCTTGATTTTTCCCATTGTCGCTGATAAGTGGGCGCAGGAAAACGGTCGCAAGCTCCCAGAAAACTGCCAAACGCAGAAAACGGAAACTTTTGAAAACAATTCCGCGGTGAGTT
>JAZRYU010000148.1:0-2482 GCA_045600885.1 Prevotella sp.
ACAACATGTTTAACAAGAGGTTATGCCAAGGCAGAGATGCTAAGTACGCCTCTAAAAAATTAAAGAAAGGAAAAAGCTTATGTTTACAAATTTCGCAATGATGCTTATGATCGCAATGGTAGCAGTTTCAGCTATTTGTGGTGGTTCTTCACTCATGTCTAATCGTGGCTAAGTGAAGCCCCTTAGGGGGAAGCATTTAAATCAGACAAAACCCGCTTAAAAATAGAGCGCTCGACAGTCCGTTATGGATAGTCGAGCGCTTTTCTTTTGTGTTTTCAATAAAAAAGACCTTCTTTTTCCTGTAAAAACTAACTTTGAGGCGTTTAAATTTCCGTATGTCCGAATTTTTTTGTAACTTTGCACGCATTCTGTGCGCACGTGGGGGATAACTATGCCCTTTCGTTATCGGAATAACAGGAACGAAAACAAAATAAATAAATGGGTCCACTTGAAAAAGTCGGACATACCGACCATGATTAATATTACATTTGTTTAACACTATATCGTTCTTTGACATTTTGTAATCTGAAGAAAAATTCGTACCTTTGCATAGTATTTCAATACCTGTAATTATGTTCAAGACAAGCAAGTCAAAATCTCAGCCAGACCTGTTCGCAACGCCTGAATTCACAATGAGTGAGCGCGACAGGAAGTACATGGAAGATCCTTTGTCATGGTTCAACCAGTTCTATGCCAATGTGACCAGCAACATTGACGAGGAGATATTCCGTCCTCTCTTTGTCGAGGGTAACATGGGTGCTCCCACAAAGGAAATCCGCATCCTTGTCGCAATGCGCATATTGAAGGAAGGCGAGAGATGCAATGACAAGCAGCTTGAGGAGAACATCCGCTACAATCTGGTATGGCGCAGAGCAGTTGGTTTGTTCAACCTCAGCGACCCATGCCCTTCCATCGATTCCTATTACAACTTCTTCCGCCGTATTGCCAACTATGAACAGAACAACGATGAGCATGTAAACCTGTATAAGAAGGTCTATCAGGGTTTGACAAGCAAGCAGATAAAGAAATACAAGATAGAAGGCAAGACCATCCGCATGGACAGCAAACTTATCGGCAGTAACATAGCATGGTTCTCACGCTATGAGATTATTCATGAGACATACCGCCTGAGTATCACGGAGCAGGACATAGAGGGAATCTCCGACCAGATGTACCGCCAGTTGGCTAAGGATTTCCTTGAGGAGGATGCCTCGAAGACGGTCTATCGCTCGGATGACGATACGCTTGGTGCACGCCTGCTTAATCTGGGAATCATCATAAGCCACCTTCTTTCCAAGTGTGCTGACACAGAGAAGATTCTCCTCAGACGAGTGTTCCACGAACAGTATGAGGTGGACAAGGATGGCAATATCAGCGTACGAGACAAGAAACTCATCTCTGCAAACAGTGTGCAGAATCCTCATGACCCAGATGCAGCCTATCGTGCAAAGGGTGGCAAGAAAGTGAAGGGAAACTCTACCAACATCACAGAGACCTGTGACGAGGAAGGCAAGCCAAGCCTTATTACAGACGTAGAGGTAAAGCCGGCTACCGCTGCAGACAACGGATTCCTGAAGGATGCCATTGAAGAGACCAAGAAGGTGACGGGCAACGACGTTGACAAGGTCATTGTTGACGGAGCCTACCAAAGCAAGGACAACCGTGAACTTGCTGCTGATGAAGAAAACGGATTCGAACTTATAGCCAGCGGACTGCAAGGCAAACCCTCACGCTTCGATCTTGAAAAGCAGGAAGACGGAACTCTCACCGTAACGGACAAACAGACTTCCGAGGTCTTGACTGCCACAAAGGTGAAAGATGGCAAATGGAAGATACCTGTAAAGGGGAAGGACGGCAAGAAAACCTACCGGTACTTTGACGATGCAACAGTTGAACGCTCCCAGAACCGTCAGAGAATGGAACACATCCCATGGGAGGAACGAAAGAAACGAAACAACGTTGAAGCGACAATCTTCCAGTACAGCTTCCACACCCGGAACAACAAGACGCGTTACAGAGGACTCTTCAAGCAGACACTTCAGGCATTAGCCCGTTGTGCCTGGATCAACATGCGCCGACTTTTCATCTACGATGCGAAATTAGCTCTTCAGAATGCATAAAATGTATCAAAGACCGCTTTGAGCCGATAAAAGGCTTCATATAGGTCATATAATCGTTCACAAGAGCTCGAATATGACATTCAGGAGTCAATAACGACTCTTTTTAAGATATTTCGATTAACCTGCAAAACTCAGAAATTGCCTCTGGGAATGCAGAAAGTCTAACTCTAAAAGCCACTTTTTCAAGTGGGCTCATATTTTATATGTTTGTAACCACGTTTACACGTCCACAGGTACACTTGTACACATATAAACGTGTAAAAACGTGTGCAAAGATAAAGGGCTATTTCTATCTGCGGGCAGCGAAATCTTTATAGTAAAGTCGCCGTAAAGCACAGAAGAGCCCACTTGAAAAACTGGCT
>JAZRYU010000149.1:0-2704 GCA_045600885.1 Prevotella sp.
CGCGTTTTTTGGGAACGACGGGCAAGATTAACCATTATTAACTAAAAATCATAAGAAAATGGAGGAAAAACACCACTTTAGGGTAATTTTCTAAACATTATTTAACATATAGGCTCAAAGCTTGCTGCAATGTGGGTTAAATTCGTCGATACCTGTCCTAATAATAGAACCATGTTTAAGGTAAGAAGTAAGCAAGTTATGCCCTGGCGATTTCTTGCCACACTTACGGAAAGCATCGTAAATCTCCTTTCGTGTAAACTTATCGCCGACAAGCTCTAATGGGCTGCTTGTCCATACATTCGCCACGATGCTTTCCTCGCCGAATGCCTCGGAAGCTTTTTCGTAGAAGAGGTTCATCTTTACCCACATTGAGTAATAGAACGACCACCAGCAGAATTCTTCAAAGCTCTCTTCCCATCTGCCGCCGTTGGCGATGAAGAGGACGATGATCTTCTTAAGGCAGTTTAGCTTTGTTCGCCAAGCGAAGTTGCGCCAAGTGTCGTCGGGCATGGTCTTTGAGTAGTCGCGGATGTATTCATCCATTTCCTGCTCTATGCGTGACAGCTCTGCAATGCGGAATGGGATGATTCTGCCCTTGTTGTTATACTCGCAGCGGAAGTCACGGAGATTCTTGATGTAAGGCTCTAGTGCATTTTCGAAGTCTTCGTCGTAATCACCATAGACAAAGTTGATGTCTTCCTCAGTCGGGATAATCGCTGCAAAGTCAACGCGCGAGAGCGTTCCGTCTGTAAGAACCTTCTTGAAAAAGGCTTTTGCCTTCTCAGGCGTGCAAGCCGTAATCCAGTTCCATCGTAGTACAGTAGTGTAATTGGCCGCTGAAGAAGTAAATCTCTCTGAACCAATGCGACCACGGTCGTAGGTCTTCTTGATAAGCTGTGCCACCTTGCTGCGCCCTGCTGTCGGCGACATGTCGTACATCTCCTCAATCTCTTCGCTCTTGGTGAAGCAGCAGAGATTCTTGGCATAACCGTTGTGCTGAGCATTATAGAGGTTGGCAAGAAGAGCAGCTGGTGTTGTATCTGTATTGAAGATTCTGATCGGTTTCTCTGGGCGAGTCGTGCCTTTTTCATTTGCTTTCTTGTTTTGGTTTGCCTCTGCCCATGCTCTGAGTTCCTCGCGTGCTTGTTCGTCCTCAATGAGTATGCTGTCAATGATGCATTCTATCGGCGCATCAATGCAGCCCTTTCCGACCGATTGCTTGCCTACGACCACTCCCATGAGCGAGAGTTCAAATTTCTTGTTTTCGTTGTTGATGAACACGGAGTCAGCCACATGAGCGGCGAGAGCTGGGAAGACCATCTGCGCAAGGGCAGGACGCTGGAAGTCCATGACCTTTGATGTCAGCAGCTCTACAAGGCGTGGTAGCTTATCGGGCATTTGAGGAATGCTTTTAAGAACTTCATTCTTGCGGTTCTCTTCTGCCTCCTCATCAAGGCTATTGATTTCCTCCTCTCGTGCCTGTTCTGCGGAGAATGGCTTTCCGTTCTGCAGCCAGTCAAGGACAGCATCCAGAGCTTTAGTCTTGCGAAGAGAGTGGTGCTGAACGCTCCAAGTGATAGCATCGCGCTTCTCATAGTCTGGCTTATCGAAGTTAGGAATGAGCGAGAGGAGCCAGTCCACGTTTGAGTCTGTGATTGAGCGGAGGTCGTTGGCGAGAGTGATGATAGTCTGGTGTCGTTCGCCGACTTCTGGCGTGCCGCCGTGGTACTGAATGAGTGCTTCAACGATTTTCTGGTACGGGATGCCGCGGTAGTTCTCGGGAAAGTCCTTGCCGGAAGAATTTGTATCATTCCCTTCTTCATCAGCTGCGGATATTTTCTGAGGAGCATTCGCTTTACTTGCAGATACTCTTTGAGGCTGTGATTGAGCGGTTTTGTTGTAGGTCGTTTCTTCTGCATCAGCAAAAAGGATTTGAGGGTTAATGAAAAGAATGTCTTTCTTCATCGGGATGAAAGACCAGCGGGAGAGGTCTTTCGTGCATTCGTCATGCTGCACGCAGAGCATTGAGGCAAGCCAAGCCTGATCGTCTTTGATTGTGCTGTTCTGTCTGCCCTTCATGACGATTCGCAAGCCCTTGCCCGAAGGTGTGATGTGGGCAAGAGCCACATACTCGTTCAGCTCCAAACCTTCGGCTTTCATCCTCTTAAGGAAGATTTCAAAGACCGCTTGCGGTTTGTCAATATGGTCCACGTCAAGCATGAAGAGACCTGTCGGCACAAGGTCTGCTTGCTTTCGTGAGCCAAGCTGACCCTTCAAGACTTTTGGGTCGTAGCCGTGGAAGTTGACCGCTGGCAGTCTCTGCTTCATGTCCAGATTTCCGCTTTTGCGGAACTCTGTGATGTAGAGCTGCGTCTGCGGAGAGGAAATGAGGCTTTCCCATACCTCTTGCGTCAGGCGCAGCGTCCTAGTGTCTTTGATGGATTGAATAAATGTGATCATAAGCCCCACCCCGACCCTCCCCCAAGGGGAGGGAGATTATAATATGCTTTGGTGGGTTAAAGCTGGTTTTTAATGGGTTAATAATATTTGTTTTGCGGCGCTTTGGAAACGACGCCCCATGGCGCATTCTATGTTAATCACCAAGCGTTTTGGCGACTTTCGTAACCGTTCTTGATGCAGTTAGCTTCTTTTCGGTTAATCCGTTCTCCATTATGCTGTTTTTGCAAATATTCTGTCTTCTTCG
>JAZRYU010000150.1:0-18037 GCA_045600885.1 Prevotella sp.
AAATCATTTTCCTTTGCTTCTTGTACTACTTTCTGTCTATGTAAATCTTTCAAAGATCGATTGTAAATGCCTTAACTTACCGTTCCCGCTTGCCTCGGATTTGCTCCTGGGAAGCGCCCCGTTTTCGTTTTAGCGGGTGCAAAGGTAGGACTATTTCACAAACCTCACAAGCTTTTTCAAGGAAAAGTTGCAAAAATAATCGCTTATTTGACAATCGTCAAATCGCCTTCGCGTGCGTACATTTAATATATTTTATTATACAACACCTTGCGCAAGCATTGCCTTTGCTACCTTCATAAAACCTGCTATATTTGCGCCTTTCACATAGTCTATATAGCCATCAGAACGCTTTCCATACTTGACACACTGCTCATGAATGCTGCGCATGATGTAGTGAAGACGGTCATCAACCTCCTGTTCACTCCAAAGAAGACGCATTGAATTCTGCGTCATCTCCAAGCCAGAAGTTGCTACACCGCCAGCATTAACAGCCTTTCCTGGTGCAAAGATCTTACCGTTTGCAACAAACAGTTCTGCAGCTTCAGCGGTACATCCCATATTAGATACCTCAGCGATACAAAGCGTACCGTTATCGATAAGCTTTTGAGCATCAGCACCATCAAGTTCATTCTGAGTAGCACAAGGAAGAGCAATATCCACCTTAACCTCCCACGGTTTCCTACCCTCAAAGAACTTTGATTCTGGGAACTCGTCTGCGTATGGCTGAACGACATCATTGCCGGAAGCACGCAATTCGAGCATATAATCAATCTTTTCGCCAGAAATGCCATCCTCATCAAGGATGTAACCGTCAGGTCCAGAGATAGTAATGACCTTTGCTCCCAGTTCTGTTGCCTTCTTTGCTGCTCCCCATGCCACATTACCGAAACCAGAAATAGCCACAGTCTTGCCATTTATGTCATGACCATGGGCATGAAGCATTTCCTCCACGAAATAGAGTGCGCCGAAACCCGTTGCCTCAGGGCGGATGCGACTACCACCCCACTCCAGTCCTTTTCCAGTAAGGACTCCACCGTACTCATGCTTAAGTTTCTTATACTGGCCGAAGAGATAACCAATCTCCCTTGCACCAACCCCAATGTCACCTGCAGGCACATCCTCGTCAGGACCAATATGGCGATAGAGCTCATTCATAAAGGCATGGCAGAAGTGCATCACCTCATTGTCACTCTTACCTCGGATAGAGAAATCAGATCCACCCTTTCCTCCACCCATAGGAAGAGTGGTCAGGGCATTCTTGAAAGTCTGCTCAAAACCAAGGAACTTAAGAATAGAGAGATTCACCGAAGCATGGAAGCGCAATCCGCCTTTATAAGGTCCGATGGCAGAGTTATACTGAACTCGATAGCCAAGGTTCACCTGCACCTCACCTTTATCGTCAACCCAAGGTACGCGGAAGGTAATGATACGTTCCGGCTCAACAAGACGCTCGATGATCTTCGCCTTCTCAAATTCAGGATGACGATTATAGACATCCTCCACAGAAACGAGAACTTCCCTAACTGCCTGAAGATACTCAGCCTCGCCTGGGTGCTTAGCCTCAAGCTGGCTCATGATGTTTTGTACATTCATGGTAAAAAAAAGAATTGTTTAGATAGTTAATTATTTCGCTTGCAAAGTTAGCAAATCTCAACACACCGTCCAAATTTTTCCGCACAATTTATCACGTCATTTCCCTTTAGGAACAATAAAAGCGGAAATTGGACAACAAAACATGCAAAAAGTTCAAGGGGATGCACCAGATTAAACTGATACATCCCCTTGGATTATTCCTTCCAGGAAAACTTACGCATTCCTCATCTTGCTCATCACGCGGCGATAATAACCATTGGTTGATGCCGTACGATAGTTGCAGCCACCGTTCCAGATACGGATTCCCTTCTCAATATTCTTTGAAGGATTATAGCGAGACTGGATAAGGAGGAACATTTCCTTAGACTTCTCTACGCTATAACGGTCAGCCAGAGTATAACGCTTGCTAATCTTACGTGATTGGAGAATGTTATTACAATCCTTAACAAGGATTGGACCAATCTGCATAGCGCCAACATACTGACCATTGACTGCTCTGCTGTTTCCGCCACTTTCCACCTGAATAATGGCGTTCATTACTGCGCCCCAATAAGCGGCGTCATTTGTTTGTTTGTTTTCGACAGTTTTTTCAGCTACCTGCTTGCATACGAGTGAATCGTTATCATTACCACGGCTTGTGTTCTTAGCCGACTGAGAAAGAGAAACACAAAGTATGGCAAACACCATAGCAATTTTAATACCTTTTGACATAAAATTAAATTTCTGACACTTAGGATTTTTCAATGTCGGGGGAAAGGAACCAAAAGGTCTTTCCTGCTGTGACATCTTCAGTGATCATGGACCCAATCACAGGGTACTTCACTCCTTAATCATTCACTGCCTCCAAAGCAGCACAACGAAAAATGTCAAGTTCAACTTATGCAGATTCCGTGTTTTGAACGACCATCAAGCAAGCTTGAGAAGCCTCTTCAAAAGCGAAACTACTTTTATTTCGGGTGCAAAGGTACGACTATTTTATGGATTAAAAAAGAAAAAACGCAGCTGTGTGCGTTAACAGTGCGTTTTTTTGATATTAATTCTTTTTAACATTTTTGTTAAAAGAAACGATTCCCGAGCATTTAAAAGTTCCACCAATGCTTTTTCTTAGGCGGATTATAGTCATCAATTCCCTTATTAGAATCAGAAAGAATCTGCTCATAAGTCTTATGGTCATGGATAATCTGATAGATCTCTCCCCATGAAGGTAGTCCTCCGACATTACGGTCGTCTATCCACATGTCAACTTTCAGTTTACGAGAGAAATCATTCGTCTCATGAGTCTCCTCCGGATAATCCTTGTTTACGGCATAGAATTTCAGTCCGCGCTTCTCACACCAGTCTATAGCCTCTTGCAGGAGTTCATGCTCACGCACCGTCCAGAGGATCAGATTATGACCATCTTCTTGCAATTTCTTTAACGTCGCAACAGCGAAAGGAAGCTCGCGACCTATCTTAGGGTATTCATGTGTGACGATTGTTCCGTCAAAATCTACTGCTATATTCATTGGAGAAATAAAAGGGTTGAAAAAGGAGGACTTTAAAATCCTCCTTTATATATAATTAATGTGTACAAATCTGCTGTAGCGTTTACTTTAGAGGAATTTTCCGCGAGTCTTCACAGAATCATCCTTCTTACTACCGTAACGACTGTTTCTGTAGTTACCGTAAGTGCCATAGCTACCATAACTACCATAGCTGCCGTAGCCTCCATAACGTCCGTAACGACCATAACCGCCGTACTTATGTCCATAGCCGTAGCGTCCGTACTTACCATAGCGACCATAGCCGTAAGCGTAGGCATTCTTTCTCTTAGACATATCGACGCCATTGATTACGACACCGACATTATGAAGCTTCTTTGTCTCAACAAGCTCGTTCAAGCCAGCGATACAAGCCTTTGGAGTATAATCAGCACGAGTTACATAGATTGTAGCATCTGCGAACTTGCCGATATGAATTGTATCGGTCACGATACCGATAGGCGCGGTATCCATGATGATATAGTCATAATGCTCTGCAAGGATATCAAGAATCTTCTCCAATGCTGGACGTTCGAGAAGCTCTGATGGGTTTGGAGGAATAGGTCCTGCCATCATAAGGTCGAGGTTTTCGTTCACCTGAGAAGAAACCAGATTCTCCGAAATATCCTCCCAAGTAGGATCGTCGTATGTAAGAAGAGTAGAGATACCCACCTGAACGTCCTTCACGCCTTCGAGCTTGAAGAGGTTAGCAAGACGAGGACGACGGATATCAAGACCGAGCATAACAACCTTCTTGTCGAGAAGCGCGAAACTAACAGCAAGGTTAGCAGCGATGAATGTCTTACCCTCACCAGAGAGAGAAGAGGTAAGCATAATACGCTTCTTTCCTTCTGGCAGCATGAACTGGACATTCGTACGAACGCTTCGGAAGATTTCCGCCATCTGGTTATTCGTATTCTTCTTGACGACAACATCTCCACGCTCCTTTGATCTTTCGTTAGCGACAGCGATGTCTGCAAGGATAGGAAGTGTAGTCATCTTAGCTACGTCAGCATGGCCTTCAATCTTATAGCGGAAGAAGTCAATAACCAAGAGAATAACGAAAGGCAAGAGCAGACCGATGCCAAGACCGATGAGAAGAATCATGTTACGGTTTGGAGCCACCTGAGCCACGAAGCGGGCAGGTTCAATCAGACGCGCCTTGTCTGCTGTTGAAGCAAGCTGAATCTGGTTCTCCTCACGCTTCTGGAGAAGAGTAAGGTAAAGACCCTGCTGGATTTCAGACGCACGACCAATCTGCTTGAGCTTCTTCTGCTGTTCCGGACTCTGTCCAACGCCAGCCTCAGAACCTCCGAGCTGTTTTTCCATAGCACTACGCTGGATGGCAAGATTCTTAAGATTCTGGTCAAGAGCATCATTAATAGAAGCCCAGACCTCATCCATCTGCTGAGAAATCTCAACCACTACAGGCGACTTCTCTGACGCAGTGCGGAGCAGACGCTTGCGCTCCATTGCAAGAGTGTTATACTGATTAATCAGAGAACTTGAAGATGCATCTGAAAGTCCGACATTTGAAGGGATAACCTGATAATGATTATTCGGACGGCGAGCAAACTCAACTAAGCTCTGAATAATATCCTCCTGCATAGCAAGGTCTGCAAGTTTGCGCTCATACTCAGTAGTCTGAGAGAACGCCTTCTCAGAACTAGCATCGATACCGATAGTCTTATTTTCCTCAAGGAACTTCTGAAGTCTCTCGTCAGTCTTATCAAGTTCATCAGCCATCTTACCAAGACGCTCGTCAATAAACTCCTTTGTACGGAGAGCCTTCTCGTTCTTGTCATCGTTAGCCTGAAGGTTGTAACACTTCACGAGCTCACGCACATAGTCAATACTGCGCTGAATGTTCTGGTCTGTCAGAGAAACGTTAACAACAGAAGTCTCTTTTGAAGCAGGAGTAACAGTAAGCTTACCAGCCCACTGAAGACCAGCAGCCTGAGGAGACTGAATAGTTACATGCTCTTCAGCCATTTCACTCAGTTCGCCCTTATTCTTATTAAAGGTAATAGTACCCACTTTAGTTGATATAGAAGAAGGAAAAGAAGTTATCTTCACATTCTTACTATATGCAGTAGGCTCGCTCTCAAACTCAGAAATAGGCACGAAGTAAGAAATTGCCGCATTATACTCGCCATTCTTCTTGCGAGTGATGACGATGTTTATCGGTTTGTTAAGCTTCTCTATTTTCTCGCTTCTAATATCCACGGAAACAGGCTCGTCTTTGTACATGGTATGAGTAGCAAAGCGTCCCTTGAGAGAATATGAAATGTAAAGCTTGAGATTTCTGATAGCATCAGCAGCAAGACCAGAAGACTTAAGGATTTCCTGCTCATTCTCAAAGCCACTACTCTCTGTCACCGTACCAAGGTCGGAAACAGAAAGTGCACTACGTCTGGCACGCTGATCATTCTCCTTTATGAGAATCTTGGCAGAAGATGAGTAAACTGGCTGCACATATTTAAGATATGTCCAGGCAGCAGCAAATCCCAATCCGCCACAGATAATAATCCAATACCAGTAGAGGACGAGAATCCTCCAGATTTTCATAAAATCAAAAAATCCAGCCTCTTCTTGTGGTTCTACATAATATTTCTTTTCGGACTCTTCAACTGTAGTTTGCTCCATAATAATTACAATGTAAGATATGTTTGGTTGTTATTATATTCTATTAATCTGCTACCTTATTTGCCAATAAGCTTAAGAAGATACTGACCGTATGCATTCTTAGCCATAGGCTGGGCAACTTCTTCAAGCGTCTCAGCTGTAATCCATCCGTTTCGGAAGGCGATCTCCTCGAGACAAGCTATCTTCAAGCCCTGACGCTTCTCTATCACCTCGATGAAGATTGAAGCTTCGCTAAGACTGTCGTGGGTACCTGTATCAAGCCATGCAAATCCTCGCAGAAGAGTCTGAACCTTCAGCTCATTCTTCTTCAAGTATTCCTGATTGACGGTTGTTATTTCAAGCTCACCACGTGCTGAAGGTTTAATGTTCTTTGCTATCTCTACAACACTGTTCGGATAGAAATACAAGCCTACAACAGCATAGTTACTCTTTGGCTCTTTAGGTTTTTCCTCAATGCTGAGGCAGTTACCATCCTCGTCAAACTCTGCCACGCCATAGCGTTCAGGATCGTTTACGTAATAACCGAAAACCGTAGCCTTGTTCTCCTTAGCATTCTCAACAGCTTCATGAAGAAGATGCGTGAAGCCAGAACCATGGAAGATATTATCACCCAGTACAAGGCAGACAGAATCATCTCCAATAAAGTCCTCACCAATTATGAATGCCTGTGCAAGTCCATCTGGTGAAGGCTGCTCTGCATAGGAGAACTCAACGCCGAACTGACTTCCGTCTCCAAGCAGACGCTTGAAACCTGGCAAATCATGAGGAGTAGAGATAATCAATATCTCGCGTATTCCGGCATTCATCAACACCGAAATAGGATAATAAATCATCGGTTTATCGAATATAGGCAACAGCTGTTTGCTTATTCCCTTTGTTATCGGATAAAGACGGGTTCCTGAGCCGCCGGCAAGTACAATTCCTTTCATAGATTATTCAAAAAATGCGAGGTTAATAATGTCACAAAACGGACATTTTCGTGGCAAAGGTACAGTTTTTTATAGAAAAACTAAACATTTTTTTTCTTTTTTATCAAAAAAAGCGTAACTTTGCAGCGTAAATCATTCAAAGACGCATCAGAAGGCACATAAAAATGCCACTTTTGCACCAAATAAATACACAATTCTCATGGCTGACACAGCCTATTCAACACATTAAAATAAATGGGATTATTTAGCAAACTTTTCGGAAAGAAAAAGCAGGAAGACGAACATAAGACAGGCGGTATTGAGGACTACATGACCCTCATCCGCGTATATTTCCAAGCTGCTATTGCAGAAAAAGTTGGCATCACCAACATTGCCATGCTTCCTGACCTCCGCACTTTCAAGACCACACTCAAAGTGCCAACGGTAAACAACAAGCTCGGCGTCGGCGAGAAGAAACGCTGTAAGAAAATGATTCAGGACGTTTATTCCACCGAAGACAATTTCTTCACAGAGATAGACCAAAGCATCAAGAAGAACTGCAAGAAAATGCAGGATATCCAGACCTTCATGTACCAGTTTCAGGGACTCACTCAAGATCTCATGATGCTCGTAGGCAACCTCATGAAGCTCAAACTTCGCATGCCATCGTTCTTCAAGAAGGCTATCTATACGATGACGGAAAAGACCATCAACGATATCTTCACAAAGAACGACTTCTCTGAGCCGGGAGTTATGAAGACTGTTGTTGGCATCAGAAAACTCAACGCAAAACTCGGTTTCACTCAGAAGTGGATTACTGATTACGTGTTCCAGATTGTTATGCTTGCGAAGAACGAACCAAAGCAAAACTACGAAGAAAATACTGCAAAATAATGCGGTAGAATCACGTTTGCCACACAAAAACGGCACAAAAGTCGCGATTTGAGCAAGAAAACATCAATAAATCTTTGACTTTCAAATAAAAAATTGTAACTTTGCCGCCGATAACTCCTATCATGCAAGAAGAAAACGACATCCTAAGAAGACTGACAACAAGGGTTAGACAGCTTGTTTTTCAGCACAAAGAAACGAAGGAAGAGGTCGCCAGACTCAAGCAGGAACTCAAGGAGAAAGACGACGCGACAAAAGCTCTGCAACAACAAATAGCTCAGCTTAAAACTGACTATGAACATCTTAAAATGGCAAAGATAATCACTGCATCGGAGGAAGATGCGGACAAAGCGAAAGCAAGATTATCCAAGCTTATTAGAGATGTGAACAGAACGATTGCCCTACTCAGTTCAGAAGAGTAGAAGCAAGCAAGCCTTGTCTGCGATGACAGAAGAAAGAAATATCAACATACGACTTATCGTCAACGGTCTCACGATGCCAATTACCATCCCGATGAAGGATGAACCGCTGTATCGCGAAGCCGCAAAAAACATCAACACCACCATAAACAACTATGTCCAGCACTTCATTAAGACGAAGTCACAGGAGGAAGTTCTTATGATGGCAATGATAGACATAGCGTTGCGTCTTGAGAAAGAGAAGCAACGAAACGATACGGAAGTGTATAATGACGTTCTTACATCGCTGACAAAAGAGGTTGAAGAGATTTTGTAAACAATGAGAAGGCTGTTTCTTCTGCAGAAACATGCTGATTTCAAAAAACTTAAACAGCGAATCAATCAAAAATCATTATACACAATAAAAAATCATGTCAGATACATTATTGATTATATTACCTGTAGCAGGACTCATCATTGGAGCCGTGCTGGGTTATCTGGCCTTTCGCTATGTTCTGAAAGGCATATATAACCGAAAAATGGAATTGGCCGAGACTGAGGCCGAAGTTATTAAAGAGAAGAAAATGCTCGAGGTGAAGGAAAAGTTCCTTAACAAGAAGCAGGAACTTGACCGCGAGGTGCAGTCGCGCAACTCAAAGATTCAGGCAAGCGAAAACCGCCTGAAACAGCGCGAGAACACTATCAACCAGAAGCAGGAAACTCTCAACCAGCAGCGTGAGGATTTCAACAAGCAGAAGGACGAACTCAACAAGCAGAAAGATGAGTTCAACAAGACTAAGCAGGAGGTTGAAAGACAGCAGAAGAAGAACGATGCTGACAAGGAGGTCCTTGCTAAGAAGCAGGAAGAGGTTGACGCAATGATCTTGCAGGAGCGCGAGAAGCTTGAAGAGCTCTCTGGTCTCAGTGCGGAGGATGCTCGCAACCGTCTCATCGAAAGTCTCAAGGACGAAGCTCGCACTCAGGCTCAGGCTTACATCAACGAGATTGTTGACGAGGCAAAGCTCAACGCTGCTGCTCAGGCTAAGAAGATCGTTATTCAGACTATCCAGCGCACAGCTACAGAAACAGCTGTTGAGAATTCCGTAAGCGTTTTCCACATTGATAATGACGAAGTAAAGGGTCGCATCATCGGTCGTGAAGGTCGTAACATCCGTGCTCTCGAAGCTGCTGCTGGCGTAGAAATCGTCGTTGACGACACACCTGAGGCTATCGTTATCTCTGGTTTCGATCCAATCCGCCGCGAGGTTTGTCGCCTTGCCCTCCACCAGCTCGTTGCTGACGGTCGTATCCACCCAGCCCGCATCGAGGAGGTTGTGGCAAAGGTTAAGAAGCAGTTGGATCAGGAGATCGTAGAAATCGGTAAGCGTACTACTATCGACCTCGGTATTCACGGACTTCACCCAGAACTCGTACGCATCGTTGGTAAGATGAAGTACCGTTCTTCTTACGGTCAGAACCTTCTCCAGCATGCTCGCGAAACAGCTAATCTCTGTGCTATCATGGCGGCTGAGCTTGGTCTTAACCCTAAGAAGGCTAAGCGTGCCGGACTTCTCCACGACATCGGTAAGGTGCCTGATGAGGAGACAGATCTTCCACACGCACTCTATGGTGGTAAGATTGCAGAGAAATACAAGGAAAAGCCAGACATCTGCAATGCTATTGCCGCTCACCACGATGAATGCGAGATGAACACTCTCCTCGCTCCTATCGTACAGGTCTGCGATGCCATCTCTGGTGCTCGTCCAGGTGCACGTCGTGAGATTGTTGAAGCTTACATCAAGCGCCTCAACGACCTTGAAGCTATCGCTATGAGTTACCCAGGCGTAACAAAGACTTACGCTATTCAGGCTGGTCGTGAGCTCCGCGTAATCGTTGGCGCAGACAAGATGGACGACAAGCAGACTGAGGCTCTCAGCGGCGAAATCGCAACAAAGATCCAGAACGAGATGACTTACCCAGGACAGGTTAAGATTACCGTTATCCGTGAGACTCGCTCTGTTGCATACGCAAAGTAAAAACAAGAAACAATATCCACGAAAAAAGTGCGGCACTCAAATGCCGCACTTTTTTGTATTGTAGGGCGAGGATTTCCGAGTCGCAATTCAGGTTTTACTCCACAAACGGCTCGGAAGGTTTAGCTCGGCGGCCGAAGGGAGAGCCAAATCCTCGCCCTACACAATGCCCTACCCCTTGGAAACAAATTACCACCAAGACCTATTTTCATACCTGTTTCCTATAGGGAACGATAAAGTTTATCACTTCCTTCTGGATGTCAATCGTAAACTCACCTTTCGGCGTATTTATCATCGCACCGTCAACACTCACCGCATTCGACTGCACTTCTGAGAAAACAATCTTTCTCGTTCTGTAAGGCTGTACATTGCGGTGCTTAAGGAATTTTCCCGTCAGAAGGAGATAGAAACCCATCACTATTCCTGAAAGCTGCGTGATAGTCACTGCCGACACGTCCAGCATTCCGTTGTAAGGCACAGCAGAAGGTGTCTGACCATAGCCGGTACAGTTTCCGATACATATCGTCATGAAGTTTCCATCAACCTCCTCATGGTTAAGTGCAAACTTCATCTTATAAACCGAACGTTGGAAGATAAGGATGAGCGTAGAAACAAGGAAAGACAGCTTGCGGGAAAACAGCAGACTGCGAGTGGTATGACGCACACGGGTAATATGCGCCGAAAGACCGATGTTTATGCAATTCAGGAAATGACGATGACAGCGCTCGTCGTTCTTATTTATATAATGTATGCAGCCAGCATCTATCTTTCGGATGCTGCCATGAACAATATAGTCCACACAATCCTCAACAGAAGCATCTTTCAGTCCCCAGAAGCGAGAGAAGGAATTGATCACACCGTAAGGAATGATTCCAACGTTAATATCCTTCCTTACCTTCTCTGGCTGTCCGAGTATGGCATTCACAGCAAGATTCAGAGAGCGGTCGCCACCAACGACAACAATCGTTCTGCAACCTTCTGCAACAGCTATGTTGACCAGGACATTCACTGGGTTCTCTTTCGATGCCACATAGAGGTTATAGTCAAGGTTCTTGCTCTTGAAGAGTTCCTCAACCTGACTTTTCATCTTTCCTCTCACGGAAAGACTCTGCTTTGGACAATATATTACTGCGTATTTCATTATCGTATTCTATCAAGTATAAACTGAACTTTCTGCTCCATTGGCAGTTCATAATCAATCCATTCTATATGCAGACCGCGCTTTTCCATTCCGCGAAACCACGTCATCTGTCTCTTCGCAAACTGATGAATGGCAATCTCCAGTTGTCTGCACATCTCTTCATACGTCAGCTCGCCCGTGAGATATAGCGTAACAAACTTATATTCAAGACCATAGTATATAAGATCTTCTGGCGCTACCCCACTGTCCATAATGCCACGTATCTCTTCCACCATGCCTTCCTTCAGTCTTTCGTTCAGGCGATATGTTATCTTCTCACGACGCAGTTCTCTTGAAATATCCGTTCCGAAAATCAGCGGTGCTTTCTGAGAATCAAAGGCATCTGTCACAGAACTTACAGAAGCGAACGACTGTCCTTCAATCTCCGCTGCCGTCTCCTTCGGATTCTCCAGGCAGTAAGTTTCAATCTCAATAGCCCTTATCGCACGCTTGCATGAATCCACATCCGTCTTATTGTGCATATTAGAACCTGTTTTCTTCTTCAGTTCCTCAAGCATGGCGGTCAGTTCTTCAAGAGATTTTCCCGCAAGTGATTCCCTGAGAGCCTTATTCTCTGGCACTCGCTGCAGATTATACTGCTTCAGCACGGCCTCTATGTAGAGTCCGGTTCCACCGCAAAGTATCGGCTGCTTACCTCGGCTCCTGATATCATCGTAGGCTTTCTGGAAATCTTCCTGATAACGGAAGAGATTATACTTCTCGCCGGCTTCGCAGATATCTATCAGATGATGTCTGACCGTTTCTCCTGAAGGCAACACATAGTCGGCAAGATCCTTACCCGTGCCGATGTCCATTCCCTTATACACCTGCCTTGAGTCGGCAGAGATTATTTCTCCGTCAACGGCGTTTGCAAGTGCAACAGCGAGCTTTGTTTTGCCGGAAGCAGTCGGTCCAAGAATGGTTATCATAATCGTTTTTGTTTGCAAAAGTACATTTTTTTCGGAAAATATTCATATTTTCGCGTAATTCTTATAGCAAAATGATAAAAAATTGTAACTTTGCGCAAGATTGCACATTATTTATTAGTAAACTAACGCAAAAAACAACCTAAAAATACCTACTATGAATTTCTTAAAATCAGTATTGGCGACAGTTGTCGGCATCATGGTGTTTGGTGCCATCATGGCTCTATTCTTTATCTTCTCATTGGTCGGCATGATCGTTTCCGGCTCAGGAGGTGAATCTATCAAGGAAAATTCTGTCTTCGTCATCAGCCTTAACGGACAATTGACAGAGCGCTCTGAAACTGACCCTCTCAGCATGTTCCTCGGCGAAGGCACTTCGTCTCTTGCTCTCGATGAACTTGTTGCCAACATTAAGAAAGCTAAGGAGAATGACGACATCAAGGGTATCTACCTTGACTGCGGTGCTTTCGTACCTGATTCCTACGCTTCTCTTGAAGAAGTTCGCCGCCAGCTCCTTGAATTCAAGCAGAAGGGCAAGTGGATTGTTGCTTACGGCGACCAATATACCACAGGCACTTACTACCTCGCTTCCGTTGCTGATAAGATTCTCATCCATGAGCAGGGTATGCTCGACTGGCACGGTATGGCTTCTAACCCTATGTTCCTCAAGGACGCACTTGCAAAGTTCGGCATCAAATATACTGTCACAAAGGTGGGCAAGTACAAGAGCGCACCTGAAATGTACACTGCTGATGGCATGAGCGAGCCTAACCGCGAGCAGATCACAGCATACGTTCAGGGCATTTGGGACAATATCGTTGCCGACGTTTCAAAGAGCAGAAACATCTCTGCAGAGAAACTGAACACCTACGCTGACAGCCTTATCGTCTTTGGCGACCAAAAGGAGTATGTAAGTACCAAGATGGTTGACCAGCTCGTACAGCGTGACCAGGTTAAGGACATCGTCAAGAAGATGCTCAAGATTGAAAAGGACGTCGAGATCAACAAGGTGTCTATGACGACTATGAGCAAAGAAAGTCCTGTAGATACTGATGGCGAAGAGATTGCCGTTTACTATGCATACGGCGACATCGTTGACGAGGTTGCTTCTGGTCTCAACAGCGACGGAAGCACTCAGATTGTTGGCGACCGCGTAGCCGATGACCTTATGCAGCTTGCTGACGATGATGATGTCAAGGCTGTCGTTCTCCGTGTTAACAGCGGTGGCGGTAGTGCCTTTGCTTCTGAGAAGATGTGGCAGGCATTCAAGAAGCTCAAGGCTAAGAAGCCGGTAGTAGTGTCTATGGGCGGCATGGCTGCTTCTGGTGGTTACTACATGAGCTGTCTTGCAAACTACATCGTTGCCGAGAAGACCACTCTCACTGGTTCCATCGGTATCTTCGGCATGTTCCCTGACTTCAGCGAACTTATCACAGAGAAACTTGGCGTGAAGTATGACCTTGTCAAGACTAATGCTCATGCTGACTTCGGCACAATGTCACGTTCTATCAATGAGGATGAGATGGAATTCCTCAACAAGTATATCACTCGTGGCTACGACCTCTTCCTCTCTCGCGTTTCTGAAGGCAGAAAGATGAAGAAAGACGCTGTTAACGAGGTGGCACAGGGTCGTGTTTGGCTCGGTCAGGATGCCATCAAGCATAAGCTTGTTGACGAACTTGGCGGTATCGACGTTGCCGTGAAGAAGGCTGCTGACCTTGCTAAGGTAAAAGAATATCATCAGACTGCTTATCCTTCTAAGGATGATGAATCTCTCAAGTTGTTTGCTGAGAAGACAGAGAAGCATATTCTCGACGACAAGCTCAAGGAGACTCTCGGTGATTTCTACACTCCTTTCATGCTCATCAAGAACATCAACGATCAGGACCGCATTCAGGCTCGCCTTCCTTTCATATTAAACATCAAGTAAATGAAATTCCTCCTCTATCCTATCTCCTGGATTTACGGTATCATTATAGCCATACGCAATCATCTTTTCGACACGAACGTGCTGAAAAGACGTAGCTATAACATTCCGATTATCTCCGTGGGCAACATCACAATGTGCGGCACAGGCAAGACGCCGCACACGGAATACATCTTGCAGCTGCTGCGCAAGTCATGCAAGGTTGCTGTGCTCAGTCGTGGCTACAAGAGAATGACTGAGGGCTATGTTCTTGCTACGGACAAGACTGACATGCAGGACATCGGCGACGAACCGTTCCAGATGCACCAGAAGTTTCCGGATGTCACCGTGGCTGTCTGCGAGAAGCGCTGCGATGGTGTTGACCGTCTGATAGAAGAGGAAAAGGTGGAAGCCGTCGTGCTTGACGATGCTTTCCAGCACCGCTATATCGAGCCTGGACTGAGCATCCTCCTCGTGGACTTTAACAGACCTATAGCACGCGACCATCTTCTGCCTGTAGGAATGCTCCGTGAACCGGCAAGCAGCAAGAAGAGGGCTGACATCATCGTCATCACAAAATGTCCTCAGGACATCAGTCCGCTTGACATTCGCGTAGCAACGAACGACATTCGTCTGCTTGCCTTCCAGAAGCTCTTCTTCTCTACCATTGACTACGCTCCGCTGCGTCCGCTCTTCGATAAGACTTTGTCGGAGATGTCTCTTCTCTCGCTGAAGAAGATGAATGTCCTGCTCGTTACAGCCATCGGTTCGCCGGAGAACATCGTCAGGGATCTTGAGCCATACGGAATGCGCGTTAAAGAGCTCCATTATCAGGATCACCATCAGTTTACGGAGAAGGAGGTCTATGAAATAAACGAGACATTCTCCTTCATGCCGTCTCCAAAGATTCTGATGACTACGGAGAAAGATGCCACCCGACTGCAGAACCTCAACGGATTCTCCAACGACCTCCGCAAGTCGGCTTACATTCTGCCTATCACCATCAGGATCCTGCTTGACCAGGAAGAGGAGTTCAACCAGATCATCCTTGACTATGTCCATAAGGATGCCACAGCTATCACACAGCCTGATGAAGCTTCTGCGCAGGATAGGCAGACCACTCCCCCATCCCACTCTACAGAATCTGCCTCACAAGTATCTGCCGACGGACAGCAGACTGACGGTCCGGCACCTACAAACAATAACAACGTCGTAACAATCAGTTTTAAGGAATAATTTTTCTATGGAAATATCATCACTCGGCGAATTCGGACTCATCAGCCATCTTACTGACGGTCACGAATTGCGCAACAAATCTTCTATATACGGCGTGGGCGATGACTGCGCCGTTCTTGACCATGGTTCTCGCCGTACGCTCGTCTCTACTGACATGCTGATGGAGGGCGTACACTTTGACCTCACCTACATAGGACTTGAGCATCTTGGCTACAAATCAGCCATGGTGAACATTTCAGACATCTTCGCCATGAACGGCAGACCAGAACAGATGGTCGTAAGCATAGCCCTCTCTAAGAGATTCTCTGTGGAAGATATGGATGACTTCTACCGCGGTCTTCGTCGTGCCTGCGAGAAATGGAATGTTGACATCGTTGGTGGCGACACTACGTCTTCCCTCACCGGACTTGCCATCTCCATCACCTGCATAGGCTCTGCTGAGGAAAGCGAGATTGTCTATCGTAATGGCGCTAAGGACACTGACCTTATCTGCGTATCGGGAGATCTCGGTGCTGCGTACATGGGTTTGCAGATTCTTGAGCGCGAGAAGGCGGTGTATTATCAGCAGGTACGCGAGGCTCAGGAGAAAGCAAAAGGTTCTAACGAACAGATTAACGTAAACTTCCAGCCGGACTTTGCAGGCAAGGAATATCTCCTTGAACGACAGCTTAAGCCTGAAGCTCGCGGAGACATCATAGAGAAGCTTGCCTCTTTCGACATTCGTCCTACGGCAATGATCGACATCTCTGACGGTCTCTCTTCAGAGATACGCCATATCTGCAAGCAAAGCAACTGCGGATGCCGCATCTATGAGAAGAATCTCCCTATAGATTATCAGACTGCCGTTACTGCAGAGGAGTTTGAGATGAACGTAACAACCTGCGCTCTCAACGGCGGCGAGGACTATGAACTTCTCTTCACAGTACCTATCGGCGATCTCCAGAAGATTGAGCAGATTGACGGCATCAAGATGATTGGCTACATCACCAGACCGGAACTCGGCTATCAACTCATCGCACGCGATGACCAGGAGTTTGAGCTAAAGGCACAAGGATGGCAGCACGTGTAGAAGAATTGATAATTGATAATTCGAAATCTCCGAATTATCGAAACATCGAATTATCGAAACATCGAAATCCCGAATTATCGAAATCCCGAAACCTCGAAACCTCGAAACAAAGATTCCCCTTCCCAAAAATCCCCCAAATATGAAGCGCTTAATCCTCGCATCCAATAGCCCTCGCCGCAAGGAACTTCTTGCCGGCCTCGATATTCCTTTTGAAGTTCGCGTTATCAGCGGCATTGACGAGACGCACCCAGAGGGCGTTGACTGCTACTCTCTCCCTGAAATCCTTTCCCAGAACAAGGCTAAAGCCTATAAAGACGCTATTGCTGACGATGAGGTTATACTCACCGCCGACACTGTTGTCATCGTTGACAACGAGGTTCTTGAGAAGCCTGCCACACTTGAAGAAGCTAAGCAGATGCTCCGTCAGCTCAGCGGTCGTTCCCACGATGTCATCACGGGTGTCTGCATTGGTACGAAGGAAGACCTCACCCTTTCTCACTTCTCCGTTCTCACAGAAGTTCGCTTCAAGGAACTCTCTGACGAAGAGATCGATTACTACGTAGAAACCTACAAGCCTCTCGACAAAGCTGGAGCTTATGGCATACAGGAATGGATAGGCTATGTAGGCGTTACAGGAATGGACGGAAGTTTCTACAATGTAATGGGGTTACCTGTGCAAAGGATATACCCCGAATTGATAAAAGTCATAAATTCCTGACAAATATGTAATTTATTCCTAAAAACACTTGCAGGTTTCAAAAATAGTCGTAACTTTGCACCGTGTTTTTCATGGTATTAGATTATTAAGGTTAGAAGATTGGTTGTCGCGAGACAATCAATTTTTTTATCCCCATACTTTCTGCCAAGAAAGTATGGGGATAGTTTTTTGCAAAAACAAGGTACATAGGTACATCGATACCTATAAACAACTGAACATCAGTCATTTAATCAATGTACCTTATGGTGCACTATGGTACACAAAAAGGTACACAAAGCGAATCAAAATCCTTAGCAATAGCAATCGGTTTCTTGCTAGAAAAACAGCATTTTTCTTATAAGAAAAATCTAATTTTCTTACTAGAAAACGCCATGAATCTCCAAAGACAAAAATACTATGTACCTTACAAAAAGACTATGTACCTTACAAAAAGACTATGTACCTTATGATGTACCTTTAATGTACCATAAGGTACATTCATACAGCGCTGATACTCAGCGCATTATAAGACATAGTGTACCTGTGTACCTTATTATGACTAAAAAATGTTCTGCGTCACTTTAGTGACAGGCAAAAGTTACCTTTTATCCTCATAGTATATTGAATATTATTACTGTCCGGTAGGTAAAATAATGTTAACAGAAAACGCGCTTGATTTTTCCCATTGTCGCTGATAAGTGGGCGCAGGAAAACGGTCGCAAGCTCCCAGAAAACTGCCAAACGCAGAAAACGGAAACTTTTGAAAACAATTCCGCGGTGAGTTTTCTTTGTTTTTGTTTTCTCCGTTAAGGGGTTTTCTCCGTCAGGAGTTTTCCAAGGGCTTCCAAAGTAGCGATAAAGTAAACATTAAAGCCCTATTTTCTGTTATAATACCAAGTCATAGGGCTTAACCTGCTTGAAATGAGTGTGATCCAACATACAAAAAGCCCAGAGTACAGCTAAATCTGCTTCAACTCTGGGCTTTAATTATGTTCTGTCAGAATAATCCTATTCTGAAAAAATTCAGGACTGAT
>JAZRYU010000151.1:0-12378 GCA_045600885.1 Prevotella sp.
TTACGATTTTTCACAGGTACTGAACTCAACCTATGTTGACAAATCAGGTCTTATCTCGGTTATAAACGGAACACTGTTTACAGAGCAAAGACGTAGCTGTGTAACTCGTTCACGTCGCTTTGGTAAATCCATGGCGGCTAACATGCTTTGTGCCTATTATGACCGTTCATGCGATTCTCGCTCTCTCTTTGAGAATCTGGAGATTTCTCATGATCCATCTTTTGAAAAGTATCTGAACAAGTTTCCTGTAATCAAGTTGGACATTACGGACTTTACCACCCAGTTCAAAGATGATCCAACCATAATTGACAAGATGCAGGAAGCGTTGAAGGCAGATGTTAGAGAGGCATATCCAAATATCATTCCTGATGATTTCAACAATGATTTTATGGAAATGCTCATCCGCATCAATCAGGCAACAGGAGATTCCTTCATCATGGTCATTGATGAATGGGATGCCATCTGCCGTGAGTTTGAATCTGGTAGCAAGGTAATGGACTCGTATGTCAACTGGCTCAGACGGATGTTCAAGGGAAGTAATACCCTCAGAGTCTTTGCTGGCGTATATATGACTGGCATCTTGCCCATCAAGAAGTACAATACAGAGTCTGCTCTGAATAACTTTGTGGAATACTCTATGGTCAATCCTGGCAGAATGGCCTCACATCTTGGATTTACTAAAAAAGAGGTGATCGCTCTATGCGAGAAATACGGCAGAGACTATGATGAAATAGAAAAATGGTATGATGGCTATATTATTGGCAAAGAGAAATCGATGTTCAATCCTAATTCTGTCATCATGAGTCTTTTGCAAGACGAATGCCGCAGTTTCTGGGCATCGACAGGTGCATACGACAAGGTTACCACATACATTGAGATGAACTTCGAGGGTTTGAAAGATGATATTATCTCTATGATTGCTGGTGGCTCATGTCCCGTAAGAGTTACAAAATTCTCGAACGACATGCACGATATCAAAAGTAAGGATGACGTGCTCACTGTCCTCATTCACTTGGGTTATCTTGCCTACAATCCTGAAGAACGGGAATGTTACATTCCTAATATGGAAGTAAGAATGGAGTTGGAGAATGCTATTGAAGACAGCGGTTGGAGAATTGCTGATACAATAACTAATTCACATAAACTCCTAAAAGCAACACTTGCAGGTGATGCCGACTACGTAGCCAAAGCTATTGATCAAGCGCATGATGAGAATACGAGCATACTCTCATACAACAACGAGAACTCACTTGCATGTGTCCTAACTGTAGCATATATCTATGCACAGAATGATTACATCGTCCATCGAGAACTCGCCACAGGTAAGGGCTTTGCTGACCTCGTTCTTATTCCTCGCCGGAATGTTAACAAACCAGCTATCGTTCTTGAACTTAAATACAAGAAGGAAGTAGAGACCGCCATTGATCAGATAAAACGCAAGAAATATGTGAGCAAAATAGAACAGTACACAGGCGACATTCTTTTGGTAGGAATTAACTACGACAAGAAAGAGAAACTGCACACTTGCGTAATTGAAACCGTTACAAATAAACTATAGAAAACAATTGGGCAATACGGAGGTGTCCTGCCCTCAGGACACCATCTGCCGCAAGACAAATTGCTTTTGCGCCTTCCTACAGAAACCTGAATCGCGGGTCAGTAAACTTTGCCCTACATTGCGTGCGTATCTAATGTAGGGCGAAGTTTACTGAGCCGCGATTCAGGGCTTGTTTTCTGTGTTGGATTTACAGCTTAAACTTGTAACCGATAGTAATCATACCTGTAAGGTTGTTTGTCTGAAGTTTTGTAACTTCAAGTCCCTTAGCGTTTTCGTAGTCAACAGACTTATTTACGTCGTAAGCTGCACGGAACTCAAGTGTCATACCGTTTGACATCTCATAACCAAAGACTACTGGGATTGCTATTGTAGTCTTGCCGATTGCATCTGCATTTTCTACATCAGAAAGCTTGCTGATTGACTTGCTGAGGTTGAAAGTTGGCTGAACACCGACACCAAGACGCATGCCTGAAATGTTGAAGTTTGCGAGTACAGGAACTGCAAGACCGCCAGTAGTAATGTCGCCATCTTTACCATTCACGTCAAAGTTAACTGCTGACTGAATGTAGTGAGCACCTACTGTTGGATAGAACACGTCTGATACGCGATAACCGAGGTCAGCTCCGAGAGTGAAGCCGTAGCCTGCACTTGTTTCCATCTTGCCAAGAGCACCAAAAGAATTGTTGAAGGCTGATGTATAAGTTACACCCACCATTGGCTGTACTGTGACTTCACCTACGTTGCCATTCTGTGCATAGCCTGCGATTGACAGCATGCACGCAGAAATAATTGCAAATAATTTCTTCATTTTCCTTGTTTTTTAATGTTATTATTCTATTTATTCTTTTCTGAAATCTGCCGCAAAATTAGAGAAAAAACCATTCCTTTCTATTTGCAAAATGTAAAAAAAGCGTTTTGCAAACTCATATTACTTATATACATCAAGCATGGTTTAGTTCCCATCCATGCTCCGCGTGGTATATCATCTGTCGCGTCATGCCGCCATCAATGCAGATATTCTCGCCCGTGATGAATCCCGCCTTGTCGGAACAGAGGAAGAGCACCATGCTGGCGATGTCCATCGGATTGCCCACACGACCGACAGGCTGCTGCGTAGCATCAGGACCTTCATACACCGTATAGTCCGTGTCTATCCATCCTGGAGAAATGGAGTTCACTCGCGCCTTGCCGGCAAGACTCACGGCGAGGGCATGGGTCAGGGCTGCTATGCCACCCTTTGCTGCCGTGTAGCTCTCAGTCTGCGGCATACTCATGCGGTCGCGCGATGAAGAGATGTTCACTATCGAAGCACCTTCCCCCAGCTTATCCTTCAGGCATTTCACCAGGTAGAAAGGAGCCGTAACGCCTACGCTCAGAGCATACTGGAAGTCCTCGTAAGAGCATTCGTCAATGCCCTTCATCTGCGGTATGGCATTGTTCACTATGCAATCTACATGACCATACTGCTCTACGACCCATCGGCAGAACTCCTCTATCGCCTCCTTGCGCGACAGATCGCCCACGAAGTGTTCGCCCTCCTGCTTGTCTATCACGCAGACCGTCGCACCTTCCTTCTGAAATTCCTCGGCAATACACTTTCCAATGCCCTGCGCACCGCCAGTCACTATCACCACCTTGTCTTTAAATTCCATCATATTATCTCGTTTTTATGTGCAAAGATACGATTAAGCCCGTTAATAACCAAATTTATGGTTAAGTAAGTGACCATATTTAATTTATCATTAGAATACAGGTCAAGAATTTTGACGGAAATGCCCTTTTCTTACGGAGATTCAGGAAAAAAGCGTACCTTTGCACTATGATTTGCTTTGATTTTGACGGAACACTGACATCGCGCAACACATTCCTACGGCTTCTCATCGATGCTGGAGGATGGCAGAATATGGCAATAAATATGCTGAAGGAGTCGCCTTCACTGCTGCTCACCGCCCTCGGTTTCAAGGACAAGGGCAGGCAGAAGGAGCAGCTCTTCGGCAGGTTCTTTGAGTGGTGGGCTGAAGAGAAGTTCATCTCGCTCTGCGAGTTTTCCGCCAAGAAGAACAAGCATCTGCTGCGTCCCGACATGATGCAGCGACTGGACAATGCCGTCAACAGGGGCGAGGATGTCGTTGTTGTGACATCAAATTTTGAGCCTCTGGTGCGCGAGTACCTCAAGGACTATCCACAGGTGGAGATTATAAGTACGACGCTGGACGTTTACCAGGGTCGTCTCTCTGGTCGTTTCAAGTCGCCGCTATGTTCAGGCATGGAGAAAGTGCGCCGTCTCTTGGAGAAATATCCCGACAAGCGCACCTACCATCTTATTGTTTTTGGCAATAGCAAGGAAGACACCGAACTCCTCGACCTCGCTGACGAAGGACACTATAACACAGTATAAGCCCAAGGCTATAAACAGAAAAACAGGTCTTCCCTCAATTGGGATTCAAATCAAATATGAACCCCATTTCCGCAGACCTTTTTGTTGTATCCGCAATGTGTTTATTTCGGTTTATAGCCTTGAAGAGTATGAATGCCTTCGGAACGAAGGTGATGGTATGCTTTCGGTTTGGTCGTTAAGAGCTTGCTCTTATAAGAACAAATCGGAAGCATACCATCAGGTGCTGATAAGCACCCATACTCTTCAAGGGGTTTATTTCGGTTTTTGTCTAGAAAGCCTGCGCCCAAGATTCGCGTTTATCATTACCGCCTCTTCTTTCGCGGCTTGATAGAATCGTTTTTCGGCCTGGACTTCTGCGGTTTGGCATTCTGCTGTGCTGACTGAAATCTGCGGCGGGATTCCCCTCCCCCTATGGGGGAGTCGGAGGGGATTCGGTATAGTTTCGCAATGAGGTCTGCCCTACCTATCCTCCTGAGCGACTGCTCTATGCTGCGGCGCATCTCATGCTGATACCAGAAGAAATACTGTCGCTGCGCCTGCTTATCACGCGGCGATTTCGCTGAGAACACTGGCTCCAGCGTGTATGGGTCATAGCCCGTGTACCAGGTCTCGGTGGCTATGGTCATTGGCGTAGGAGTAAAATCCTGCACCTGTTCCAGCTGGAAGTCCAGCTGCTTTGTTATGCAGGCAAGCTCCGCCATGTCCTCCTCCTTGCAGCCCGGATGACTGCTTATGAAGTAAGGTATTATCTGCTGGCGCATATTCTCCTCCTTGTTTATGCGGTCGAAGATGCGCTTAAACTCCTGAAACAGCTTGAACGACGGCTTGCGCATCAGGTAGAGCACGCGGTCTGACGTATGCTCCGGTGCCACCTTCAGTCGTCCGCTGACGTGGTGCTTTATCAGTTCGCGCGTATAGTCGCGGGCAGCCTTGTCTATCCTTTCGTCGCCCGACTGATGCAGCAGCAGGTCGTAGCGCACGCCCGATCCGATGAAGCTCTTCTTCACCTCCGGCAATTTATCCACCTCGCGGTATATCTCCAGCAGCGGACCGTGGTCAGTGTTCAGGTTGCGGCATATCTTCGGATGCACGCATGAAGGACGCTTGCATTTCTCGCATATCTCCTTGTTCTTTCCGCCCATCATATACATATTGGCAGACGGCGCGCCGAGGTCGGATATGTAGCCCTTGAAGTCAGGCATTGCCACCACCTTCTTCACCTCCTTCAGTATGCTCTCCTTGCTGCGCGAAGCAATGAACTTACCCTGATGGGCAGAGATGGTGCAGAAGGAGCAGCCGCCGAAACAGCCGCGGTGTATGTTCACCGAGTTGTGTATCATGTCGTAAGCTGGGATGCGCTTACCCTTGTATTTCGGATGAGGCACGCGCGTAAACGGCAGCTCATAAACGGCATCCAGCTCTTCCGTAGCCATCGGCGGATACATCGGATTAACCACGACGACATCCTCGCCGACAGCCTGCAGCAGTCTCTGGCCGTGCATTCTGTTACACTCTTCCTCTATATGGCGCACATTCTCCGCCTGCGCCTTCTTGTTTCGCAGACATTCCTCGTGAGAATGCAGCACTATGTCATCCTCCTTTACCGTCACCTCGCCTTTCTTCCTCAGGAAGACTGTCTGCGGAAGGTCGGTTATGTCGGTCAGTCTCTCGCCCGAAAGCAGTCTTGCGCAAAGATCCTTGTTCACCTGCTCTCCCATTCCGTATGTTATCATGTCGGCACCAGAGAGCGTCAGGATAGAAGGTAGCAGCTTATCCTGCCAGTAGTCGTAGTGGGACAGACGGCGCATGGAAGCCTCTATGCCACCGAGCACCACAGGCACGTCGGGATACAGCTCCTTCAGTATCTTGGTATATACGATGGTAGGATATTCCGGTCGGCAGTCGTGACGACCGTCTGGCGAATAGGCATCCTCGCTACGCAGTCGGCGGGCAGCCGTGTATTTGTTTACCATGGAGTCCATGCAGCCTGGCGATATGCCGAAGAACAGTCGCGGCCGTCCCAGTTTCTTGAAGTCGCGGTAGTCGCCATGCCAGTCCGGCTGCGGCACTATAGCCACGCGCAGTCCTTCCCTCTCCAGCACTCTGCCTATGACGGCAGCACCGAAGCTCGGATGGTCCACGTAAGCATCGCCCGAGAAGAGGATGACGTCAACATAGTCCCAACCTCTCAGGTCGAGCTCTTTCTTGGTCGTTGGAAGGAAGTCTGTTAGTTGTGGCATAACACGAAAACATTTTTTAATTGATAATTACTCGAGTTTCGCAAGTTCACATGTTATTGATTTTAAGATGTTTATTAGGATTTTAGTTTAGATTTCGAGGAGCTTGCGACGATCCCCTAAAAAGCCTTCCCAAAAGCGAGGTATTCGAGCGCATTTTCAGTCGAGATTTTCGTTTAGATTTTTCTTTATCATAGTTCAAAAGAATAAAATCTTAAACTATAATCCTTACTAAAATACGCTCCAATTCGTCGCTTTTAAGGACGATTTTATTTTGGATCGCATCAAAGATGCTCGAAATCCAAACAAAAATCTTTATAAAAATCTAAATCTTACGAGTCAATTATATCTTTATTGATTCTTCTTCTCGCCGTTGTCCTTATTCCTTGACAGCCATTCTGATGGCGAGATGCCCTCGTGCGCTTTGAAGGCGCGGGAGAGGTTGCTGCTTCGGGTATATCCGCAGGCGTCGGCAACAGCCTGCAGAGAGTATTCCGGATGTTCCATCATGATGCGCTTCGCCTCCTTTATGCGAAGGGTAGGCAGCCATGCCCTGTAGCCGTCCACGTTGGAGAACTGCAGCAGGTAGAGGTTCAGCATCTTTGCAGAGATTCCCATCTCGTCCAGCGCCTCGCCAATCGTGATGTTCGGGTTGGTGAAGTGGCGCTGACTAACCCACAGCTCTATGCGCTGCTGCAGGTCGCGCATGACGGTGGTGTCCTCCTGGTCGCTGGTCTCTGCCATTGCCGTTTCCTCCTCCATCATTGCGGCTTCGGCTATCTCGTCGTTCACCTCGATCACCTCCGACATATTGTCGCCGTAGCTCAGGAACATTATCATGAACCAGATTATGAGCACGAACATCACCATTCCGAAGATGGCGTTCAGCAGCAGCGATGCCGACATGGTTACCAGCGGCGTAGCTAAGGAGAAGAGTATTATCAGGCCCATCACCCTTGCCGTGAAGCGCAGCGCATTGTGTCGTTCGTCCAGTTCCTCGTCGGTCAGTCGTGCGTCCGCCATCTTCAGGTCCCTGCCCAGCACCCACGACAGTTCCAGAAGGTTGATGAAATAGAAGCAGGCAACGTAGAAGGTTACCGTCATGTAAGGCTTCTCGTCGTTTATCAGGGTGTCCGTGAAGTAACCCGCCGCAAGGGCTATGTAGCTGATGGCGAGCATGACGGCAGCCCGCCAGTAACGGGGCTTCATATTGTGTCCGGCACGCAGCAGGTTCATCTCCGCCAGGTTATACAGAGGCGTAACGGTGACATAGAACAGCATGTTTATCGCCCAGCAAAGCGTCAGGCTCTGTTCGCGGAAATGTCCCAGATACTGTATCATGCTGTGAGTGCCCATGAGCAGCGTAGCAGTGATCAGCAGCCATCGCGAGCGGTTATAGACAGCCGAACACTGCCTACCCCTATTCTTCAAGGCAAGCATCAGTGCTACGAGAAACATCGGTATGGCACCCAGGTAGCGTACACTTGATATTAGTTCCTGTTCCATTATTATCTCAGAAAAGGCTATCTTTTCGATGAGCGTTAAACAATATTACCAACAATCGCCGGCAAAGGTATAAATTTTTCGGCAAAAATCGGAATATTCTCCGCAGTTTCATTAAATCTTCACCAATTTTTGCCTAAAAACAACCATTTGCGCCCAGAAAGATTTATATGTAAAACAGAAAACGCACCATCACCTTCTTACCGCCCTTGATAACGATGCCGCGGTAGTTAGCATCAACCTTCTGACCGCTGAGGTTGTAACCATTCTGCATTCTGCCTTCTGCATTGTAGCGATGCCTGTTACGCCAGCCTCGAGCTTAGCAGCGTATGCCTGCATAGCAGCGTTGATGGCTGCTAGCTCTGCCTCATGAGCATTGAGTTCTTCGAGTGTAGGATCAGCGAGTGCGTTAACGGCTGCCTCTTCGATGTCGAGACGTGCGCTGAGAGCCTTCCACTCTGCATCGTCAGCAATGGCAGGACCATACTGTGCAGCCATTGTGTTGCGTGAAGAAACGAAGAAGATATTACTGCTTTATAAGGCATTAATTTCTTCTATGGTAAGTCCTGTAACTTGCGAGATGATACTATAGTCCAATCCTAGAGCCTTCATGGATTTTGCATTGGATATTTTTTCCTTCTCAATTCCTTTCTCAATTCCTTTCTCCATTCCTCTGCCGAAATCATACTCTTTGGCTGCCATAACCGTACGATAGTTGTTAAGACTATCCATGTAGATACGCTGCTGCTCCGGATTCATGTTCGGATAGCTGGCTACCTCTGCCATCTTCATGAAGATTGGCTTCTGGTCAGTAAATGAAAGCTGAGTATTCATAGTCTCCATATTATATAAGTTGTATGACCAATAATCTAACGCATCCTTGCAATCTTGTTCACGCATACCCTTCATACATGGGAGTTCAATAGTGTATGCACGTACCTTGTCGTTGAACACCTCACTTGTTTCCTCTACGATGAAACGAACAGTACGAATCAATCGTGGTTGGAAACCCTTCAAGGGGAAATTCAAAAAGAAGATTCCATATACAGGTTTCAAATCGAAGTTCCACGACTCGCGAATAATATCTCCTTCTGCACCTTCGGATTCTAGTTTGCCCTTGTAACCTGCGGAGAGATAGAGTGTGCAAGATAATAGAACACAATGCCACGCAGAGCCTCGTTCTCAGGTTGTACATCTTTGTTCAAGAAGATCACATGACGTATTGGAGATGCAGGCTTGAGCAAGTCGTTAAGAAACTCGCGCATTATCTCCTCGTCACCGAATACCATCTTGAAACCATAATCGGTCAGCGGGTTTATGTATAATCCTGGTGTCTGCATAGTGTTTTATTTAATTATGGGTGCAAATATACACATTATTTATATAAAACGCTCAAGAGAAGATACTTATCAAGGGATTGGTTGATATATATCATAGCAGAAGACATACCGAAAAACAAAAATATTGGTGTTCAGTTCCTATAGGAAAAGAAAAATATTCCTTAGGATTACGAGGCGTAATCCTTTGGTTTACGTCTCGTTTCCCTATGACTTTTGTCCCATCCCCCAGAAGAGTGTTTTTTATTCTATCAATGCAATTTGCCTACACCCTACACCAAACATGGATTAACAAACTGAATATCAATATGTTATGGCGATGTAGGCAAGGTGTAGGAGGGTGTAGACAGATGTAGGCAAATCATTATGCCTACATCTACGCGAAGTCCCATAAACACTGGCATTCCCGATGATTTGGTGTAGGGTGTAGGCAAAAACAATAAATCCCTATAGGAACTCGCGGTTCCTATAGGGATTAACATATTTGTGGGATTAAGTCTTACCCTCCTGCGGGTTTTTCCCCTCCCCCTGTGGGGGAGCCGGAGGGGGTCGGATTTATCACTTTACCATCACCTTCTTACCGTTCTTAATAACGATGCCGCGGTAGTTAGCATCAACCTTCTGTCCAGCGAAGTTGTAGATATTCTGCATTCTGCCTTCTGCCTTCTGCATTGTAGAGATGCCTGTTACGCCAGCCTCGAGCTTAGCAGCGTATGCCTGCATAGCAGCGTTGATGGCTGCGAGCTCTGCCTCGTGAGCGTTGAGTTCTTCGAGTGTAGGATCAGCGAGTGCGTTAACGGCTGCCTCTTCGATGTCGAGACGTGCGCTGATAGCCTGCCATTCTGCATCGTCCTCAACAAGAGCGCCGTACTGAGCAGCCATTGTGTTGCGTGAAGAAACGAGCTTGATGATTGCGTCGAGGAGAGACTGGATCTTCTCGTCCTTAGTCATGTGCTGCTTGGCAGCCTCTTCGAATACCACGAGGTTGAGACGGATGAGGTTGATGTTAGCATAGTGGAATGCGAGACGGAGGTCAGATGGCTCTGGGTTGTTCTCAAGGTCCCAGTTGAGGCGGTTAACCTCTGCTGCATACTGGTCTGTTACGCGGTTCCAGAGGTTTGTGAGCTTAAGGTCGTCGCGAACCTCCTTATACTCCTCGTTGAGAGCGTCGTACTTTTCCTTAGCATCAAAGAGCTCGATGATAACGTCAGCATAATCACCAGCCTCTGTTGGGTAGAGTTCCATTGCCTCGTCATGGAGGTTAGCGATAGCCTCGCTGAGCTCTTCAAGGAGTGCCATGTACTCGTCTGGAGTAGGAGTGCCTGTCTGCTTGCCCTGCTCCATGAGGTCTTCAAGCTGTTCTACCTGAGGAACAACCTTGTCGAAGAACTCAGAAGAAAGCTTCTCGTCAGACTTAAGGAGGATCATAGCCACTCTGTCGTCAACGAGATCTTCGTAGTCGTCCATTAATTCATCGAGAGCCTCTTCAGCCTCGTTCCATCCGATAGTAGCGTAGAGAGCGTCGAGGAGTTCCTTCTCTTCAGCAAGGAGAGCCTGTGCGCCAACAGAAAGATCGTCGTAGTCCTCAAGAGCTGCCTTAACGGCTGCCTTATCGTCAGAGTCAACAGTCTCTACTGTCTCCTCAAGGATGGCAGCGTGATCCTGCTTGAACTGGTTTGCTGCGATCTCGTCCTCTGAAGGACCTGTGATAGTGAACTCCTTAGTGAAGACTTCGCTGATACGCTTGTGGTTCTCGTCAACGGCAAATGCTACGATAGTATAGTCGCCGGCATCTTCTTCGAGATCCAGATACCAGTCGTCTTCGTAAGACTGTGTCTGTACGCCACTGACGTAATCAAGATTACTGCCCATATCATTTAAGAGATAGTCATAGTATTCTTCCAGTTTTGTCATTCCGTAATCTGCAAGCATCTGATAAACTTCTTCAAGGCTGCCATACTGAAGTTCAACGTAGTAAGTAGCCTCTGTGTCAGAAGGAGTTACGGTGAAGTCTTCTGCGCCTGTCGTAATCTCGAATGTTACAGGAGGTGCTGGAGCGCCGTAGTTCTCAACGAAGACTACGTTGACTGCCTCTTCTACTTCATTATAGAGCTTATACTCTGTAGCGAGAACCTTGATAACGTCGCCTTCGCTTACGTCGAGAGTGCTGAACTGCTTCTTCTCGCCGTCTGGAGTGAGACAGCCATAGACATAGATAGAGCCAGACTCGTCTGTGAGTGTGAAGTTGCCGTATTCTGTGTTAACGATATCGCTTACAGTACCAGTGAGGTAGCAGATGCCGCCCTTGCTCTCAAGGAACTGAGCGATGGTCTTCTGCTGTGGCTCTGTTACGTTCACATAGACAGAAGCCTGCTTCTCGCCGTCCTTTGTAGTAACGACAACAGCAGCAAGACCTGGCTTGAGAGCTGTCACGAGACCGCTTTCGCTAACAGAAACAACTACGGAATCTTGAAGAACGCTCCAAGTGACGTCCTTTTCTGTAGCGTTAGTTGGAGCAACAGCAGCCTTAAGCTGCATGGTTTCTGTCTCAGTGAGGTTTACTGAATAGCCGAGAGCATTACCGTCCTTGTCTGTGATAGAGACGCCTGTTACAGGAACGATAGTAGTTATCTTCTTTTTGTAAACTACAAGGTCCTTCTGTGTTCCGCCGTAAACAGCAAATCTTGGGCTATTAGTGTTATACTGCAAATGAGTGTATGACTTATTTGCCGCAATCTGGAATTTGAAGACATCGTTTGTGCCGACAGTAAGAGAGTAGGCTGTATTTGCAGACTCAGAAGCAAACAACTTAAGGTTGTTCTTTGTATCGGTGTTGCCAATGAAATTGTCGCCACACTTAATGCAGACAGCATTAGTGACTTTCGTAGAAGCTACAATCTTGAACTCGTAATCATCAGTAGCAGTAACCTTTGACATATCAACTGCCTTTTCTGCTGCTGCCATGTAGCCTGCTGCTGTTGTAGTAGCTGTACCACCTGTGTTCAGCATAGGAATAATTTCACCACTCTTTGCCGTGGCTTCATAACCAATGATAAAAGTGCCGCCGGATGTAAGGTCTGAGACAGACTTACATCTTTCCCAACTGTCAGCAAACGTGCTGACACTGGCAAGCACTGCTATCAAAGAAATCAGTAATTTCTTCATAACGATTTGATTTTATTAGTTAATTTATATTGTTTTATTTGCTTCTATATAACTAAACCTCATTTATCCACAAGCCGCAAGTTCGTTTTGCATTCTCGACAGCTTTCCTTGCATTCTTTCAATGCTCTTGCTGAGTTGCTTCTTGCGATGCTCGGAATATACTGAGGCATTGTATTCTTC
>JAZRYU010000152.1:0-2888 GCA_045600885.1 Prevotella sp.
GTTTGACAAGGGACGGATCTCTTTCACATTCCTTTCCGCAGCCTAAATAAAAGCTATTTTCACGTACATAGAATGAATAAGACGTACATCCCATGAAATTCACGATATGTCCGAAACCATTTCATGATTTGTTTGGGAAACCTTTTCAAAACCCCATACCTTTGCACCGTCAAACAAACAAAATGACACTCAAAACTAAAAACATTAAACTCAAAAAACAAAATTTACAAACCAATTTAAAACTCAAAACATTATGAAAAAGTTTCTTACAAAAATCATGTTCGCAGCAGTAGCAATCCTCTCAGCTACAGGTTTCACTTCTTGCAATGCAGAAGACGACGGTTATGACTACACAGCTAACCCTAGCACTAACAACGCAGCAGTAAAGACAGTAAGTGTCTATTCTGCTATAGTAAGTGAAGACTGCCTGAAGCTCTACGACGTATCAGTCACTCTCCATAGCGGCGACAAGAGCAAGACCGTCGCACTCACTGAAAGCAACGGCACAAAAATGTCTCTTGGCTCAGGACAGGCTTATACCTTCTCATACGATAATGTAGATGGTCAGTATAACATCGACAAGGTTGAAGCTTCCGTTACACCAAAGGCAAACATCGAAAGCATGATAAGTGCAATGGATCCTAACAGCGATGTACTCCTTGTTACTACCAAAGTGTTTGCCGATAGAGAATTCAAGGCTAATGGTCAGTACGATGTCGCCAGTGCATTCAAGACAATCGGTTTTTCAGTAATGCCAGTTAGCAACTTGACCCAAAAACTTGATAACGGAGATGTCTTCTACAAGCAGGCCGCAGAGACTTATTCAAGAAGACTTTCAAAGTAATGAAAGAAAGAGCTCTAATTATCTGGGACAGAAAGAAAAACACCAGGGGACATAAACAAATCCTCTGGTGCTTTTTTGTTTTAGGCAAGAAAAAAAGAGACCGCCGTAGCAAGTTTTCCAACAACAAACGTCCGCATCAGGGTATCGACCACCAGATTCCAATGGCGTAATATGCAAAAATCGCAGTATAATGAAGAAAATGTCGCAAAATACTTGTCAGTTCCACGAAGAATGATTACCTTTGCTGCACCCAAGGAAAGGGACTCAGGCTCACCATTGCCTGTTGTTCTGCCTGCGGAACGCACGCAAGTATTGACTAAGAAACTAACATCGCTGGTCTAAAAAGCGGTAGTACTATAGTTCCTCTATAACTATGGAAAAGAAAGATACTCCTAACAATCAACAGCCGCCGAAGCGTGACCGCGCTTGGCTTTGGATTCTGCTTGTAGGTATCGCCATAATCTGTGGTATCTGCTTATGGCAGAACATGAAGTCTGGAAATACTGAGCCGTACAGTTATCCGGAATATTGGCAGGACTCAACGAAAAACGAAGTTGACTCTGCTGACAATGTTGTTTCGGACACTCTGATATCCGAAACCAAAGGAACATCCAACAAGGCAGCTTCCAATACATCCTCTCGTCAAAGTTCTTCATACAGTTACGATGCTGACGATGAACTGAAAGACGATCCTGAATATCGTGAAGGTGGTAAGTATGATCCAGCAAAATACCATACTGATTATAGCAAGGATCAGGAGGAACGTCGCCGCCGATTCATTGATAACGACGGCTTTGACGATGATGATGGCTATGATGAATATCGTGGCTATGAGCACGAAAACGAGCGTTCTGCCCAATGGGACGACTGATACTTTATGCAGCACATTTCTCAACGTTTAATGTACTCAACCAAATGAAAATTGAAGAAGCCATAGTGTATGCGATGGTAAAACGTAATGGTGGCATGACTACTGACCAGATTGCCGATGCCATCAATCGCCAGAGACTTCATATCCGTAAGGATGGAAAGCCTGTGACGAGCGCTCAGGTGTATGCCGTAATCTGTAGGTTCCCAGGTATGTTCACGAAAGAATGTGGTAGGATAATGCTCATGATATAATATGCCAAGACTTACTTTACATAGAAGACAGATGTTCAAGCTGTCTATTCCATATTGGGTGTTCATCAATGAACAGCCAATAGGAGTCATGCAAAGTAAGGAAGTGAGCATTGAACTACCACCTGCACAATTCGATTTGAGCATAAGAATCCTGTTCCGGCTCTTCAAATGGCAATTCTCTATAGGAGGGAAAAGGAAGATAAGCCTGGCAGAAGGCGAGCATCTTCATCTGATGATAACAGATAAAGAACGATGGTGGAACATATTCTTTGACATTGACCTTGTTCTCTGGTTTGCAAAGCTATTCTTCAACCTTCCACATCCCTGGAACATCATCTATGAAGTCGTTTCCAATGGATTCTTCGCCCTCTGGTTAGCAAGAATATGGTTTATTCGTGGAAGGTATTTCCAAATCATTGAAACAAAGCATGAAGAAAGTTAAGATAACAGCAATACGAAAGATTCAGTACGATGACTTGATGGCAAAGTACGAGAATCCTATTGAGCACACTTGTGACGTGTGTGAGGGTCAGTCATGGATCAGCGAGAACGGCAAATGTCCAGATGGTCTTTGCCCTGAAGCATGGAAGACCATGAAGGAGTTCGTCGAAGCCCTTGCAAGAGGCGAAGGCAACTTTTACGACGGATGGATGAAGAACCCTTACAGCGCAATGATAAGTTGCAATGATGGTTTTCGTCCTGTGAGTTTTTACATTGAAACGATTGAATGATGACAATAGAACAATTCAGAAAACACATGGCTGATGGTCTTCCAGTCGAGAACGGCCCTGAGGCCCATCTGCTGATGCACGAAATGTGGCAGGAGGCACTTCGCATTACTGCTGAGATCAATGGCAAGTACCATGAACCGGCAGAACTACGCAAACTTCTGGCAGAACTCTGGGGGCATGAGATTCCTGAG
>JAZRYU010000153.1:0-28912 GCA_045600885.1 Prevotella sp.
CAGCGGTCCTGAGCCATTGCGCCACACTTACAACGCTTCTGTCTCTATGCGCGACCTCTGGGAGACTTACCTCCCTGCCTTCAAGGCTCTCGTGAAGAAGGCTAATGTGCGCGAGGTGATGTGTGCCTACAACCGCTATGAAAATGAGCCTTGCTGTACAAGCGACCGCCTGCTCGTTGACATCCTTCGTCGCAAGTGGAACTACGACGCCATCGTGCTAACTGACTGCGACGCCATCAATAACTTCTACAACAAAGGTCAGCACGAGACTCACCCTGGTCCGCTCGAGGCTTCCGTAGATGCAGTTCTCAATGGTACAGACCTTGAATGTGGTAAGGTTTTCATGGTTCTCACTGAGGCTTTGGACAAAGGTCTCATCAACGAATCAACACTCGACTTCCACCTTCGCAAGACTCTCCTCGGTCGTTTCGAACTCGGTATGTTCGACCCTGCTGAGATGAGTCCTTGGGCTAACCTCACTCCAGAGGTGATAAGCAGCGAATCAAACAACGATCTCGCTACTCAGGCTGCCCGCGAGTCAATGGTTCTCCTCAAGAACAACGGCATTCTTCCTCTCTCAAAGAGCATAAAGACAATCGCTGTTGTTGGTCCTAATGCTGATGACGTTGAACTTCTCAACGGCAACTATGGCGGCACTCCTACCGACAACCACAAGCACTCTCTCCTTGAAGGCATCAAGAACGCTGTGCCTGGCGCTAAGGTTATCTATCATAAGGCTTGCACGCTCAACGATGAGTACAACACAGTGAACCATCTTCCTGAGTTCAACGACGGTAAGGGTGCTTTCGTAGAGTTCTGGAACAACAAGGAACTCAAGGGCAACCCTGATGTCACAGGCTATTACAACGAGCTGAACTTCAGCACATTCGGTGCTTGGGGATTTGCCGAAGGCATCAACAACGACAGTCTTTCGGTTCGCGTTTCCGGCAAGTACAAGGCAGACTTCACTGGCGAGATGAAGTACAATCTCATGACTGACAATGGCTACATCCTCAAGGTGAACGGCGCTGTTGTGGAAGAAGCTCAGGGCGGCGGTCGTCGTGGCTTCGGTCGTCGTGGCGCAGTTGAGTATAAGTCGTTCCCTGTGAAGGCTGGCGAGGCTTACGACATCTGCATTGAATACGGCAAGGGCAACGGCAATTTCGCAATGCTTCGCGGTGAGATTTGCGAGCGCAAGCTTGTTGACTTCACTGACATCCAGAACGATGTTAAGCAGGCTGATGCAATCATCGTCATCGGCGGTATCTCGGCAAGAATGGAAGGCGAAGGCGGCGACAAGGCTGACATCGAACTTCCTAAGGTTCAACAGCGTCTCGTTCGCGCAATGCACGCTACAGGCAAGCCTGTTGTCATGGTCAACTGCTCTGGTTCTGCCATCGCTTTCGGTAGCGTTGAGGATCAGTATGACGCTCTCGTTCAGGCTTGGTATCCAGGTCAGGGCGGTGCAAAGGCACTTGCAGAGGTCATCTTCGGCGACTTCAACCCAAGCGGAAAACTCCCTGTAACATTCTACGCTTCAAACAACGACCTCCCAGACTTCCTTGATTATAGTATGGAGAACCGCACTTACCGCTACTTCAAGGGCAATCCTCTCTACGCTTTCGGCTACGGCATGTCATACACTTCTTTCGAGGTTGGCAAGGCTAAGCTCTCAAAGACATCAATGAAGGCAAACGGCAAGGTCACAGTAACTGTTCCTGTTACAAACACTGGTTCACGCGCCGGCGAGGAAATTGTTCAGGTTTACGTTAAGGCTCTCGACTATGCCGACGCTCCTATCAAGTCTCTCAAGGGCTTCAAGAAGGTGATGGTTGCTCCAGGCGAGACAGTAAAAGCAGAGATCACTCTCGATGGCGAGTCGTTCGAATACTACGACCCAGCAATTGACGAACTCTCTACTCGCTCAGGCCGCTACCAGATTCTCTACGGCACATCATCCCTCGACAAGGATTTGAAGGCTGTTGATTTCGTAGTGAAGTAATATAAACTACTCATAGCATAATGCCAGAAGACAAGGCAAGATATATAGAAGGTGTAGGGTGGAGATGCGATACCGATACCACCCGTCACCATAGGGAGAACCAATGGGACTATAAAGGACGAGCCATCTATCACATCACCCTCACTACAGAAGAGCGCCAACCAATCCTTGGCGCTCTTACTGGCAATAGCGAGGAGGAAGCATTTATAGTCTATAGCAGCCTTGGCGAATATGTTGACAAAACCTTCAGAGGGTTGCCCGACTTCTACAGACAGAAAGGGATAAAGATTCGTATCCTTGCCGTAAGGGTAATGCCAGACCATCTACACGGAGTCATCCATGTGATGGAGCCTATGCCCAAGTCTATTAGCGAAGTCATCCGCAGTTTCAAGAGCGCCTGCACATCCTGGTTCAAACGCGAATACTTCGACAAAAATGTCGAAGAGAGGCAAAATCTACTCAAAAAAAGCCTAACGCTCCTCGAAGAGAAGCAGAAGCAAGCCCCAGAAAGCATGAACCATCTCGAAGAGAAGCAAGCCCCAGAAAGCCAAAAGCATCTCGAAGAGAAGCAAAAGCTCGAAGAGCGGCTTGTGCACTTCTGTCGCATTTTTGCGACACGCAGTAGCATCTGGGAGCACATCCCCGCAGGCTACCACGAGCGCATCCTCCACTGCGAAGGGCAGCTTGACCGCATGATACGCTATGTGAAGGACAACCCTCGCCGCCTATGGCTAAAGCAGCACAACCCAAATCTCTTCAAGCTCCGCAATGACTTATCCTGGTCTTTTCAAGACGAGGGGAAAGTAGAACATGTATGGAGATTCAGGGCTTTGGGAAACATGTTTCTACTGAACTTCCCCAAAAAACAGCACATCCAATGCTCAAGGTCCATAACATCAGATCAACTTGAGCAACACTACAAAGAATGGCTGAATAACGCCCAAATGGGTATGGTGAGCATAACATCAGCTATCAGCGAAGGAGAGAAGAGCGTTTCTAAACGCTTGCGCGAAGCAGGAATGCCACTGATAGTAATGCTAAAGGACGGCTTCCCAGCAGTGGGCTCTCCAAACGAACGCTACTTCAAACCAGGAGGTGTATATTTCAACGCTTGTGCTGCAGTGCGTCTATTGCTTATAGAACCTTACGGTGAAGTGCTGGATGACCCGATTGTTGCGGAGTCTGTGTTTAGAAAAAGTCCCATGGCATCACGCGGCTCAATGCGTTATCACTTTCTGGCGCTTAATAAGGTAGGAGAGTTGATTTCCGCCCTTGGTACGCTGAGGGCAGCGCACCTCCATGAAGCGTACCTCCATAAAAAAAGTGTATAACATTGCCCTTACTTATCGCATATTCTTTATATAGATAATCTTTAAGACACTTTTTCGCACATGAATAATTAGAATTACAATTATTTTTCCTAACTTTGCGCCAATTTATAGAAACCAAAAACTTAAACCCAATAAAAGATGCAACTCAAAAAAGTTATTGTACTCGGTTCAGGTGCCCTCAAGATTGGACAGGCTGGCGAGTTCGACTATTCAGGTTCGCAGGCTCTCAAAGCTTTGCGTGAAGAAGGTATCAGCAGTGTGCTCGTAAACCCAAACATCGCTACCATTCAGACTTCTGAAGGTATTGCAGACAAGGTTTACTTCCTTCCAGTGAACACATACTTCGTTACTGAAATCATCAAGAAGGAACGCCCAGATGGCATTCTTCTCGCTTTCGGTGGTCAGACTGCACTCAACTGCGGTACAGAACTTTACCTCAACGGCACTCTCAAGGAGTACGGCGTACAGGTGCTCGGTACTTCCGTAGAGGCTATCATGGACACAGAAGACCGCGACCGTTTCGTGAAGAAGATGGACGAGGCTGAGCTCAAGACTCCAGTGAGCCACGCTGTTGAGTCTATGGAAGACGCTCTCAAGGCAGCACGCGAGATTGGTTTCCCTATCATGGTTCGCTCTGCTTACGCTCTCGGTGGTCTCGGTTCAGGTATCTGTCCTGACGAAAAGGCCTTCGTAGAACTCGCAGAAAGCGCATTCACTTTCGCCCCACAGATTCTCGTTGAGGAGTCTCTCAAGGGATGGAAGGAGATTGAGTTCGAGTGTATCCGCGATGCTAACGACCATTGCTTCACTGTTGCATCAATGGAAAACTTCGACCCACTCGGCATCCACACTGGTGAGTCTATCGTTGTTGCTCCTACTTGCTCTCTCACTGACGAGCAGGTTAAGATGCTCCAGGAGATCACTATCAAGTGCGTTCGTCACCTGAACATCGTTGGTGAGTGTAACATCCAGTTCGCTTTCAACGCCGTTACAAACGACTACCGCATCATCGAGATCAACGCTCGTCTCTCTCGTTCTTCAGCTCTCGCTTCTAAGGCTACTGGTTATCCACTCGCCTTCGTAGCAGCTAAGATTGCCCTCGGCTATACTCTCGACCAGATTGGCGAGATGGGCACTCCAAACTCAGCTTACAAGGCTCCTGAGCTCGACTATATGATCTGTAAGATTCCTCGTTGGGACCTCACTAAGTTCGCTGGCGTTAGCCGTCTCATCGGTTCTTCAATGAAGTCTGTTGGTGAGATTATGTCTATCGGTCGCACTTTCGAGGAAATGCTCCAGAAGGGTCTCCGTATGATTGGTCAGGGCATGCACGGCTTCGTGGGCAACGACCATACTCACTTCGACAACCTTGACGAGGAACTTGCTAACCCAACAGACCTCCGCATCTTCGCTATTGCTGAGGCTCTTGAGAAGGGTTACACTGTAGAGCGCATCGAAGAACTTACTAAGATCGACACTTGGTTCCTTGATCGTTGCAAGCACATCGTTGACCACAAGAACGAACTTCTCAAATACAATACTCTTGAAGAGGTTCCTACAGAACTTCTCCGTGAGGTGAAGATTGCAGGTTTCTCAGACTTCCAGATTGCTCGCTTCGTACTCAAGGCTCAGGGCAACATGGAGAAGGAGAACCTCGCTGTTCGTGCTTACCGTAAGGAGAAGGGCATTCTTCCTGCTGTTAAACGCATCAATACAGTTGCTTCTGAACACCCAGAACTCACTAACTACCTCTACATGACTTACGCTGTAGAAGGTCATGACATCCCTTACAACACTGACGAGAAGTCGGTTGTAGTTCTCGGTTCTGGTGCATACCGCATCGGTTCTTCGGTAGAGTTCGACTGGTGTTCAGTTAACGCCATCAACACTGCCCGTAGCCTCGGTTATAAGTCTATCATGATCAACTATAACCCAGAGACTGTTTCTACTGACTACGACATGTGCGACCGTCTCTACTTCGACGAACTCTCACTGGAGCGTGTTCTCGACGTTATTGACCTTGAGCAGCCTTACGGCACAATCGTTTCCGTTGGTGGTCAGATTCCTAACAACCTCGCTATGAAGCTCTACCGTCAGAATGTGAACATTCTCGGTACTTCTCCAGTGAACATCGACCGCGCTGAGAACCGCGACAAGTTCTCTGCAATGCTTGATAAGCTCGCTATCGACCAGCCAGCATGGCAGGCTCTCACTTCTATGGATGACATCAAGGCGTTCGTTGAGAAGGTAGGCTTCCCAGTGCTCGTTCGTCCTTCTTACGTGCTCTCTGGTGCTGCCATGAACGTATGCTACAGCAACGAAGAGCTCGAGCGCTTCCTCCAGATGGCTACAGAGGTCAGCAAGGAGTTCCCAGTAGTTGTTTCTCAGTTCATGCAGGACACTAAGGAAATCGAGTTCGACGCTGTTGCCGACAAGGGCGAAATCGTGGAATATGCTATCTCTGAGCACGTTGAGTATGCTGGTGTTCACTCTGGCGACGCTACAATGATGTTCCCTGCTCAGCACATCTACTTCTCTACTGTTCGCAAGATCAAGCAGGTGGCTCGTGCCATTGCCAAGGAGCTCAACATCTCTGGCCCTTTCAATATCCAGTTCCTCGCTAAGAACCTCTCTCTCAAGGTTATCGAGTGTAACCTCCGCGCTTCTCGTTCGTTCCCATTCGTATCGAAGATTCTCAAGCGCAACTTCATTGAGACTGCCACTAAGATCATGCTCGGCGTAGAATACTCTCGTCCTGACAAGAGCGAGTTCGACATTGACCGCATCGGTGTGAAGGCTTCTCAGTTCTCTTTCGCTCGTCTCCAGAACGCAGACCCAGTTCTCGGTGTTGATATGTCTTCTACTGGTGAGGTTGGCTGTCTCGGTGATTCTGTTGAAGAGGCTCTCCTCAACGCCCTCATCGCTACTGGCTACTCTCTCCCTAAGAAGAACATTCTTCTTTCATCCGGCGGAGCCAAGGGAAAAGTACAGCTCCTTGAGCCTGCACAGAAGCTCGTTAAGAACGGCTACAACATCTATGCTACTGCCGGCACAGCCAAGTTCCTTCAGGAGAACGGCGTAGAGGCAACGGTCGTAGCATGGCCAGACGAGGAAGGCGACAACAAGGTTATGGACCTCATCTCTAACCACGTCTTCGACCTCATCGTCAATGTTCCTAAGAACCAGACAAAGCGTGAGCTCACTAACGGCTACAAGATTCGTCGTGGTGCTATCGACCATAACATTCCTCTCATGACCAACGCTCGTCTCGCTCAGGCATTCATCAATGCATTCTGCACAATGAAGCAGGGCGACATCCAGATCAAGGCATGGCAGGACTACGATAAGTAATTGGAATGTACTATTTACTATTTACCATTTACAATGTACCATTATCATTGGAACATTCTTTCATTGAGTCAGCGATTCCGAAATGTACAGATGACTAAATGATAATTGTAAATTGTACATGGTAAATATTTTTACCGCAATAAAATGTAGGGCGAAGTTTACTGAGCCGCGATTCGGGTTTTATCGCACGAACCGGCTCGGAAATCCTCGCCCTACATTTGTTTTCCAACAACGCTATATACAACAATGAAAAAACTATCGCTTCTCTTTCTCTTTGCCCTCATTCCTCTGATGATGATGGCTCAGACTTATGTTCGCCAAGGCGATTCTCGCTACTCCACCCCACTCTACAACTGGGACGGACAGTATCTGCGACAGGGTGATTCACGCTATTCAGAGCCGTTGCTCAACTTCGACGGCAAATACATCCGCTCTGGCAGCAGCAAATATTCCACGCCTCTGTACAACTGGGACGGAAAGAACCTCCGTGCCGGCGACTCACGCTACTCTACCCCACTATACAACTGGGACGGCAGAAATATCCGTCAGGGTGAGTCGCGGTATTCTACGCCGATATGCAACTTCGACGGGAAATACGTCAGAATGGGCGACTCACATTACTCTAATCCTATAATAAACGTAAGCGGAAAACTGCCTACCGCAGTGCTTATTGTGATATTGGAATAAACTTTTTGCATCATTTTTCGCAAATCGTTTCCGTTTATAGAAATCTTTTACTAACTTTGTCGCCCGAAACAAATACCTAAAACCTATCTAAATTATGAAGAATATCCTTATAACCCTGTCTCTTCTCTTGTCAGTAACAGTAGCCTTCGCTCAGCCAAAAGAGCGAAAAGGCATCACTAATCCTTGGGCTCACGATCCAGTGATGATCAAGGACAACGGCATATACTACGTGTTCAGCACAGGCTGGAACATCGGCGTGATGACTTCCACCGACCTGAAGACATGGGACATTCAGAAACCTGCTCTCGGAGAAACTCCTCTTTGGGCAAAGAACAGCATCTCCGAATACACCGGACACACATGGGCTCCAGACATCGTAAAGCATAACGGCAAATATCATCTGTTCTATTCTTGCTCTGCTTTCGGAAAGAACACATCTGCCATCGGACATGCCGTAGCCGACACACTGAATCCAGACAGCACTAAATGGCGTGACACGGGTTGCGTTATCCGAAGCATTCCTGGCGAAACTGACTGGAACGCCATTGACCCTGCGGTGAACTTCGACGAGAAAGGCAACGCCTGGATGACATGGGGATCGTTCTGGGGTGGAATACAGCTTGTTCAGCTAAACAAAGACCTCACCGCTCCACGCTTCGGTGCTGAACAGAAGACTATTGCAAAGCGCCGTCAGTCACCAGACATTCTTGAGAGCGACACAAGTAGCACTCACGCCATCGAAGCTCCGTTCATCTTCAAGCATGGCGGATATTACTATCTCTTCGTTTCATGGGATTTCTGCTGTCGAGGCGAAAAGAGCACTTATCGCGTTGTCGTAGGTCGTTCTAAGACTATCGATGGTGACTACAAGGACCGTGAAGGTCGCAAGATGACAGAGGGCGGCGGCACTCCAGTCTGCTTCCGTAGCGACCGCTATGTTGCTTCCGGCCATTGCTCTGCCTACACCTTCGATGGAATAGACTATTTCCTCTGCCACGGCTACCTTCGTGGCGAGAAAGGCTCCGAGCTTATTGTCCGCGAGATGAAGTGGGACAAGGACGGCTGGCCTATCGTTAATCTATAAAAGACGCTCAGCATCTGCCATTCCCTAATCCACCACATCTGCCAAGTTTGGCAGATGCCTACCCCAAAAATATGAAAGAAATAAGAATAACCGACTTCAATAACGTGTCCATCGGACAGGCTGACAACCAGATAGGAAAGACCGGCGTAACCGTCTTCCTTTTGGGCAAAGACGGAATGCCCGCAGGAATTGATGTTCGCGGCGGCGGACCTGCTTCACGCGAGATCCAGCTGCTTTACCCTATGTCGTCAGCACAGGTGGTTCACGCCATCGTGATTGCTGGTGGTAGTGCCTTCGGACTTGACGCAGCTACTGGCGTAATGGAATATCTTGAAGAGCAAGGCATCGGCTTTGACGTGGGCGTTACAAGGGTGCCACTTGTCTGCCAATCTGACCTCTTCGATCTTACCGTTGGCGACTGCAAGGCACGACCAACAAAGCAGATGGGACGCGAGGCTTGCCTTAATGCCGGCAACTATCAGGACGGACAGCATGGTGCTGGAACAGGAGCTACCGTTGGGAAACTCCTCGGCATGGAAGGCTCTACGCCAAGCGGCATCGGAAGCTATGCGGTACAGATAGGCGATCTGAAGGTCGGTGCGGTGGTTGCAGTAAATGCTCTCGGCGATATCTACGACTGGAAGACAAACAAGAAGATAGCCGGTCTTCGCAATGCAGAGACTGACGAATTTATAGACAGTCAGGAAGTGCTCTACAGCAGAGTGGAGCGCATAGACAACAAGTTCGTGGGCAACACAACGCTCGCCGTGGTTCTTACCAACGGTAAGTTCAACAAGATGGAACTGGGCAAGATCGCGTCCATGGCTCACAACGGCTATGCCCGCGCCATCCGTCCTGTCCACACTTCTGCTGACGGTGACAGCATCTACGCCGTTTCAACAGGAAACATAAATGCAGACATAGACGCTACTGGCGAACTCGCAGCAATGGTTGTTGCAGAAGCCATTAAGCGCGCCGTAAAATAAAATCCCCCGCATTTGCCAAGTTTTTGCTAAATCTCCGCATTTGCCAAGTTTGGCAAATGCCCCCAAAAGACAATCATAATGAAAAAAACAATCTTACTTTCATCGCTACTTGCCGCTTCTCTCGGAATGTCGGCACAGAGCATTACTCCGGAAATGCTCGCTTCGTTCAAGAAGCAGACCGAAGTAACTGGCGCAACAAAGGCCATCAAGAATGCACTTGCCGCAAACAGCGTAGCTTCAATAGCACTCAATCAGGACAATCAGACAGAGAAGAATGTTTACTTCAGCAACAGCGTCCCTTCAAAGGGTATCACTGACCAGGAGTCTTCCGGTCGCTGCTGGATGTTCACTGGCCTCAACGTCCTTCGTGCTAAGATGATCAATGAGATGAATCTGGAAGGCATGGAGTTCTCGCAGAACTACCTTTTCTTCTACGACCAGCTCGAGAAGTCAAACCTCTTCCTTCAGGCTATCATCGACACTCGCAAGAAGCCGATGGACGACCAGACAGTGATGTGGCTGTTCCAGCATCCTGTTTCTGACGGCGGCACATTCACTGGCGTGGCAGACCTCATCGCAAAATACGGTCTCGTGCCAAAAGGTGCTATGCCTGAGACTTACGCAAGCCGTAACACCAGTTCCTTCACTCCTTACCTCAAGCGCAAGCTTCGCGAAGACGCTCTCGCTCTGCGCGCTGACGCTAAGGCTTCTGAAGCAAAGCTCAAGAAAATGAAGGAAGAGCAGCTCGCTGAAATCTACCGAATGCTCGTGCTCACCCTCGGCGAACCTGTTCAGGAGTTCACATGGGCTCCAAAAGACAGAAATGGAAAGTATCAGAGCGAGCCAAAGAAATATACTCCGCAGTCTTTCTATAAGGAATTCCTCAACCTCGACCTCCAGAACGACTACGTAATGCTAATGAACGACCCTACCCGTGAATACTGGAAGACCTACGAGATTCAGTATGACCGTCACACTTACGACGGTCACAACTGGCTCTACCTCAACCTTCCTATGGAGGACATCAAGGAAGCTGCTATAAAGAGTATCAAGGACAGCACAATGATGTATTTCTCTTGCGACGTAAGCAAGTTCCTCGACCGCAAGACTGGCATTGCCGACCTCAACAACTACAACTACGACGAAATCTTCGGTGTGAAGTTTGGCATGGACAAGGCTCAGCGCGTAAGCTCTTTCGACTCTGGTTCCACTCACGCCATGACTCTCAAGGCTGTTGATCTCGATGCTAACGGCAAACCAGTGAAGTGGGAAGTAGAGAACAGCTGGGGAGCTACATCAGGACACAAGGGTCACATCATCATGACTGATGAATGGTTCGACAACTACATGTTCCGCCTCGTCGTTGACAAGAAGTATCTCTCTGAGAAAGTCATCAAGGCAGCTCAGCAGAAGCCTACAATGCTTCCTTGCTGGGACCCGATGTTTGCAGAGGAATAGTTTATAATTGAAAATTGATAATTCGAAATCCCGAAACATCGATTAATCGGACCTTCGATAAATCGAAACCTCGAAAGACCGCTCAATAAAAAAATCATCAAATCGTCAAATCATCAAATGAAACTATGAACGCAATAAAAAAATCTCTTTTAGTTTCAATATCACTCTTAACACTATCAAGTCCGATGTCAGCACAGTCATCATCAGAATTCATTGGAAAGAACACGGAGAAGTTCGACTCAGAACTCATGACTCCTGAAGCTCTTTGGGCGATGGGACGCATCGGCGCTTATCAGGTTTCGCCTGACGGCACAAGGGTGGTCTATCAGGTCAGCTACTACAGCGTAAAGCAGAACAAGAGCCACAGCATTCTCTACATCTCTAACATCGATGGCACTGACAAGAAGCAGCTCACCACATCCAAGCAGAGCGAAAGCGACGCTGCGTGGATTGAAGATGGCAGTCGCATTGCCTTCCTCACTGGCGGACAGATCTGGACCATGAATCCAGACGGCTCTGACCGCAAGCAGCTTTCCGTAGAATGCGAAGGCATCGAGGGCTTCAAGTTCTCTCCTGACGGAAAGAAAATCATCATCGTCAAGCAGATTCCTTCTTACACCAGCATTCAGCAGCGTCCGCTCGACCTGCCGAAATCTACGGGTCTTGTCATCAACGACATGAACTATCGCCACTGGGACGAATACGTCGAGACCATTCCTCATCCATTCATTGCCGATGTTGTACGCAACGACCTCCTCAACGTGAAGGACATCATGGAGGACGAGCCTTTCGAGTGTCCGGTAAAACCTTTCGGCGGCGTTGAGCAGATAGACTGGAGCAAGGACTCTAAGACCGTTGCCTATACTTCACGCAAGAAAACTGGTGTGCAGTATGCCACTTCTACCGACACCGACATTTATTTATATAATGTGGAAACCGGCGAGACCACGAACATCTGCAAGCCCGCTGACTACAAGGAGCCGGAGATTGACCCTTCAAAGTCTATGCAGAACAATCCGGTAAACTCTGCCGAGAACCTGAAGAACAATCCTGGCTACGACATGAATCCGCAGTATTCTCCTGACGGCAAGTACATTGCTTGGCAGAGTATGTCACGCAATGGCTATGAGGCTGACCGCAACCGTCTCTGCGTCTTTGATGTTCAGAAGGGCACAAAGACATACGTCACAGAGTCTCTTGACACAAACGTAGATGCTTTCGTCTGGTCGCCAACAGGTCGTGAACTCTATTTCACTGCCGTTTGGCACGGCACAACACAGATTTACAGCACAAACCTTCAGGGCGAAGTTCGCAAGATTACTGACGGTCAGCACGACTTCGGTTCGCTTCAAGTGTTCTTCAGCAATGGAGCTTCTGGCAATGCAAAGAGTGCAAGAAGTGCCAAGAAGTCTAAGCGCAACAAGAGCGCAGCGCAGCAGATTCTTGCTGAACGCCACTCTATGAGCAAGGCTGCTGAGCTTTATCTCGTAAACCCAAGCCTTGACGCGCAGACTGCTGAACAGCACACGCAGATAACTACCGAAAACGATCACATCTACAAGCAGCTCTCTTTTGGTAAGGTTGAAGAGCGTTGGTGCAAGACTTTCGATGGCAAGGACATGCTCTATTGGGTTATTCTCCCTCCAAACTTCGACGCAAACAAGAAGTACCCTACCCTGCTCTTCTGTGAAGGTGGTCCGCAGAGCCCTGTTTCGCAGTTCTGGAGCTACCGTTGGAACTTCCAGATTATGGCGGCTCACGGCTATGTTGTCATTGCTCCAAACCGTCGCGGACTTCCAGGCTTCGGACAGGAATGGCTTGAGGCTGTTTCGGGCGACTGGACAGGCGGCTGCATGAAGGATTATCTCACCGCCATTGATGATGCCTGCGAGAAACTTCCTTATGTTGACAAGGACAAGCTCGGTTGCGTGGGTGCAAGCTTCGGTGGCTTCTCTGTCTATTACCTTGCCGGACATCACGAAAAGCGCTTCAAAGCATTCATCGCTCACGACGGTGCTTTCAACCTCGAGTCAATGTACACAGACACTGAGGAAGCATGGTTCTCTAACTGGGAGTACGACGATGCTTACTGGAACAAGGATCAGACCGCTCGTGCTAAGAAGACTTACGAGAACTCACCTCATAAGTTCGTTGATAAGTGGGACACTCCTATCCTCTGCATCCACGGTGAGAAGGACTACCGCATCAATGCAAACCAAGGCTTCGGCGCATTCAACGCCGCACGCCTCCGTGGCATCCCTGCCCAGCTCCTCCTCTATCCAGACGAAAACCACTGGGTGCTCAAACCACAGAACGGCATCCTCTGGCAGCGCACATTCTTCGAATGGCTGGATAAGTGGTTGAAGTAAAAGAGTATTTCTCTATTACCATACATTGTAGGGCGAGGATTTCCGAGCCGCTGGCCACGCGTCCGAGTCTCTATCCGCACTAAAATAGTTGCATAAAACGGCTCAGAAATCTTCGCCCTACATTCAATACGCAACTAAAATCCTATCTATCAGTGAAATAATTGCATTAAAATGATGATTATTTGAAAAGAAACATGTAACTTTGCACGCAGAAGGAACATTATATCTATCATTAACCCATAAACAAATAACACTATGGCATTAGCAGTAAAAGACATTGCCAACAAGCTCCTTCATCGAGCTTGGATGGACGAGAGTAGTGAATTGCTCTCAAACATGAAGCTTCAGAAACTGCTGTATTACGAGCAAGGTTTTCATTTGGCATACTTCGGTACTCCTCTTTTCAATGAGGACATCGTGGCATGGCAGTATGGTCCTGTTGTGCCAGAGGTTTATGAACTTTACAAGTCTTACGGTCGTGCAGGGATTGAACCACAAGGAGCACCTATAGCACTTGAAACAGAGAAGGAAGAAAATCTCTTCAACGAAGTTTTTGAAGTATACAACCAGTTCTCTGCCGCAGGACTGGTTACACAGACACACAGCGAAAGTCCATGGATTGACACTCCTAAGCAAGGTGTTATCCCTCAAGAGGCTATGCGAGTATTCTTTCAACAAAGACTGGTGTAGGGCATGGCGACAATAAAGAAAACTCCCAAAACACTTACCATCTCTCGCCAGAGAGTCGAAGAACCTCCCAAGGTTACTTTTGGATTTGAACACCTACATAATGTATCGTGGACAGACACAAAAGAAATTCGCTTCTTCAAGGATTTCCTCATTCATCTACAGAAGTTCTCTTCCATGACTTGGCAAGCTATCTATTCAGCACCTCGGCATGGTTTGGGGACAGAAACTTTACCTGTCTCTTCCATAAAGCCACAAATAATCGGCATTCCTAACGAAATCCAGAAGCTACTCGTCCTTCGTGCCACAGGTGATAACCATCCTTTTCTTGGCTACCGAGAAAAGGACACATTGCAAGTAGTGTTCATAGAAGCGGAATTTGGGGATGTGTATAAGCATTGAAATTCAAGGATTTATGGAGACAGATAAAAATGAAGCAATAATGAATTGCACAACACTTGATGAACTCATTGAGGTTGAATATGGTCCAAAAGGAACGCCTGAACGCGACCTGTTTGATGTAGAGACACAAGAATTCTGTGTTGCTCAAACGCTTCGTGAAGAACGCATTCGTGCCGGTCTCACACAACAACAACTGGCAGAAAAGATTGGCACAAAGAAAGCCTATATCTCTAGAGTGGAAACAGGAAGGCAGAACATCAATCTTTCCACCTTATTCCGCTTGTTTGAATGTCTTGGCAGGCGAGTGAATATATCCGTTGTATAAATTCATGTGCAGATTTAAGGACACTACATTGTACACCTTTGGATACTGCAACGAAGATGATGAAGAGGAGGACGCAACTTCATCTTCTAGAAAAGTTGTAGATGCTAATTCTGGAAAGACAGCACCATCTCCCTCTAATGGATTTGTCATTGCAGAATCAGAAGTTGGAAAGATCCCTCCCCCTCCACCACCTGTTCCAGAACCTGAGCCAGAATCTTATGTAGATGTCAATAAAGTTTACGACGTAGTAGAGCAACAGCCATCATTCAATGGAAACATTAACACTTGGTTAGCAGAAAACCTTAGATATCCTTCAGAAGCTGCCGCGAGTGGTATTGAAGGTCGTGTGATAGTTCAGTTTGTCGTAGGCAGGGATGGATCCCTATATAATGCGGAGGTTGTACGTGGTGTTGACTCAGCTCTTGATAAAGAAGCACTCCGTGTTGTTAATTCTATGCCTAAGTGGACTCCTGGAAAACAAAGTGGAAAAGTTGTCAATTGTAAATATACTCTACCTGTCGTTTTTCATTTGCAATAAGAAACAAAACCGTAAATTAAATTAAATCATACCAATAATATGACATTTTTTGAAGCTAGCTTGAACGCATTAGAGCATTTCCCTAAAGGTGCAAGAGTACAAGACATCTGGAAAAAGATAGAAGAACTCGGCTCTTTCCATTCTGATGGAAAAACACCCTGGAGCACCATTGCCGCCTCATTTAGCGAGAATAAGAATGACACCCGTTTTACAAAAATAGACAAAGGGGTGTTCATTCTAACAAAGTTTCTGACTCAATCAGAACCTGAGGAATATGAATTCAAAGAAAACAAAGAAGAAAAAGTGGATAAGAAGGAATATGCAAAGTCTTTCTTGGAGCGAGATCTTCATCCAATTCTTGCAACCTATCTTGCAAAGAAAGGAAAGGATGTCTATACAAAAACCATCTTTCATGAAAAATCCAATTCCAAAGATAAGAATCAAACTTGGACTCACCCTGACCTTGTTAGTCTCTATCTCAAATATCCTGAAGACAAATCATGCAGGTCGCTTCTGAAAACAATCAACCATAGCGAGAGCGTCATCCTCTCAAGCTATGAAATGAAGAAAGAAGTCAATTCTGACAATGAACTTAAACAATACTATTTCCAAGCAGTAAGTAATTCAAGTTGGGCTAACTATGGTTGGTTAGTTGCATACAAATTCAATGATGAACTATATGATGAAATTGAACGATTAAATCAAACTTTCGGAATTGGTGTAATACAACTTGGTAATAGCATCGAATCGTGTAAGGTTCTATTCCCAGCAAGACATAATGAACTTGACTTCCGTACAATAGACAAACTCTGCCGTATTAACTCAGATTTCAAGTCATTCATAGAAAATGTTGAACGTCTCATAAATGCTGATTCAAAATATATTGAGGCTACGAGCTCTGAGTTCAAAAAGAAATGTGATGAAGTAAAAACTGATAAACAGCTTGAAGAATACTGTCAAGAACATAGAATAGTATAACGCATGAAAACTATACAGTATGACATAACATCTCTTTCCAAACATTTGTTTTGGGACATGGACATTTCACAAGTAACGTGGGAATCCTGTCCATCACAAATCGTTCAGCGCGTGTTGGAATATGGAACCTTGGAAGACTGGCGCATAACAAGAAATCATTATGGGCTAGAACGAATAGTGGAAATATGCAAAAAGCTCCGCACTCTTGACAAAAAGGCTCTGTCGTATATCTGTTGTATCTCAAACACAAAAAAAGAAGATTATAGATGCTATCACTTTTCACAGTCGAACCCGACACTTTGGAACTCTTAAAGAAAGAGCATACTGTCCCCCCCAAAAAACGAATGTAGGTCCTCATGACAATCATGAAGACCTACATTCTATTATGTCCGAAAACCGTTTATTACTTCCCACCGAAAAGACCGCCGAGCACTTGCTGAGCCTTGCCCATAAGCTCTTCGCTGAGAGACTCCTGCTTGCCGTCACCGTCAAGGTCGCCGAGAGCCGCACCACCTGCAATATTTGTAAGAATATCCTGAACATTGCCACCGTTTGTAAGCTTTGCAACGATATCCTGAGCACCTGCTGGGAGATTTACACCCTTGAGAAGGTCGGTGAGCTTGCCGAGGTCTGAAGCTGATTTAATCTGAGAGAGATCCACCTTGTCGCCAAGCTGACCCTGAAGTTGAGAGATAATCTGAGTTAAATCCATAATATTAGAAGTTTTAATAATTGGTTAAAATGATTCTTAACGAAATGCCGACAGCCTACTGTTAACGGCATATTTCATGGCAAAAATACGAATATTTCCCGAACAAACAAAACTTTTCGCAAAAAACTTACGCTTTTGTTTTGAAGTTTACCTTTTTATTGTTAATTTTGCAGCGAATTATTAATATTAACAATCAAATGGACGACTATTACGCGGAAAACTTTACTGTTTAAAGCGTGAGGCAGAAGGCTAATTCTCAAGCTTTGCTTCACGTTGTATTGTACAAGATAAATTGTACTTTGTAAATGGTAAATGGTACCTGAACTAAAGCTTATGAGAACCTACTGGAACTACAAGGATGGTCTGCGCGCCATCCCTGAATGGGAACCTAATTGCTGGATGCAGTTAACTTGTCCAACAGACGAGGATCGTGAATTTGTTGAGCAGAAATTCAACATTCCCGACTATTTTATCACCGACATTTCCGATACCGACGAGCGCGCTCGTTACGAATACGACGACGGATGGATGCTCATCATCCTTCGTATTCCTTTTGTACGCGAGGTTCGCTCACGCACCCCTTACACCACCATCCCGCTCGGTATCATCCATAAGCGCGATGTCACAATCACCGTCTGCTTCCACGAGACAAACATGCTCATCGACTTCGTCAGCTATCAGCAGAAACGCGGCGTAGGCTTCACCGACTTCGTCGATATGACCTTCCGCATCTTCCTCAGCAGCGCCGTTTGGTATCTGAAGCGACTCAAGCAGATCAGTACACTTATAGACCAGGCTAAGCGAAACCTCGACAAGAACGTCAACAACGCATCCCTCATCGGACTCTCACGCCTTCAGGACTCGCTCACATACTTCGCCACATCCATCCGTGGCAACGAGAACCTGCTGGCAAAGCTGAAGTTCAAGCTGCAGATAGACGAACTTGACGCCGACCTCATCGAAGACGTCACCATCGAGATGTCGCAGGCAAAGGAAACCACGCAAATCTATTCACACATCCTGGAGAGTACGATGGACACATATTCCAGCATCATCAACAACAATATGAACACCGTGATGCGTACACTCACCTCCGTATCCATCATCCTCATGCTCCCGACGTTCATCGCCTCTCTCTTCGGCATGAACCTCGTAAACGGAATGGAAGAATCGCCATGGGGTTTCCCTATAGCACTGGTGATTTCTGTCATTGTCTCTTTCGGCACAGTCTGGGTATTCAAGCAGAAACGCCTGATTTAATCCTTAGCTTTACAAAATTATTCCTATAGGAACAGAAAATTATTCCTTAAGGAAAATTTATAGATTTTTTTAGCAAAATCCTACATTCCTACATAAAATCTCAGCGAACCTCAGTGTTTATCGGGGTTCAGCGGCTATGTAGGATTTATGTAGGATATATGTAGGATGACAATCCTACATTTTAGAAAAAGACACACTATGTAGGATGATGTAGGATTTATGTAGGATTATTTTAATCCTACATAAACCTAATATATTGACTATCAGTAAGTTACAACAAACTTATGTAGGAATGTAGGATTTCGTCTGAAAAAATCGTGATTTTTTACGATTTGTATCGATAAAACACATCCCCTTCACGCTGAGTAGTCCAATTTTCGGGATTTTTCACGCTGAGTAGCTCCCCAAAGGCGGTAAAGAGAGTAAGTTTTTACATTGATGTCCGCAAAATTTTCTCCCCATAAAACACAAAATACACCTAAAAATGCAAAAAAACATCAAATCTCTTGCGAGAACGATTAAATTTTCTTAATTTTGCGCAATTATTTAAGAGGATGAACCTTAAAAACAGACAAAAGACTGACACAACTCAACGCTTTACACAGTTATAACTAACCCTTAAAATTCAGGCAGACAGCCCCAAAACAGCGTCTCCCTGCAGGAACACTTAATTACATTCTTGCTACACAAAAACAGCGCGTCAGCCTTGCTTACGCCTTATTGCACACACCGCAAACGGCAAAGCTCAAAAAAGGTCCCTACCCCTTGATATTAAAACCATTAGAAACAAACAATTAAAAATGAAACACTTTATACAACAATTATTCGCATGCCTCGTCATAGGCATGTTGTCTTTATCTACAGCTTGGGCACAGAGTGGGCCTGAAATGAATGTAGAATATATTGTTCCAACATCGGATTTAAACTTTAGTGGATATAACTGCTATAAAATACCAAGTAGTGCTTTTTTAAGTGGAGCAGAATCTGCCAAGATAACTATTGTTGGCTATGATACTCCGGCATTTTATATTGGCTATTATGGCACAAAGTTACAAGAAAACGGAGGTACATCATACACATGTACTTCTAGTGATTTAGCAGAAGCACTAAAGGGTAATTTCTACTTTTTCTGCGACGGTTCAGAAAATGTAGTTGTTAAGGTTCTAAATATTAAAAAGGGTTCTTCTACCGAAGAGGAAGACAACAATCCTGATGAAAACGAAAACGAGAAAGATAACGACACAGAAGGAGGAAACTCAGGCAACACTCCAACTCTTGGTTTCGCAGAAGTAGGAGTAGGCACTGTATTCAGCCAGAACGAAAATGTATATACACTTACTGGCAATGCTGAAACCATGATTGAAGGAGCTGTTGTCACTATCATTTCTGATGGTACAGACATCAATTGCCACCTCAAAGAAAATCTCTATGAAGATTGGAAAAGAGCTTTGAAAACTTTCACGCTTACTCCTGAAGATGTTACAAAATTAGCTGCAAACGATTATGTAATTTATGTCTTAGCATGGAATTGTACCGTCAGCAACATTACTCTCTCCACTTTAAACAATACCCCTGAGGACGAGGAAGACGAAGAAGACACAACGCCTTACGACAAAGACCGCACAAAGGCATTTGGATATGAATTCACAAATGCCCAACTCAAAAAATATCCTCAGTTGACAGACGTGCCAACTGTGTATCTAAATGTGTATGCGCCTGATAGTTACGACACTGGCGAATACGCTAACAACGACATCAAGACAGGAACTCCTCAGACACTTGCTGCAAACTATCAACTTGCAGCAAACACTAAAATTACAGAGAAGAAATACAACTGGTATTATCAGACACAGATTATTGTGCGCGATGATAACGGTAAGATGAAGGAACGCAATGAGTTAACTACCGTTCGCGGTCGTGGTAACTCTACATGGCGTAGTTCCAGCAAAAAGCCACTACGTCTTAAGTTCCCTTCAAAGACAAGATTCTTGGCAACATCAGCAGAAGACAAAAGCAGCACTAACGCCAAATCATGGACATTGCTTGCCAACGACTTTGACAAGTCTATGCTCCGAAATGGTCTTACACACGAACTTGTTGACTACATTAACAAGGTAGATAATGCAAACAATCTGCCTTTCAATCCTGCATGCCAGTATGTTGACCTTGTAGTGAACGGAGAGTATTGGGGCACATACCAAATTTCCGACCAAGTGCAGGTTGGTTCTGGACGAGTGGACATTGACGAGGATAATGGATGGTTTGTAGAATATACTATCAATAATAATGGTTTCGTAGAAGAACCATTCCTCAAGATAGGTAGCAGTTATGTAAACATCAAGAATCCAGAAGATCCTAACGTCGTTGATGGTGACCCTAACTCTACGGCTCACATTGATGACAATAAAGCTACAACAAATCCGATATATAATGATTTGAAAACAATGCTCAACAACTTGCACACAGGCATAAACAGCATTGTTGATTATTCTGAAAAATATGCATCGTCAGATTGGATGCAGTATATAGACACTCGTTCACTTGTTGACTGGTTCATTGCCATGGACATCACAGGCAACTGGGATGGTGACATTGCAAATGATTACCTTTATAAGGATGTAAACGATAAGAAACTTAAAGTCGGTCCTTTGTGGGACATAGATCTTGGTTATGGCAATTACCAAGATGCAAAAAAGCATTTCTACGAACAAGGACAAGGCATCAAATATTCTATTGAAGCCATGCTTAAGGATCCTTATTTCGTAAAGAAACTGTATGAAAGATGGCAGCAGATTTACAACAATGGCGCATTAACCACCTATTTGAACAATAAGGTTTCAGCACTTTCAGGCACATTGACTAACACACAGGCAAAGAACTACGAGAAATGGTCTCTTGGTTCTAATGGTCTTGGAGGAAAAACATACTCCACATATCAAGCTGCTGTTGATGCTGTCGTAACATTCAACAACACTCAAATTCCATGGCTCGAAGAAGAATATAAGAGGTTATACGACTCTATGGGCTGCGCCGACTTAGAAGATATTGCGGATGATGACGAGGATAACATTGATGACACTCCAATAGCTTCAACAGAAATAGAGCAAAAGATTGCAAACAAGGAGCAGTTGACAAACCTTGCAACTGTTTACCTGACTGTACCAGATGCCCTGAATGAAGATGGAACACGAAAAGACATAAATTCTGTAGTGTTCAAAAAAAATGGTGTCGCTGACTATCATGCTGCATCTATCGAGGTGGTAGATAATGGCACTGACGGTACTGGCAGACAGATTGTATTGGAGCATGACGATAAGCTGAACATCAAGGTTCGCGGAAACGAAACTGCCAAAGAAGGCGTAACAAAACTTCCATACCGATTGAAGTTCGAAAAGGATGACAAAGATCCTATAACAGGAGAAGTGCTTGCTTCTCACAAATACGACATGCTTGGTCTTGGTTACAAGAAGCGCAACTGGGTTCTTCTTGCAAACAAGAACGACGGAACACTTATGCACAACGCCCTTGCATACACAATAGGTAAGGCTGTAGGTATGGAATTCTGCCCTGGTTATAAGTTCGTTGACCTTGTGATTAATGGAGAATATCGTGGAAACTATCAGATTTCAGACCATTGTGAAGTTGACAAGAACAGAATTAATGTAGATGCAGACAATGGTTGGTATCTTGAAGCAAACGGAAATAGCCAATGGGAAGAGCCTTATGTAAACCCTACAGGATTATACATTTCAATTAAGAGTCCAGAACCTGATACAAACTCAGCAGAAGAAACTCAGCTCAAAAACGATGTATTAAGCTATTTCAACAACTGCACTGCTTTGTTTGACATCTGGAATGACAAAGAAATGTCAGAAGAAAAACAAGCAGCTCTTACAGACCCAAACACCGGATGGCGTAAATATTGGGACGAAGAATCCCTTATAAACTACTATATCGGAGTTAACGTAACTGGTAATCATGACGGTTTTATGACCGTTAAGATGTATCGTAATCCAGGAGAAAAGGTGAAGTTTGGTCCTCTTTGGGACTTTGATACGTCATATGGTAATTACGATGATGGAAAAACTTTGAGCGAAGATGCTCAGTTAGGTTCCCCAATATTCTGTAATTTTATACATAAATTAGTTAAATATGACCCTGTTTTCGTGAAGAAGATACACGATAAGCTCCATGAGGTTATTGATGCAGGATTGCAGAAAGGATTATTGGATGAGGTGGACAAATTAGAGGTTATGCTCTCTAAGTCACAAGCTACAGAAAATCCTAATCAGCAGTCAGGTGCTTATGCCACATCGGTACAGGGCTTGCGTGATTACATCAACGCACATTTAACATGGCTTGTAGAAACCATTGATGCGAAATACGAGGATATGGGTGGCGACGACATCGTTATACCAGAGACTCCTGAAGAAGGTGATGACGACACTCCTACAGGCGACCTCGGCGCACTCGTTGACCTTGGTGATGACAAATACTCATATACGGGCTCTGCTTCTACATTCAAGGAGGGAACTGAGATTACTATCACTACTTCTACTGAAGGCACAACTCTCAGCAACTATATCACAGAGGGAACTCAGTGGAATACAACAAAGACCATAACTCTCTCTGCTGCTGATGTTACCACACTTGCTAGCTCTGAAAACAAATATACATTCTTCATGCAAGCTACAGGTGGCGAAGTGAAGGCTGTGAATGTGAAGGTACCTGTATCAACTTCAACAGGGGCGGAATTCAATAAGGAATATGTATCATCGTACACCTCAGGAGACTTTGTTGTTCCTGCCTCAAACTTTAATGCTAATGCTACAAGCATAAAAGTAATACTCAAGAACAATTTGAGCAACTATACTGACGGTTGGAATGGCAACTATGGATTTAATGGTCATCCATGGAAAGCAGCATATTCATGGACAACAACAAACACTTGTGAAATAATCGTAACCTATGCAGAAGACATACAATCTGTTGCACAATATGGCATGGGTATAACAGGACCTAAAGATTTGACTGTCACCGTCATCAACTACGGCTCTTCATCTGACTCTGGAGATACCACCCCAACCTACACCCTCACCCTCTCCGCTTCAGAAGGCGGCACAGTAACAGGCGCTGGCACATACGCAGAAGGAACAACCGTATTGATTAAGGCAATCCCTAATGATGGCTACAAGTTCGTGAAGTGGTCAGACGACAACACTTATGCTTCTCGCTCAGTAACTCTGAAAGATGCAGATATCACCTTGACCGCGACCTTCGCTGCTGAAGGTTCAACTGATGAAGACCCATTCAACGAGCAAGGCACACGCAAGCAGCTGACAGGTATTCCAACAATCTATATCGACACCAATGCTGCTGTAGGAGATTCTTGGGGAGCCGCTACTCTCGACATCTATGATTCTGAGGGCAAACTGAACAGTGCGTCATGGAAGTCTAAGAGCGTATCTATTCAGTATCAGGGATCTGGCTCAGGCGGCAAGGATTCATATCGCTTGAAGTTTGAGAAGAAGACACAGATGATGGATTCTGGTTCATTCAAGCAGTGGGTACTCCTTGCCAACGACGACGACCCAACAATGCTCAATAATGCGTTGGCAAAGGTTATCGGTGATGCTGTAGGTATGCCTTATACTCCTGGTTGCCAGTTCGTAGATCTCTATGTGAACAACACATACATGGGTACCTATCAGCTTACAGACCGCGTAAAGGCAGAGCTTGGTCGTTCGCTTATAGCTGATGGTGATAACACTTACGACTGGCACGTCCGCTTTAATGATGATGGCGAACTCGCTGAGGACAATCCAGCTACAACAGACTACATTGCTGGCAGCACAAAAATGCCTAACATAATCATCAAGAACCCAGACCCAGATGATTATCATACTAATAATGACGAAGCTGGCCTTGCTGCCCTGAAGTCAACTATGTCTGAATACTTCACTACGGTATTCGCAACAGACGCAAGCGGCAACTATACAAACATCGCCGACTATGTTGACAAAGACCAGCTTGTAGCATGGTACATCGCACAGGAAATTCTCGGCATCTACAAAGGCTTCTCTTCTGTAGAGGCTTACCGCAGCGTGACAAGTGCTACAGACCAGAAGCTCCATTTCGGTCCTCTATGGGATAACGAAAAGGGCTTTGGCAACACAGGCGAGGTTACTGCTCCAGACAATACAACTGACTTAAATAATGATGCTACTCACAATGGTTTGATGATCTCATGGTCAGCTTACCCTATGATGAAGAGCCTCTTCACCAATCTCTGGACACAACCTTGGTTCAAGACTGCTGTAAAGACAAAGTGGGAGGAGATTTCTGGAACACTTCCTTCATCATTGTCTCAGACTATCACAACACTCTCAGGTACTATCGCTGAGTCTCAGGCATTAAACGCTCAGAAGTGGAACAACAGTCTTGGTGACTTCCAGACTTATGACGCAGCTCTTGCAGCTACTAACGCTTACATCACAAACCGCTTTGCTTACCTTGACAAGAAATTTGCTGTGCTTGCTGAGGGTGCTTGCGAACACACATACACAAGCAGCCAATATGCTGACAACGGTGACGGAACTCACTCTCCTAAGTGCGACAAGTGTGACTATGTTAACACAGAGGAGAAGAATGCCCATAACTATACAGCCAAGGAAGGTCATCCATATTGCGACATCTGTAAGGCTACAGAGTCGGCTACTATCGAAGGTTCTGTTAACGATGATACAAAGGTTTACAGAATCCACGAATCGGAGAAGGCTACTAACATCAAATACGTGGCAGCAGAGAGCAACTTCACCCCGAGCGGCAATAAGATTTACATCTGCGACCAAGAAATAACTGAGGAAACTAACAACCTCACAAATGTCGTATGGCCAAGAAGTGCTGACACTGACTACAACGGCAACGAGATCGTCCTTACTGATGGCGACTATACCTACGACCAGAAGGCAAGCATGCATGTCAAGACAGCGTCATACACTCGCAGCATGTCATCAACATGGGGAACTCTATGTCTGCCATTCAAGGTTAAGTCATGCAACGATTACACTCTCTACGAGATTGCTGACACGAAGATTGGTGAGGACAACCAGTCGGGAACTATCGTGTTCAGCGAGATAGCAGAGGCAAGCGGTCTGGTGCCTGTAGTATTCCGCAAGAACACAAGTGCAGGTTCAGTTACATTCCATGGTGTGGCACAGACAAAGGAAGGTGCTGACAATGGACTCGTAACCGTAAAGAAGTCAAAGAAGCTTGGCAATGCTGACGCATTGCTCTCAACCGGTGTTGAAGGCTCAGGCACATGGAAACTCTATGGCAACGTGAAGAAGAGCAATACAACGGCAGAAATCACGCCAGACTTCAGCAACGTCTATTACATCGCAAGCAACAAGTTCTGGCAAGCAGATGGCAATGTTAACGTAGCAACTTTCCGCGCCGTATTCGTCTTCACCCCTACCCCAGGCAATGAAGCCGCAGCCAAAACATTCAGCATTGCCATCCATGACGATACGACAACTGGTATCAAAGATAACATCATAGACAAGAACCTTGCTATTTTCACGGGCAATGGCAGAGTCATACTCAACTCCAACTACGACACAAAAGTTTCCATCTACAACATCAACGGTACTTCTGTTGTGACCACATATTTGGAAAAAGACGCAGAAAAGAGTTTCACACTGCCAAAGGGAATGTATATCATCAATGGCACAAAGGTTGTTGTAAAATAATAGAAGGCACATGAAACAGATATATAAGAAACCAACAATAAGTATCATTGCCGTCGAACCCACTAATTTATTAAATGCATCAATGGGATATGGCGGTACAGGAGGAGGTAACAATGCCGAAGTCAAACGCTACAAGCCAATCATCATTGACGACGAAGAAGATGAGGAATGGGAAGAAACCACAACCGCTTTCTCTGGAAGGGTATTCAAATAAGCGTAATATATGAGAAAAGCGCAAGAGTGTCACATATTCACTCTTGCGCTTTTGATAAATATAAGAAATGAACGAATAAACACACCTAAAAGCCTTTCGAACAACACTATTTAATTGAAAAAGCGCAAAAAAATCAACCTCAATATAAAACTTTTCATATTTTTCTTTGCTGGATTGAAATAAAATATCTACCTTTGCATCGTCAGTCCTCGCCAAGCCTCTTAACAATGCTCAAATCGTGCGAGGCGTTTTTTGTTTATATATGTTATGCCTCATTTAATTCCATTTGCAAAATCATACACCTCGTCTGCAGATTTAGTATCCCTTCTGCTGTCACGTGGATTATCTATTGACGACACATCTCAGTCAGAACACTACCTTGATAATATCGGATACTATCGTCTATCTGCATATATGTATCCTCTGTTGAAGACACCTAAGTCCGCACATCAATACAAGGAAGGTGCATCCTTCGCTCAAGTAATGATGCTTTACCGGTTTGACAAGAAATTGCGTATGCTCATCTTCAACGAAATAGAGAAGACTGAAATCGCAATAAGACGAGCAGTAATGCAGATAACGGCAGAAATGACTGGAGATGATTTCTGGTTGACTAACCCAGCCCACTTTGCAAATCAATCTACGTTCAATGACACATTACGCACAATAAAAAAAGAATATGACCATTCAAGAGAAGAGTTTATCAATCATTTTCGCAGCACATACTCCGAACCGTTCCCACCAGCATGGATTCTTGGAGAGCTTCTAACTATCGGTAATGTCAACGCTGTTTATCGCAACATTAAACAAAACCGTATTCGCAAACGCATTGCAAAACGCTTTGGCTTGCCTATTGACGTCTTTGAATCGTGGCTAACAATCATTGCCGTAACCCGTAATGCTTGCGGACATCATGCGCGAGTATGGAACAAACAGAACGCTATACTTCCTATGATGCTGAACAAGCCTGTAGGGGCTTGGATAACACTGCCAACAAACCCAATGCGTATCTATTTTGACATCTGCATCATCAAGTATTTCCTTGACACCATATCTCCCAACAACGATTTATTAACAAAGCTTCGTTGGCTATTTGTTGAGTTCCCCAATATTGATCTCGCAGCAATGGGGTTCCCTAAAGGATGGGAAATGGAGCCGATTTGGAGATAATAGATATTATAAGCAAGAAGCGCAAGAGTGTCACATATTCACTCTTGCGCTTTTCAGATTCTATTAAGTGAGTTAGAGAACTGCCCCTCTACTCACACTATTACCTCAATGAGAGTACGTACATCTTGAACCTTCAGCTGATTCTACAAACTTGGTGTCCATCGTACCGTCTGCGGTACGGAAGATTTCATTGAAATGCTCAGAAAACTTCTGCAAGAGCAACGGCATGTCAAGTCCTTCTCCCTTAATGAAGCTGGTTTTCTCTATTGAACCTGCCGTGTAAATCTCAGAGTCCTTCTCTTCCGCCATAAGATATTCGTAGATTCGGGTCTCCATTATTCGGCAAGCTATACTAAAAGATCCATAGTTTGATGTGCGAATAATATTGAACTGCTCTGCCAATTGAAAAGCCTGATTGTCCGGATTATATTTTCTTGATTCACCAGAAAAAAGATGGTCTTTGAGCAATGACTTCAAGTCGGGGAATTGCTCGATCTTCTTAATCATGTCATCAAAAAGAGTGTTGTGCTCATTGAGCAAAACCTTTACGGCATTGAGGAATCCGTTGTGACTCCAATCGTCCTGTTCATCCAGCAACTGACAGAGGCGAGAGACGAGGAATGGATAACCACCAGTGTAATCACGAAGCCACGAAGCCACTTCTGCTGTGCTTATTCCTTTACAATGGTCAGCCTCATATTCATCAAGCATAACCTTGATGCCTTCAGCCGAAAGACTCATATCAACATTGAAGGGTGCTGCGATATTCCAAGGCGAATTATATTGATGCTGTTCTTCTGGACGAATCTTCAATTTCAGATTCTTAACATCGTAAACACCTGCAAGAATGACGGACTTAAATGTTGGAACTATATCCCTATTGAGGAACATACCACGAAGGAGTCCGAGAAATTTCAAGAACGAAGCATGATTACCAGCCTGATCCACCTCATCGACAAGAAGCACTACGGGCTTTGTATTGCGGTGACAGATTGTACTGATAAATTTTGAAAGTTCCTTGTAGGAACACCTTTCATCATGCAATTCTGCAAAATTCCGTATCCATTCTCCAACCTCAGCATCAAGCCCTTCAAGAGGAACCCACTCAAACGATTGTGCCAGCAGATACACTAATGCAGCATAGAGTTTCTCTTCTTCCCCAAAAGAGGAATCGGGAAGTACTTCGAAACTTATTCTGAATATACAGTATTCGTCAGAAAGTTGTCTGCTAATAGCCTCAAGCGTAGTGGTCTTACCATATTGCCTGCCTCGGTTGATGCAGAAATAATCTCCCTGTGCAATCATCTTGTGGATGATAGCCACACGTTCGGTGACGTCCACCATATAATGCTCATTGGGACGGCAAGTGCCCGCTGTATTGAACCTCTTCATGTTGCAACTATATAAAAACCAGCCAAATCAGCTATAAAGGTATTATTCGGGTGCAAAGTTACGGATTTATTACGAAAAACTAAAGAGGTCTTCGTGTTGACCTGAGGAACGAGGGTCAATTTGAAGACCGAGTTGTACGGAACGGGCGATGAGTATCTATGGGTATTAACCACGGTTTTGACCATGATATCGTATCGTCACCAATGAAGAAATGA
>JAZRYU010000154.1:0-3795 GCA_045600885.1 Prevotella sp.
GAACCATATACAGGAGAAGGTATCTCATCTTTATCAAATGGAGATTATTGGAGATTTAAGATTCGTTATGGTTCAGGGGAAGCACATTTCCGTATTACAGACAAATGTGGTGTCTGTGAAGGAACGGAGGACATAAAAACAGATAGGGGACGTGGCACTTTGAAATATAACGATGGTAGAAAATACGAGGGTGAACTATATTGTCGTAAACCTCATGGCTATGGTAAACTAACTTATCCTTCTTATGACAAGTACGAACGAGATCGTTACGAAGGAATGTTTAAGGATGGCAACAGAAGCGGAAAAGGAATACTTAGATATTGTTCTGGATTACGTTATGAGGGAGAATATAAAGATGACTTAATGCATGGTAGTGGTTGCTTACACTTCAGTACTGGTGCAGAATTGATGAACTCTACAGGTGGTTGGGTGCGAGGAAGAAAAGAAGGCAACTTCATATACTATAGCCCGAGATTTGGCTCCTCTGTTCGTAGATATAAGAATGATAAGCAGATAGATTGAAATGGGACAAATTTACTTTTCTGGTGAAGGAAGAAACAATTCTTCCTCACGACCTACATATACAAATTATTCCAACGGTAGCTCTTCCAATAACGACGATGATGATTGGAAGTGGGGCTGCGGTATAGTTATTGCTATAATCATTGCCTTCTTTATGTTCAAATCATGCGATGATGACTCGTCTTCAAGTTCATCTAGTTACGAAGAGGAAATCATTGAAGACTCTGTTGTATGTGATGACTATTCTTATTCAGAGCCCGAGCCTGCAAGAGTAGAGCCTGTTACTACAACTAGACCTGCTACTAAATCCGTTGATTTCTCGTCGTTAAGAGAAACTATCAAGAAATGGAATTCCCTGCGTATAGCAACGATAACAGATACGGGCGAAGGTGCTGCAGTTTATGAATCAAACGGCTTTTCATGTCATAATGCACCTGATGGATTATACGAAAAGTTACACTCCATCAACAACGGCAAGTATCATATAGATGACATAAACATTATTGACAACAATTCTTATGTCGTAATATATGGTGATTATGGCTACAGTGTAAAGGGAGCTCCAAAAGCTTTTGTTGATAAATTACATGAGTATAATTCCGCAAAGGAAACTATTTACTCAGCTTCCTTTAACAATTATGATGAGTGGGTAATCATAACAAACAAGCACTATTCATGGTCAAACTCTGAAATTCGTGACTTCTGTAGTTTTGCTCAAGATAATTATGGAAACATAAAGTACATGTTTATATCGGATTATGGTAAAGTAGCATGTTGCGAAAGAGGCGTATACTATGCAAACCTACCCTCTAATGTTGAACAAGCAATTGACAACTTTAAATATACTCCATCCTCAATTAAGTTTACGGACAGCGGTAAATACGCAATCACAAACGAACGAGGTGCTTCCTCATTTAATTTCTAACACTTAGAACTTAACCATGGTAAAAGAAATCAGAGGACTAAAATGTCCAAACCACGAGTTTGTGAGAGATAATCATAATTTTACTTACGATCTTCCTAATGGTCTTAGCCCAACGAATGGCACACGCTGTATGCGTTGCGGTTATACAAAATCACTACATAAACCACAGAGATAGCTAATGGGATTACTTTCTGATATATTTGGATTCATAGATGACCTCGCTGGTGGAGGTTCGTACTATAAGGAGAATAGCATCGAATGGTGCGATAAAGTATGGAGGCGCATGCGTTACACGGAACGTGGTGAAGCTCGTCTTTATCAAGTTGGCAATAGACTCTATCGCCAACTCTATGTCGTTTTGGAAGATGGCATAGAGGGGTATTTTACAGATACTAACGATAGAGGATGTGATGCCGAAAACATCAGTATGAAGCGAGAAAGACGCAAAGAACTTGAGCGAGTGGGGCACATCGTTATAAAAAGATACAAATAATACACATGCTACTGATAGGTAAAGCACATACATCGGCTCTATAGTTTCAAAGGCTATAGAGCCGATAATGTTAAACAGCAAAACCTATCAGTATGGATGCAGGAGATAAGTTCACAGCAATATTCTGGATTGTAGTACTGGCAATAGCCGGATGTTGCGCATTCGATGACGAGACAAGTTCGTTATCAGACAACTACGAATACGAAGAAGTTGAAGTAGATACAGTAGTAGTGGATGAAGTCGTTGAGTACGATGCACCAGTAGCAACATCTGAGTCTTATGACATAGATGCTAGTCGTGACTACAGATATAGGGGTAGCTTCAAGGAACTGGATGGACGAATATGTGTAGTGCAGTATTTCCTTTCAGAACCTGATGACCTTTGGACTCAGGCAGAGCGTGATGTGGTAACGGAACGTGTCTTTGAAGCAGAAGGTTGGCTGAAGAAGCAAGCTGCCAAGTTTGGGAACGATGTGGAGTTCAAGACTTGTTCGTTCGGTAGTGGCGACAAGTGCTATACCCTGGATTTCATTCCAACGGATAGCAAGGATGATGACAAGGATGACAATCTCTTTCAGAAAGCTATGCGTGGGATCAAGTGGGATGACCATGATGCATTCATTGAGCGCATGAAGGAAAAGTACGATTGCGAGTCGGTGATTGTATTGCTGATGGTTAAGGCAACTGGTCGTTCATGGGCTTATCCATATAGCAGGAACTATGCAAACAAGGGCAAGACGCAACGAGCATTGGAGGGTGCTGTCATCTTCAAAGATAAGAGATACAAGGATGGTACCGTTGCTCCGTTGAAGGCAACCACAGTAGCACAAGAGATTCTGCATTTGTGTGGGGCTTGGGATCTCTACTACGAAGAGGGCATTCAAGATCATGAACATGCAGATAAAGCAGAAGAGTTGTTCCCTAACAGTATCATGATACATGACTCGAAGGACATCTACAGCAAGGAAATAGACGAAGTAACCGCCTGGCTTGTAGGACTAAAGGGTAAGAAGGATTGGTATGCATGGTTTCAGCCAGAAGTGTAATTTAAGAATAAGAAAAAGATGAAAAAGAAGGAAATGAAAAGGTTGGAATGGCTGATAAAAAAGTGGGCGCTTTTTGATAGGTGTCCTATCTCTCCATACAAACGAGCAGTAACGAAAGATTTTCGGATTAAGCCCGATCACATGAAAAATGATATTGATAATTCTTTTTTGTCGCAAAGAGAAAAGGACTCTCTATTAAAGGGGATTGAGGATTATTACTATCATGGAAAACCTCTTTCTTTGAGTAATAGAATGATATTGTGGAAAGTGAGGACTTGCCATTACATCAAATCCAGCACAATAGCTAAATTGGCATTACCACCCAAAGATAAAAGAAGTAAAACATCAAATAAACGTAAGAAATATGGCAAACGTAATCAATTATGACTTGCTTTGGCAGGAAATCGGAAGATATGCAAAGAAGGTAGGACGTGCAAGTACACGACCTGTGGTATTACTCTATTATGTAATGATGAGCAAGAATACTCCCAAGTCAGAGAAACTGATGTTGGCATCGGCAATAGCATACGTGGTATTACCTATTGACCTTATATCAGCAAAGCGTCTGCCCATCATCGGATGGTTGGATGAAGTGGTATCACTGACAGTCGCATACCAGAAGGTGTGCAAGTATATCACACCAGACATGGAGCGTAAGGCTGACGATTTGCTTGACAAATGGTTTCCAGATTACACTCCCTATATTGAGGTACAATGAGAAGATTCATCATCGCAATAGTAATAATGTTTGTGGGGATTTGTAGTATCAATGCGCAAAGCGATTACTACATGCGCCAAGCGCAATCATA
>JAZRYU010000155.1:0-22462 GCA_045600885.1 Prevotella sp.
AGAATACAATGCCTCAGTATATTCCGAGCATCGCAAGAAGCAACTCAGCAAGAGCATTGAAAGAATGCAAGGAAAGCTGTCGAGAATGCAAAACGAACTTGCGGCTTGTGGATAAATGAGGTTTAGTTATATAGAAGCCGAGAAACATTCTATAACGATTAAACTATATGGCAATGACAGCTGAAATACCTCAAACAGTAAGTCCTATTGATGCTTTATGGGCACATTTCGTGAGTTTACAACAAGGAGTGCAAAAAGAATTCGTCAATCGTATTAATTTTTTTATGGAAAATGAACAGCCAGAACACACTACTCTTTCAATCAAAGAAGTGAATGACCGGTTTAACCAGGCTGAGGCTGACATTAAATGCGGTAATGTACTGTCAACAGAAGAGGTTCATCATAACATAGAAAGTAAATGCGCGTGGCTATGAAGATAGTTTGGACAGCTAACGCTAATAAACGATATGAACATATAATGACTTGTGCCGTGGATTTCTATGGCAAAAACACGTTGCGTAAGTTAAATGCAGCTATAAGAAACGTAGAACAATTGCTTGTGATAATCCGAGAATGGGCAACAAAGAGCCTTTAGCGGAGAATCGTGAGGCAGAATATCGTTATATTGTATTGTCAAAATATTTCAAATTAATTTACATTTTACACTCAGATTGCATCTATATAGCAGACATCTGGGATACTCGTCAAGCTCCAGAAACTCTTCAAAGCAGATTATAAATAGGATAAATTTTATTCTCTAAACGAAATATGTTTTGAAGAATACGACTGGCTGACGCCAATCGCACAGGGGCTCATCAGTTCTTTGGCATAGCAACGAGAGTCATAAAAGAGCGTAACTCTGACTGCGCCCATGTTTCTCCCGTTCGGAAATAAAAATAAAAGTTTTTGGACTTTTATTTTGTATTTCTCTCACTTATTCGTAACTTTGCAGCCGAGAAACATTCTAATATCATGATACAAAAGTACAAGATTTTATGCGTCATAATACTTTTGCTGGCTGATCTGCAAACGGTTCAGTCGCAAAGTGTTTGGGACAAGATGAAGGAAAAGGCGAAATCGGCATGGAATTCCGACACGCGCAAAAATGCATGGGAGAAAACGAAAAGCAAGACGAAAGAGATCTACGAAAAAGGCAAGGACAGCAAGATCGGCAGAAAGTCGCAAGAGATGCTGGACGCACACAGATACACTGTGCCTATCACCAACCGAAAGTTCTTGAACATCGTGCCTGACAGCTACATCCTCAGCCTCAGCAAAGATCAGTACAAGACTTACCTCAGACAAAGCAAGAACTCTACGAACCAGAAGCATATCTCACAAGTAAAGAGAGTGGCAAACCGCTTGTCGCAGGCTGTAAGAAGGTTTTACATTGACAACGGAATGAGGGAAGAGATAGCCAATTTCGAATGGGAGTTCAACGTGGTTCAGAACAATGACGCCAACGCCTTCTGTATGCCTGGCGGTAAGATAATCATCTACGACGGCATACTCTCCCTTGCCAACACCGACGATGCCCTTGCCGTTGTCATGGGACATGAGATTGCCCACGCAATAGCAAAACACAGTGCCGAACAGATGACTAAGCGAGTTATTGAGATTGGCGGTATCGCGATAGCATATTCCATAATCTCAAATAGCGACATGAGCGACCGGAACAAAACACTATCAAAGATTCTTGCCACAGCAGGTTTTGGTCTTATGGACCTAAAGTTCTCTCGCAACAACGAAACAGAAGCTGACCGAATAGGACTTATCCTTACAGCAATGGCAGGATATAATCCGGAGGTGGCCATCAACTTCTGGCAGAAGATGGGAGAGAAGTCCGACAACAAGAGTACGCACGACTGGTACTCCACTCACCCTTCCAATGCTAACAGAATAAGCAACATCAGGGGAATGCTGCCTGAGGCAAAGAGATACGCTAAGAAATAACAAATAAGCAAAGAAACAAATAACGCTAAGACATAACAAAGATGCAGGGCAAGGAAAAATCCTCGCCCTGCATCTTGTATTTATTGAATCCGTACAGAGATTATACGTTCTTCATCATCTCAGCAACCTCTTCTGTGATTGCCTTTGCAAAGTCTTCCTTAGTCATTACAGACTGGCCACCGCCACCCTGCTTACGAACAGCAACAGTGCCTTCTGCAGCTTCTTTCTCACCAACAACGAGCATATAAGGAATACGCTTCATCTCGTTGTCGCGAATCTTACGACCAATCTTCTCGTTACGATCGTCAACAGTAGCACGGATGTCATTGATAGCGAGGAAGTTTTGGAGTTCCTTAGCGTAGCCGTTATACTTCTCAGAAATAGGAAGGATAGCCACCTGATCAGGAGTGAGCCAGAGTGGGAAGTGACCTGCTGTATGCTCGATGAGTACAGCGCAGAAACGCTCCATAGAACCGAATGGAGCACGGTGAATCATTACAGGACGCTTTTTTGTATTGTCGTCTGCTGTATATTCAAGTTCGAAGCGAACAGGGAGGTTATAGTCAACCTGGATAGTACCAAGCTGCCAACGACGACCGATAGCATCCTTCACCATGAAGTCAAGCTTAGGTCCGTAGAATGCAGCCTCGCCGTATTCTACCTTAGCCTCAACACCCTTCTCCTTACAAGCATCGATGATAGCCTGTTCTGCCTGATTCCAAACTTCGTCAGAACCGATGTACTTCTCGTGGTCTTCTGGGTCACGGAGGGAAATCTGTACCTCAACATTCTCGAACTTGAATGTAGAGAATACGCTCTGGATGATGTCCATTACCTTGCAGAACTCATCCTTGATCTGGTCTGGACGACAAAAGATGTGAGCGTCGTCCTGAGTGAACGAACGAACGCGAGTGAAGCCGTGAAGCTCACCGCTCTTCTCATAACGATATACTGTACCGAACTCAGCTACGCGGATAGGGAGATCCTTGTAAGAACGTGGCTTCCAAGCAAATACCTCGCAGTGGTGAGGACAGTTCATTGGCTTGAGCATGTACTCCTCGTTCTCTTCTGGAGTAGTGATTGGACGGAAAGAATCCTTGCCGTAGTGAGCATAGTGACCAGAAGTAACGTAGAGGTTCTTTGAGCCGATATGTGGAGTGATAACCTCCTGATAGCCGTAACGCTTCTGAACGCGACGGAGCATATCCTGAAGACGGATGCGGAGATCTGTTCCCTTTGGCAACCACATTGGAAGACCCTTACCTACGCGGTCAGAGAACATGAAGAGTTCCATCTCCTTTCCAATCTTACGGTGGTCGCGCTTCTTAGCTTCTTCAAGCATAACGAGATACTCGTCGAGCATCTTCTTCTTAGGGAAAGTGACGCCATAGATACGAGTCATCTGCTCACGCTCAGCATCGCCACGCCAGAAAGCACCGGCAACAGACATAATCTTGATTGCCTTGATAGCGCCTGTAGAAACGATGTGTGGACCCTTACAGAGGTCTGTGAAATTACCCTGAGTGTAAGTAGTGATAGTGCCATCCTCGAGGTCTTCCTCGATATGCTCGCACTTGTAAGTCTGACCGTCAGCCTTGAACTGCTCAAGAGCCTCAGCCTTAGAAACTTCCTTGCGAACGACAGCATGATCTGCCGAAGCGAGTTCCTTCATCTTAGCCTCAATCTTAGCGAAATCGCTCTCCTTGATGACCTGACCTTCTGCAGGCATAACATCATAGAAGAAGCCGTTCTCGACAGCAGGACCGAAGCCGAACTGTATGCCAGGATAGAGTTCCTTGAGAGCCTCAGCAAGGAGGTGGGCAGAAGTATGCCAGAAAGCGTGCTTGCCTTCTTCGTCGTCCCACTTGTAAAGAGCAATCTTTGCATCTTCAGTGATAGGACGATTGATTTCAGTTGTTTCGCCGTTCACACCACAAGCAATGATGTTGCGAGCGAGCGCAGGAGAAATGCTCTCTGCTATCTGAAGTCCTGTTACGCCACTTTCGTATTCGCGCACAGAACCGTCTGGGAATGTAATCTTTATCATAGTGTTTTATTTTTGTTTTGTCCTTTTATTTGCCCCGAGATGAATCTCGGGGAACGGTGGCTCGTTAGAGATACCAAGCCAATAAATCGCGGCAAAGTTAAAAAAAAGTTTTATCTTTTCGCTTTTCTGATAACTTTTTTTGATTTCACCTTTATATTATATCAACAAACATGCCGCCTTTATCAGTTCTCGCCATCCTTTAAGACAGGAAATTTCTCCCTGGAAGCGTTCAGTTTCTCCATGTCCAGCTCAGCAGTTACAGTCTGCACTTTTCCGTCTTCTGCTGCAACGACAGTCTTGCCGTAAGCATCAATAAGGCAGGTGCCTCCGTTGTAATGACAAGAAGGGTCGTCCCCCACCCTATTCACAGCTGCCACAAAGCACTGGTTCTCAATGGCACGAGCAAGCAGCAGAGCATCCCACGCAGAACGACGAGACTCTGGCCAACTTGCCACATAGATCTGCACATCGTAAGGATTCTCCGAAGAATTTCTTGACCATATAGGGAAACGCAAATCATAACAGATGCAGATATTGAACTTTACTCCACGCCATTCCACCTGGCAGCGTTCCTCTCCTGCCGTAAAGCGCAGATGCTCTCCGCCATAAGTAAAGAGGTGCTTCTTGTTATAAACCGCAACTTCTCCTCCAGGTTTCACAAAATAGAAACGATTATAGTATTTACTATTTACGGATTTACAATTTACGGATTTTCCGTTGTTTTCCGATTGACCGATTAATCGATTATTTGAATCTTCTACAGTTTCGCAGACAGCTACAGAACCACAGACGGCAGCATCAAGATTGTCTGCCATCTGCTTCATCCAGCGAAGCGTGTCATTATCAGCAGGTTCAGCAATACCTTCCGGCTGAGTGGCAAAACCCGTGGAGAACATCTCTGGGAGTATATATACATCACTTTTGTCCGCCTTGAGCATCATCTCCTCCGCAGCCTTACGATTGGCTACAGGATCAGCCCAGACAATGTCAGATTGTATGAGTGTCAGTTTCATATTTATTCTATCATTACTTTCTTTCGATATGCCTGTCCGATGAACGTGGCAATGAGGATGCCGTCCTGATTGGTCACATTTACCTCGCAGAACGGAATCTTCGGATGGTTTACCTTCTCCTCTGCAACAGCCGTGAGCACATCACCTTCCTTAGCAGAAGAAAAGATGTTTATGGTGCTGTTTATGGAGAACGTCAGCTGACCATGGCTATTCACCGCTGCTGCAAAAGCAAGGTCGGCAAGCGTGAAGATAGCACCTCCCTGACAGACTCCACCTGCGTTCAGATGCTGTCTGGAAACAGTCATCGTAGCCACAGCATGACCTTCCGACAGCTCCTGCAACTCACATCCTGCATCTGCTGCAAAGCGGTCGTTCTGAAAGAATTCCTTACTAATCATCTTTTACTTCAAATATTATTTATTTCGGGCACAAAAGTACAAATAAATGAGTAAATCGCAAAATGAAAGATGATTTATTTTTATTTCACTTCCATTTTTTTACATACTGTACAAGATAAATGACAATAAAAGCGTAACTTTGCAGCCAGATTGTTTTCAAACCAACTAAAAAACTAAACAGCAATGTGGCTCCTTCTTGCATTCCTTTCAGCAGCTCTCCTGGGCTGCTATGACACGGCGAAGAAACGCGCCCTGAACGACAATTCCGTTGTCATGGTGCTTTTCCTCAACACTCTGTTCTCTTCGCTCATCTTCTTTCCCTTCATCCTTCTGTCAGCCTTCACCCACGTGCTCGACGGCTCCATCTTCTATGTTGCCGTGGATGGTTGGGAGCAGCATAAGTATGTGCTGATCAAAAGCTGTATCGTCCTGAGTTCCTGGCTTCTCGGCTACTTCGCCATGAAGCATCTGCCACTGACGATTGTAGGTCCGATAAACGCCACAAGACCTGTCATGGTGCTCATCGGAGCATTCTTCGTCTTCGGCGAGCAGCTTAACCTGATGCAGTGGATTGGTGTTACCTTCGCAATAGTATCCTTCTTCCTTCTGAAGCTTAGCGGACAAAAGGAAGGCATTGATTTCAAATATAATATATGGATATGGGCAGCAGTTGCAGCCAGTATGCTCGGAGCTGTCAGCGGCATGTGGGACAAATACATCCTTGCCCCTGAAGACGCTGGCGGCGTAGGCTGCAACAGAATGCTCGTGCAGTCATGGTTCAACATTTATCAATGCGCCATGATGGGTGTGGCAGCCATACTTCTCAACCGCACTTCGTCTGACGGAAAGAAGATGCCAAGCATGAAGTTTGAATGGCGCTGGTCTATACTCATCGTAAGTATAACATTGAGCATAGCAGACTTCGCTTACTTCTATGCGCTCAGTCTGCCAGAGGCAATGATCAGCGTTGTGTCAATGATTCGCAGAAGTAGCGTCATCGTAAGCTTCCTCTTCGGCGTATGGCTGTTCCACGAGAGAAACATCAAGGCAAAGGCTTTCGACCTTCTCCTCGTTCTCATCGGTATGGTATTCCTTTACCTCGGCAGTAAATAACCAGAGAACATTACATTGCACGCTTCAACACGATGCTCTGCCCCTTCTTGGTCGGAACATCGTAGAGATAGGTTTTCTTTAAAGCAGGCAGATCTTCAATCTTTTCAGGATTGTTTATCTGCTGCTTTTGTTTATACTGAGTCACATTAAAGAGCGGATTCTTATTCTCGCCCTTTGCAGGCTTGAGAGTCTTACCGTTTAAGGCAAGAGGCACAGCAGAACGGATGCGAAGATTACCGCCAAGGGCTGAGAGCACAGTCACCTCATCGATCTTTCCATCGCTCCAGTTGAAGCCTATTTCAAATCCTCCACGAGCCTTCAATCCCTTCACTTCTCCGTCTGTCCAAGCGTCAGGAACGGCAGGAAGAATATTGATAAAGCCGTCATGACTCTGCAGCAGCATTTCTGCTATGCCGGCAGCACAGCCGAAATTGCCGTCGATCTGGAATGGCGGATGGGCATCAAGAAGATTAGGATAAGTACCGCCACCAGTCTTCACCACTACATTAGACAGCTGAGGACGAATGAGAGTCATCTGATCGCCAATGAGTTTCCATGCGTGGTTTCCATCCAGCAGACGTGCCCAAAGGCAAACCTTCCAACCCATAGACCATCCTGTACTTGGGTCACCGCGATGGATAAGCGAAGTGCGGGCTGCCGATGCAAGCTGCGGAGTACGGTAAGGAGAAATCTGATTGCTCGGATACATACCGTAAAGATGACTTACATGTCGATGGTCATCCTTTGGATTATCCCAATCGTCCATCCATTCCTGCAGCTGTCCCCAAGAGCCCGTCTGTAGAGGCAGAAGCCCGGAAAGCTTGGACGCGATACTGTCTGCAAGAGTGTTTTGGGCAGAAGTCTGAGAGACTGCACCTTCCTTTGAGAGTATTTCCGTTGCCTGAAGATAGTGGGTAAACAGGTCAAAGAGCAACTGATTATCCATAGTCACACCGCCAGCGATGGTTGCCTTATGGTCTGCATGTTCATTTTCCGGACTAAGCGAAGGACAGATAACCCACGCATCAGACTTTGGTTCGCGCACTAATGTCTGATTAAAGAAGCGAACTGCTCCCTCAATCTGCGGATACACCTGACGTAGGAATGCCTTGTCACCTGTATAAAGATAATGTTCCCAAAGATGCTGGCAGAGCCATGCTGCACCTGTAGGCCAAAGACCAGAAGCTGCACGATCCACAGCTCCTGTTATGCGCCAGAGATCGGTATTATGATGAAGCACCCAACCGTCAGCACCATAGACAATGCGAGCAGTCTCATGACCGGTCTCTGAAAGCTCTGAAATCATTGAGAACAGCGGAGCGGTGAGCTCGCTAAGATTTCCCACCTCTGACTGCCAATAGTTCATCTCCGCATTGATGTTGCAGGTATATTTTGAGTCCCATGAAGGCAGCATCTTATCGTTCCAGATACCCTGAAGCGTTGGCGGTTGCGAACCTGGCTGGGAAGTACAGATAAGCAGATAGCGGCCAAACTGGAAGTAGGTCTCTGCAAGTTCAAGATCACCTGTTTCCTTGAATTTCTCTATTCTAAGATCAGTAGGACGATTATCCTTCTTACGGGTTTTACCCAATGTCAGACTGACACGGTCGTAAAGCGACTTGTATTTCTTTGTATGCTCAGTCTTTATCTGCTCAAAAGATCTCGTCAGCGCCTTATCGAGAATCTGCTTTGAGAGCAGCTTATCATCGCCTGAAAGGTCATTGTATTTCTTGAAATTAGTTGCTATGGTCAGGTAGATTGTAGCCTCGTCTGCACCAGTAACATGCAATGCGCCATCATAAGCCGCATTCTTTCCACCCTTAGTTCTGGCTGACGCACGTCCGGTAAACAGAATCTTTCCCTTCTGTCCCTCATGCCAACCACTCGTTCCCATAAGCTTTATGCAGTCGTCTTCTGTTGTGAGAACGGCATCTTGCTGAGGTGTTGTAAAGGTGGCAGAGAAGGTTATCTTGCCCGGCTTATCGGCAGTAAGACGAACAAGGATCACATTATCTGCCAGAGAAGCTATATATTCACGCTTGTAGTTCACGCCATCAGCAGTAAAGGTAACAACGGAACGGGCTGAATCCAGCGAGAGTTCACGATAATAATTGGAATACTCACCAATCGTAGGCGACGAAATAATCATATCGCCAAATGGCTGGTAAGGCATTCCTTTGTTCATATTCTTATCGAGGCTTGGCATCACATGGTCGTTAGCCATATCTGTCGCCTCCTTATACTTTCCTTGCCAAACAAGTTCGCGCACCTTCGGCAGCCATTCTTTAGCCTCGGGATTGGCATTATTGTTCGGACGTCCAGCCCAGATGGTCTCTTCATTCAACTGCAAACGGTCTGAGCCTGGAGCGGAGAAAAGCATTGCGCCAAGTCGCGCATTACCTATCGGCAGAGCCTCATTCCAATGGGCTGCCGGCTTATCATACCAAAGTACATGTTGCGGCTGAGCATAAACGCCATTCATGCTCAGCAGCACTATCAAAGAAAGAAAGAATCTCTTCATAGTCAGGGTTATATTATCAGGAAGAGGAGAACTTAATTGACCACTACCGCTGTTCCGGAAGCAGTAACCATCAGCATACTGCTTTTTTCTCCTATCGTCTCGTAGTCAAGGTCTATGCCGACAACAGCATTCGCACCCATTTTCTGAGCACGTTCCTGCATCTCTGCCATAGCAGTCTCCTTAGCCTCACGCAAAACTTTCTCATAGCTGCCACTTCTTCCGCCAAAGACATCCCTGATGCCAGCGAAGAAATCCTTTATGAAATTAGCACCTATAATAGTCTCGCCAGTTACCACGCCGAGGTAGTTTACAATCTGTCGTCCTTCAAGGGAAGGTGTTGTGGTTAGTATCATATAAATAAATGTATTTATAGGTTAATATTCAATGGTATCGTCTGATTTACGTTTGCAAAGGTACAACTTTAATTCTAAATCACAAAAAAAATGGCAATTGCTTTACGAAAATTATACATTATTATATTAAACAAAGGCTTTTTCAAGGCAAAAAAGGGCTTTTCGCTTGCATTATCACAACAAAACACAAAAAAATCAGGGAAAAATTTGCGTAATTTGCAAAATAGTCATACCTTTGCACTCGTTCAGTGGAATGGGAACTTCTCAACAGAGAGGTTCTCATTCTTGATTTAATACATTTCGACGATTCAGAATTTCGACAAATCGAAGAATCGAAAACAAATTGTAAATCCGTAAATCGTAAATATACTAGATGATTCAGAAACAAACAGTAACAGACATCGTCAAGCAATGGCTTGAGGAGACAGAGTATTTCCTTGTTGACGTTGAAATAAGCGCAGACAACCGTATCGTGGTTGAGATAGACCATGCTGACGGCGTGTGGATAGAAGACTGCGTGGAACTCTCACGCTTCATCGAAGAACATTTCGACCGCGAACAGGAAGACTTTGAACTTGAAGTGGGTTCTGCCGGCATCGGACAGCCTTTCAAGGTTATTGAACAGTACAACTGCCACATCGGAAAAGACGTGGAAGTGCTCGCTGCTGACGGCAAGAAATACCGTGGCGTTCTTAAGGAACTTATCGGCGAAGAAGCTTTCGTTGTAACTACCGAGGAGAAGGTAAAACGCGAAGGCGAAAAACGACCTCACATGGAAGAGGTAGATCATCAGTTCAACATAGCAGAGGTAAAATACTGCAAGTATGATTTGAAATTTTAAAGACAAAATATAATGGCTAAAAAGACTGATAATGTAGTCTCTATGGTGGACACCTTCAAGGAGTTCAAAGAGACCAAGAACATCGACCGCACCACTCTGATGAGTGTGCTTGAAGACAGTTTCCGTAATGTCATTGCCCGCATCTACGGCTCTGACGAGAACTTCAAGGTTATCGTAAACCCTGACAAGGGTGACTTCGAAATCTATCGCAACCGTATCGCTGTGGAAAACGGCATGGTTGAAGATGAAAACAAGGAGATTGAACTCTGTGAGGCTCAGAAGATTGAGCCTGACTATGAGGTAGGCGAAGAGGTAACCGAGAAGATTGACTTCAATAAGTTCGGTCGTCGCGCCATTCTTACTCTCCGTCAGACTCTTGCTTCAAAGATTCTCGACCTTGAGCACGAAAGCGTTTACAACAAGTTTAAGGATCGCGTAGGCGAAATCGTTTCTGCCGAGGTTTATCAGGTATGGAAGCGCGAGGTGCTTCTCATCGATGACGAGAACAACGAGCTCCTTATGCCAAAGTCTGAGCAGATTGGCGGCGACAACCGCAGAGGCGACAACTTCCGTAAGGGTGACGCTGTTCGCGCCGTTATCTACAAGGTGTCTAACGACAACAACAACCCTAAGGTTTACGTATCTCGTACTCATCCAGACTTCCTCCGCCGTCTTCTTGAGAATGAGGTTCCTGAGATTGCAGAAGGACTTATCACTGTCCACAACATCGCCCGCCTCCCTGGAGACCGTGCAAAGATTGCCGTTGAGAGCTATGACGAGCGCATCGACCCAGTAGGTGCTTGCGTCGGCGTAAAGGGTGCTCGTATCCACGGAATCGTTCGCGAACTCTGCAACGAAAACCTTGACGTTATCAACTACTCTTCTAACACAAAGCTCTTCATCCAGCGAGCTCTCGCTCCAGCTTCCATCTCAAGCATCTCTATCGACGAAGAGACTAAGCGCGCTGAAGTATATCTTGAGCCAGAGCAGGTTTCTCTCGCCATCGGCCGTAACGGTTCTAATATCAAGCTCGCATCTATGCTCACTGGCTACACTATCGACGTTTATCGTGACACTCCTAACGACGAGCAGGAAGACGACATCATGCTTGACGAGTTCAACGACGAAATCGATCAGTGGATTATCGACTCTATCAAGTCTATCGGCTTTGACACTGCTATTCAGGTGCTCAATGCTCCACGCGAAATGCTCATCAACAAGGCTGACCTTGAGGAGGAGACTGTGGATCATGTACTTGAGGTACTCAAGTCTGAGTTCGAATAATAAGCCCCACCCCGGCTCTCCAAGCCCTCACCCCTAACGGGGCAAGGGAGTTTCACAGATGCTATTGTAGGCCGGAAACAAAAGCTTATAATTATTAACGAGACCTTTACCCCAGATTAGCAAGGCTAATTTAAGGTCCTCCCCCATAAGAGGGGAGTAAGAGGGGGGCTTATATGGCAATAAGATTAGCAAATATTATAACCCAACTCAATATCAGCCGAGACCGCGCTGTAGAATTTCTCCAGAAGCAGAACCTTATCTCTGGCGAAATCAGCGAGAACCCGAAGCTTAACGAGACACAAGAGAACGCCCTTCGCAGGGAGTTCAGCAGCGATATGGCTGCAAAGGAAAAGGCTGACCAGTTCATAAAGCCGAAAGACAAGAAGGAAAAGGCAAAGGAAACTGTTGCTGCGCCAGAGCCTCAGAAGCAGGAGTTCAAGCCACTCGGCAAGATCGACCTCGACAACTTGAACGGAAAGAAAGAATCTGCCGAAAGCAAAGAGGAAAAGCCTGCAGAGGAAAAGGAGGAGCCAAAACAGGAACCTAAGCAGGACGCCCTGGCAAAGGCTAAGGCTGAGGCTAAGGCTGTGAAGGCTGCGCAAGAGGCTAAGCTCATGGCAAAGGCTAAGGCAGAAGCTATGGCTATGGTTGAGCAGAAGAACGAAAAGCCTACTCAGAACCAGCACAAGCCTAACAACAGCCAGAACCAACCTAACAACAACCAAAACCAGCCTAAGCAGAAGAATAAGCCTGCAGAGAAACCAGCAGAGAAGCCAGCTGAAACACCTGCTGACAACGCTCCTGTAAAGACTGCCGGCGAAATGGCTGCTCTCCAGGCTCAGGCTGAGAACGGTCCGAAGATTCTTGGCAAGATCGACCTTTCTTCCATCAACTCAAGCACTCGTCCAAAGAAGAAGTCTAAGGAGGAGAAGCGCAAGGAACGCGAAGAAAAGGCTAAGGCTGCTCAGCAGCAGCGTCAGAACAACAATGGCGAAAAGAAAAAGCGCGAGCGCATAAAGAACAATAAGGTTGACATCACCCAGGCTGCTAAGCAGGCTAACCAGCAGCAGAACCAGCAGGGTGGCGGCAAGAACAAGAACAAGAAGAACAAGAATAAGAAACCTGTTCAGGCTGAAGTTCGCGAAGAGGACGTAGCAAAGCAGGTAAAGGAAACTCTTGCTCGCCTTACTTCAAAGAACAAGACTAACAAGAACGCTGCTAAGTATCGTCGTGACAAGCGTGATGCGGTGGCAGAACAGGCTGCTAAGCAGGCTGCTGCTGAGAATGCAGAGAGCAAGATCCTGAAGCTCACTGAGTTCGTTACCGTTTCTGACCTCGCTACGATGATGAACGTCGGTGTCACTCAGGTCATCGGTACACTCATGTCTGTCGGCGTCATGGCTTCCATCAACCAGCGTCTTGAGGCTGAGACTATCAATCTCGTTGCAGAGGAGTTCGGGTTCCAGACAGAATATGTTTCTGCTGAGGTTCAGGAGGCTATCATTGAAGAGGAAGACAAGGAGGAAGACCTCGTTGAGCGCGCTCCTGTCGTAACCGTGATGGGTCACGTTGACCACGGTAAGACATCTCTCCTCGACTATATCCGTAGCGCTAACGTTATCGCTGGTGAGGCTGGTGGTATCACTCAGCACATCGGTGCTTACAACGTAAAGCTCGACGATGGTCGTCGCATCACATTCCTTGATACTCCAGGTCACGAGGCCTTCACAGCCATGCGTGCTCGCGGTACTCAGGTTACCGACATCGCCATCATCATCATCGCTGCCGACGACTCTGTGATGCCTACTACCAAGGAAGCTATCGCTCACGCTCAGGCTGCCGATGTTCCTATGGTGTTCGCTATCAACAAGATTGATAAGCCAGGCGCTAACCCTGACAAGATTCGCGAAGACCTTTCACAGATGAACCTTCTCGTTGAGGAATGGGGTGGTAAGTATCAGTGCCAGGAAATCTCTGCTAAGAAGGGTATCGGCGTTGAAGACCTTCTTGAAAAAGTTCTTCTTGAGGCTGAAATGCTTGAACTCAAGGCTAACCCTAACCGTAAGGCTACTGGTTCTATCATCGAGTCTTCACTCGACAAGGGTCGTGGATATGTTGCCACAGTACTTGTCCAGAACGGAACACTCAAGGTTGGCGACTTCGTCATCGCAGGTACAGCTTACGGTCGTGTAAAGGCTATGTTCGATGAGCGTAACCACAAGATCGACCATATCGGACCTGCACAGGCTGCAACAATCCTTGGTCTCAACGGTGCTCCTACTGCGGGCGATCAGCTCCACGTGATGAATACTGAGCAGGAAGCCAAGGAGATTGCTTCAAAGCGTCTGCAGCTCCAGCGCGAACAGTCACTCCGTACCACTCAGACCCTTTCTCTTGAAGAGATTGCACACCGTATCGCTCTCGGTGAGTTCCATGAGCTCAACCTCATCGTCAAGGGTGACACTAACGGTTCTATTGAGGCTCTCTCTGACTCATTCATCAAGCTCTCAACAGAGAAGATTCAGGTTAACGTCATCCAGAAGGCTGTCGGTCAGATTTCCGAGAACGATGTCATGCTCGCATCTACTGCTCAGAACGGTATGATCGTAGGTGTCCAGGTTCGCCCTTCTGAGGCTGCAAAGAAGCTTGCTGAGCTCGAAGGTGTTTCTATCAATACATACTCTGTCATCTACGATGCCATCGACGACATCACTCAGGCTATGGAGGGTATGCTCGACAAGGTTAAGAAGGAAGTCTTCTCTGCCAATGTTGAGGTTCGCGAAGTCTTCAAGATCTCTAAGGTCGGAACTGTTGCCGGTGCTTACGTTGTTGAAGGTAAGGTACACCGTTCAGACAAGGCTCGCGTCATCCGCGACGGTATCGTTATCCATACTGGTGAGATTGATGCTCTCAAGCGTTACAAGGACGATGTTAAGGAAGTTGCAACAAACTTCGAGTGTGGTATCTCAATCGTCAACTTCAACGACATTCAGGTTGGTGACATCATCGAGACTTTCTCTGAGATTGAGGTTAAGCAGACACTGTAAAATACACATTATTATATATATAGCGCTGCCAATTCACATGGATTGGCAGCGCATATTGTATAAATATATCAAGAGCAGAGCTTTTTTCTAAGTCATTATAATTGATTTCAGGAAGAAAGTTCGTAATTTTGCGGCGATTATTGCGGGGATAGCACCCGTCAGAATGTTGTTTCTGCCGAAGAATCCTCCTGAGAAAGCGCGTTTTTGAAGCGTCGTGATTGATGCAGAAAAGACCACTTCTCATGAGCAAAACTCACTTACGAGCTATCTGGGTGAAGCTCAATAAGTGCAAACGGTGCGCAATACGCCAAAGCACGAAAGTAGTAATAATTTAATTTTTTAACAAAAAAGATGAACACTTTAAGTTACAAGACAGTTTCTGTAAACAAGGAAACTGCACAGAAGGAATGGGTGGTTATCGACGCAACAGATCAGGTTGTAGGTCGTCTCTGCTCTAAGGTGGCTAAGATTCTTCGTGGTAAGTACAAGCCAAGCTTCACTCCTCATGTAGATTGCGGTGATAACGTAATCATCATCAATGCCTCAAAGGTTGTCTTCACAGGTAAGAAGGAAACTGACAAGGTTTACACTCGTTACACAGGTTATCCAGGCGGTCAGCGCTTCAACACTCCTGCAGACCTTCGCACACGCAAGAACGGTATCGACAAGATCGTTCGCCACGCTGTAAAGGGTATGCTTCCAAAGGGACGTCTCGGTCGTGCTATCCTCGACAACCTCTATGTTTACGAAGGTACTGAGCACCCACATGCAGCTCAGCAGCCTAAGGCACTTGATATTAACACATTAAAATAATAGGAAAGAAGTATGGAAACTATCAACGCTATAGGTCGCCGCAAGAGTGCTGTTGCTCGCGTTTACGTAACAGAAGGTAGCGGTAAGATCACTATCAACAAGAAGGATATCGAAACTTACTTCCCATCAGCAATTCTCCGCTATGTTGTAAAGCAGCCATTGCTCGCTCTCGGTGCTGAAGAGAAGTATGACATCAAGGCAAACCTCGATGGTGGCGGTTTCACAGGTCAGAGCCAGGCTCTCCGCATGGCTATCGCTCGTGCTCTCGTTATCATCAACGCTGAGGACAAGAAGACTCTTAAGACTAAGGGCTTCCTTACTCGTGATGCTCGTGAGGTTGAACGTAAGAAGCCAGGTCAGCCAAAGGCACGCCGTCGCTTCCAGTTCTCTAAGCGTTAATTTATTTTACGAGATTTCGATTCTTCGATTCTTCGAATTTTCGATATTTCGTAAATTACATCGAATGTTTAGCATCTAAACCGCAGAGACGGCTTCGGCCTTACCCTGCGGTTGGATAAAACAAAATAATCCAAAAAGAAAGTAAACACATTAAAAAAAATGGCAAGAACAAATTTCGAACAACTCCTTGAGGCTGGTTGCCACTTCGGACACCTCAAGCGCAAGTGGAATCCTGCAATGGCTCCTTACATCTTCATGGAGCGTAACGGTATCCACATCATCGACCTCAACAAGACAGTAGCAAAGATTGAAGATGCAGCTAACGCTCTCAAGCAGATCGCTAAGTCTGGCAAGAAGATTCTCTTCGTAGGTACTAAGAAGCAGACTAAGGACATCATCGCAGAGAAGGCAGCTTCAGTTAACATGCCATACGTTATCGAGCGTTGGCCAGGTGGTATGCTCACTAACTTCCCAACTATCCGTAAGGCTATCAAGAAGATGGCTAACATCGACAAGTTGATGAACGACGGTACATACTCTAACCTCTCAAAGCGTGAAATCCTCCAGATTTCTCGTCAGCGTGCTAAGCTCGAGAAGAACCTCGGTTCTATCGCAGACCTCAGCCGTCTCCCATCAGCAATCTTCATCGTTGACGTAATGAAGGAGCACATCGCTGTTAAGGAGGCTCACCGTCTCGGTATTCCTGTATTCGCTATCGTTGACACAAACTCTAACCCTAACGACGCTGACTTCGTAATCCCAGCAAACGACGATGCTAAGGATTCAGTAGAGATTATCCTCGGTGCTTGCTGCGCAGCTATCGCAGAAGGTCTTGAGGAGCGCAAGGTAGAGCGTGCTGACGAGAAGGCAGCAAAGGAGCAGGCTGAAGCAGAGGCTATCAAGGACGCAGCTCCAAAGCGCCGCGCTCGCAAGGAGAAGAAGGAAGAAGAAGCTCCAGCAGCTGAATAATTTGCACAAGCGCGAGGCTAAAGGCTAAAGGCTTTAGCCTCACAAGAATAAAAAAACTCGATAAGTTCGAGGCTCTCGAGTTCTCGAAGGCTTCGAACTTACTCATTTATTAACACGAAACACCCTGCACCCCCGCAGGTTAACCCTCCCCTTGGGGAGTTGGAGGGGGACTATATATGGCAATTACAATGGAAGACATCAAGAAGCTCCGCGCAATGACTGGCGCAGGTCTTGCTGATGTTAAGAAGGCACTCACAGAGGCTGATGGCGATTTCGAGAAGGCTCAGGAGATCATCCGTCAGAAGGGTCAGGCTATCGCTGCTAAGCGTTCAGACCGTGAGACTGCTAATGGTTGTGTACAGGTTAAGTCTGAGAACGGTTTCTCTGCAATCATCGCTCTCAAGTGTGAGACAGACTTCGTTGCTAACGGTGCAGACTTCGTTGCTCTCGCTAAGGAGATCATCGCTGCTGCTGTAGCTAACAAGTGCCAGACTCTCGAAGAGGTTAAGGCTCTCCCACTCGGCGAAGGTACAGTTCAGGACGCAGTTGTTGCTCGCTCTGGTATCACTGGTGAGAAGATGGAGCTCGACGGCTACATGTTCATTGAGGGTGAGAACGTAGAGGTTTACAACCACATGAACAAGAACACTCTCTGCACAATGGTTCAGACAAACAAGCCAGCTGCTGAGCAGGCTCACGCTATCGCTCTCCAGGTAGCTTCAATGAAGCCAGTTGCTCTCGATGAGGCTTCTGTACCACAGTCTGTAAAGGACGAGGAGCTCAAGATCGCTATCGAGAAGACTAAGCTCGAGCAGGTAGAGCGTCAGATCAACGGCGCACTCAACAAGCTCGGTCTTTCACTCGGTAAGGACAACTACTACGCTTCTAACGAGGAGCACATCAACGAGGCTGTTGCTAAGAAGATGATCACTGAGGAAGAGGCTGCTCTCGTTCGCAAGACTAAGGAAGACGTTGCTGCTAACGCTAAGATCAACGAGCAGATGGTTACTAACATCGCTCAGGGTCGTATGAAGAAGTTCTACAAGGACTCTTGCCTCCTCAACCAGGAGTACTGCATGGACGGTTCTATGACTGTTGCTGAGTACCTCAAGTCAGCTGACAAGGAACTCACAGTTATCGACTTCAAGCGTTTCTCTCTCGTAGCAGACTAATGCTTTGACATTAAGCTGAAACACATTCAGCTAAACATACAAATGCGCTGCAATCCCAAAGGATGCAGCGCATTTTTTCGTTCTTATCCCCCAAAGTGTAGGGCACTAAACATTCTCTAATTCACTAATTCTTGATTATATAAAATCTTGTTGAGCGCTTACTTATCGCTCTACAACTGGTCTGCAGTTTTCTATCACCACAGGATGCTGACGCACTTTAGCCAGACCGTCACGAGTGAAGTTCAGTTCTACGGCAAGTCCACGGTCTCTCCCCTGCCCTTTTTGGTCGAAGATGAAATTGCCCAAGCTATAGAATATCGGTTTGTTGCCAGCATATTCCACCTCCTGAACAACGTGAGGATGATGACCTACCACAGCGCAAGCCCCAGCTCCAAGCAGTTTAAACGCATCGATCTGCTGCATGATATTTCTTCTCACGCTAAACTCCGTGCCCCAATGCACAAACACAACAATCTTACTTTCAGGACTTTCCTTCCTAAAGCGTCGAATCTCTTTGCAAAGGCTGTCTATTGAGACATTCAATATATCAGCATTTCCCGCCGCTGTTCTTGCCCAGTTTTCCTGAGGCACAATGTTATCATTAAACACCGCCACCTCCACATTCCCCTTCCTGATAACAGCCGGAGAAACTCGCTGAGACAGATTCCTGCCATACCCCAAGACGGATATTCCGTTTTTTGTGAGGACGGAATAAGTTTCCTCCAGTCCCTTATACCCCTGGTCTATGCTATGATTGTTAGCCAGAGCAGCATGAGTGATGCCATTTCTTTTCAGAGCAGAAGCCCAAACCGTGTCGGCACGAAAGACAATCTGCTTGCTTACAGGATGCTTCTTGCTAGAGAAAGGACATTCCAGATTTATCATTACAGCATCATTCTCCGCGAACAATTCCCTCACGCAACTCATAATGCTATCTATTCCCACTGACTCTATCTGCTTTCTTACTCCACGATCAAGGAGCACATCGCCAGTGAACAATATACGCAGAGTATCTTCGCCAGCCTTATTTGCCAGCGAAGATACCGAGTAAAACGATAACAGAATGAGAATGACGCTGCGTATCATCATCCGTTAACAGCCAGAACCGTAGAAACTGCGTTCGTCAATCTTAGTCTTGCCATTGAGCAGATAAGGCTCCATCCATTTTGGCATAGAGAACTTATTCTTTTCCAATTCCTTCTGCCATTCCTCATCAGTGAGACGTGGCTGGTCAACAGGAAGAGTAAACTCATAGTAACCGTAAGTAGCACCGCGTGTCAGGTATGTCTTGCCATTCACCTTCACCAGAACATAGATAGCGTTGGCATTACCAGAAGCCGCATAGAGAATACCATTCTTATTACAGCCAAGAACCATGCGTGTAAACACATCCGCTACTTGAGCTATCGAGCGGTCAGCGCCTTGCAGATCATCCCATGACATCAGTTGGAGCGAAGGATCGATGAGTCCGAGAGTCTGCCATTCAAGAATACTTCCTATCGACTTTATCGTTTCGCGCTCTTCCATGTTAGGAGCTTCACCCTTAACCTCCTTCTCTGCAACACCTTTGCAGAAATTGATTGTCTCAAGAAGGTTATCGGTCTTTTCTTCAATATGCTCATCAAGATATCCACTCTTCTTCATCCAGTCCTTCGTGTCAGAGATAAGCAGACTCAGCTCGTTCCAGAACTTAGTGTTAGGCTCTACGAAGCCCATTGGCATTGGTGGAGGCAACTCTTCGCCATCACCACATTCAGCCAGTTCTGGCTGCTCAGCATACAGAATAGCGTCATGCTTGAGCGTAGCCCAAGAGGCAAGAACCGTATTGAGTTCCTTCTTCTGCCAGTCTTCAGTATTGTAGAAAGCATATTCCAACTTCTTAGAATGCTCCTTTGAGAGATTCACGAGAAGCTGCAAGCGGCGGTCATATATCGTGCCAAATCCGACAGGCTTATTGGCATACTTAGCCTTCATCTTATCCATTGTAGGAGTAAACTCACTCCATTTCTTGTCGTCTTTGTAGAAGTCATATAGAAGGTCATTGGCAGCTTTTGAACCGAAAGCAGCAAAGACGTCAAGTCCACGTGGGAAAGGCAATTCAGCATTGGCTTTCTCGTCAACAACATAGCGAAGCACCTCATTATCAACAAGGAATCGCTGTGGCATCATGTTGATATAGAATCCCACTGACTGCTCAGCATTGTTAGACAGCAAGTTCTGACTGTCGTTCAGTTTCTTCATTTCTTCCATCAGAGCAGCGTACGTCGCCTCATTATCAATAGCGCTGAGTTCAGTGATGTTCTGCTGCTTCAGGAAATTCGCCATCTGAAGGATTGACACATTGTCAGAAGGACCTGTCAGCTGAGTGATTACGTCACCCATGTGCTCAAAGTCTTTCTTCTGTTCTGCAGTAAGACTGTTATAGATAGCAGCCAGAGTGAAGGCATTCTTCATCTGCTGAGCATTCTTACTCTCAAATCTCGCATACTGCACCCACATCATAGCCTTGAAGAACTGCTTCTGCTCTTCGCTGCGAGTGTAATGACCACGAGGACGGAACAGCGAGTAGCTGAAATTAAATTCCGTGTCAAGCAATGGCGAAGGACAGTCGTTGCCATTCTCTATATTCTTCATCTCAGCGTCGTAGAGCTTCTTACAGCCGTCCGGCACAGACACATTCGCTTTCGTCAGCAGACTGAGTCCTACAGCGGCATAAGTAGCAACGAACTCTGCGCGAGCCTTCACCTCTCCGGCATTTCCCGCAGCTTCCTTCAGAGCTTGTGCATGGAGAGCTGTGAGAGTTTCCTTCAAGGTCTTGGTGAAGTATGTCTGCTCGATATATTTCTGCGCATAAGCCAGATACATGTGAGCCAGCTGCAGGTAAGCATCTGTCGTCACGAAGTTTGGCATCATTCTGTAGTCATTCTCCTCATAGATATTGAACAACTGCTCGCAGTTTGTCTGCTCAATGGCAAAATTATATTTGTCCAGTTTTGACATCACGTCGGCAGAAGGCTTCTTCAGCTGACACATATTCACGCAGAGGTCAGGACTTTCTAGCTTACGTCCCTGCATGACGGTCTCCTGCAGCGTCTGCATTCTGCTATCTATCTTTGCCACGAAAGCCGCCTCTGCCTGACTGAGCGACGTACCTTCAAGAAACTTCTCAAAAGAAGCGTCGTCGTCATCATAGCCATACTTATTTCGGAATTCCTCCACTCTCTTATACATCATCTTTGAATACCACGCAGCCTTTGTTTCAAGCAACTGTGCTATCTCGCCGTCAGTGAACCACTTGCCGTGCGTAGCATAGACCAAAGCACGAAGGTAATAAAGATCTTCGTAAGACAATTTCGTCAGGTCCTGGTTCAGGTTGATTGTCTTTGACCATTTTGCATTAGCCACCTTGAAGTCAGCAGCAGGAGCGGCAACAGTCGTCTTCCTTGCTTTGCTGCCAGAACGTGAATTGCGGCGCGACTGAGCATTCATGCTACATGCAAAGCCGCAGACAATAAGCAATAATAACGTTAATCTTTTCATACTTTTTAGTTATTTGTTACATATTCTTCAAATTTCAATCCAAAGCCACTCGTCTTATACCTCAGTTCTAGGATTTCGCCGTTGGTGTTCTTCTCCACTGTGCGGATAAAGCTTCCTTTCTCCAGCTGTTCTATTCGGAAATCCAGAAGCTCATGACTGAGCCGCGAACTGAGCCAGAAAGGTCTGATCACCTCCTCGTCAAAGAGTTTGAAGATAAACAGACGCTTCCCCACAAAATGGGAATAGCGTGTCTTCTTTATCACTCCAACGGCTATCTCAGGAATGCTGTCGCCATTTATATCGCCGCAGTCAAACTGATAGACGGGATATTTCAACTGCCATTCATCGCTTTTCTTCCTGCCTATGAAATACTGAATAACGCTCAGCGAGTCGGATATTGTCTTCAGCTTCACGGTAGTCTTTCTTCCGTCTTGCCGGGTGTAGGAAAAAGTCCGTTTAAAGGCACTATTCTCCTGAGCTGCACACGAGAGGCAGAAGGTAAAAAGGAAAACAATATGTATGACAGCTTTCATATAACTTCGTTTTTTACGTTGCAAATATAGAATTTTATCTGCACAAAAAGCAAATAGTGTGCACATAAAAATCAAGAATGTGCATTATATGAAATAAATTGGTGTATTTGTGCTTTTTTCTTCAATATATTATGTAAATTTGCAGCCGCTATGTGTCATGTTATAAATACATACGAAGAGTAACAGCGACAAATTAGAACGAAAAAATAACACATTAATAATAAATATGAAACTAAACATTATTGTGCTTGCAAAGCAAGTGCCGGACACAAGAAATGTGGGTAAGGATGCTATGACAGCAGAAGGTACTATCAACCGTGCCGCTCTTCCTGCAATCTTCAATCCGGAAGACTTGAACGCGCTCGAACAGGCGCTTCGTCTTAAAGAACAGAATCCAGGCTCTACAGTGGGTATATTGACAATGGGCCCTCCACGCGCTGCAGAGATTATTCGTCAGGGTCTTTAT
>JAZRYU010000156.1:0-2633 GCA_045600885.1 Prevotella sp.
ATATACGCAGCCATCCATCGTAGAAAGTCGAAAGCCTATGTCACCAAGCGATGGCATCTCCTTGCAATCATCAATAAGAACCTGCCATTCGGTCTATATAAGCGATTGTAAACTCTATCATTAATAATCCGTAAAAGTCGCAGTGAGATATCATCACTTACTTTCTCACATTCTGCTGTCACAGTTTTTATATGTAGTCTCTCTTATATAGGATATGCAAATGGGAAAATGACATTATCACTAATTACGCTATTATGTGCAGTTGCATTCTTTGTATATCTATGCAAGTATTTTAGGCATAAACCTTTTGGTAATAAAGTTATTGATGTTTTTTCAATTACAATGTGTGTTATCGGCTTTGTCAATTCCGAAGGAATAACACTAATTGGTGGAGCAACATTCATTGCAGCACTAATAGACTTAGGTTTCTTCTTGTATATAGACTATTGTGATATAAAGCGAGTATGTAACTAGTCGTATTTCTTGCCAAAAGAAGGTTTGGTTTCAAACTACAATCGCGCTACTAATTTAGGCGGTGGTATTGGTTACACCTTCCTTCCTCAGAAGAATGACAATCTGGGCGACTTTGAACTCCGTGCATCCGTAACTACATCTGTTGGTAGTTCTGATTTAAGAACACCGCATACCAATTAGGCATTCATTGGTATGGCCACACGGAAAAGCACCATATTGTTCCAATAGTTGGCGTCGGATATTCGTTCCGAGATTTCTCTAACAAGAACTTGTCAAACTACAATGGAGCTTATTTCTCACTCGGATTGAGATTCTAATGTCACATTAATGAAATTCCTGGGGGATATTTTATTACACATTCCGCATAGCTTGGTAGTCAGATCTACGAAGTTATGCGGAATTTTATTAAAGCTTGTTATTACATATCACTTCCTCTGAATTCGCTCCAGCCAGCTCATGTTTGCAAACTTCTGCTGTGCCTCTTCTGCGCCCTGACGCTTCGCTTCCTCCAGTTCTTTGCTGTGCTTTTCGGCAGCGTCCTGCTGTTCCTTCTGCATGGTTGCTATCTGGTCACGAGCCGATTGGAGTTCTGCCTCCAACTGGTCTGTCTTGGTGTCGTACTCGGTGGTCAGCGATGTGAGCTTTTCCATAATCTCCATCTGGACAGCATGTCGGGTGGTATTCTCAATCCTACGACGCTCAAAGTCTTTGAGCATGGCTTCTGTCCTGCGTTGTTTCTGTTGGGCATTGACCACATCTGCTTGTTCCTGCTCTGTTTGATAGGATGCCATTGCGTCACGGAACTTCTTCATGAGATTAGGCTTCGACTTGTGGCTATCAGCATACAGGAGATAGCGCAAGCCATCCTCGAAGGTAATGCCGCCTTCGCCCTCTTCGAGTCGTTTGACGGTGTTGATATGCATACCAGTACTCTTGGCAACCTCGTAGCGAGAGATGCCCTGTGATGTGCGCCAGCCCATGAGCAACTGTGCCATGGTGACGGTGTAAATCTGTGGTTTCTTCTGTCTCATAGAATTTTCGATATAAAGTGCGTTATACTTCAAATTGTTATACTATAATAGTGCAAGCCTTTGCAGTAGTAAACTCAGCTTGCTGACACTGGGTCTTGACCCTCCGCACGTTGATTTTATCAACTGCATATTAGGCTATGCACTTTATAGAGAAAAATTGCTTGTTCGAGCAAGCTCGTCCACTTTAGGACGTTTCTGCTAATGTAAGCTCAAGCCGCCTCCTTTCTTGACCTTATAGCCGCCCTTGGGCTTCATCATCTTCTGGGCGCAGAACATGCAGCGACGCATGTAGGCAGCATCGTCCTCATCACGATCACGCCAAGGAAGATCTGACTGCGAACCGCCACCACCGCCACAGCTCTCGGCAAAGGTGGTAGCATCGTTGACCAACCCCAGGAAGAGCAAGAGTCCACACTTGAACACCTTGGCAGGGGCAGATAATGCAGCACCTGCAAAACTCTCGTCCATGTAGTCATCTTCCGCGGTCGAGGTCTTGGTCTTGTTCCAAACATCGAGCATGGAATAATACATCTCGTCGATGAATACCTCTGCTGCCAGCATACGTGCAGGTGACACTTCATTGATGGAAGAGTGGACTGCCTGCTCAATCTTTTGTGCTTTGGCTTGTGCTGCCTGTATGCGTCTTTCCATGCCGTTAAGCTGTGCTTGCTTCTCGGCAAGCATCTGTTGCTTTTGCTCCATACGCTTCTGTACATCGAAGAGTTGTTCCTGCAGATCGAGAATCTGCTTTGTATAGCGGTTGCTGTCTGCAATTCTGCTGTTCTTCAGACTCTCAATCTCAGCAAGGAGGTTGTTGCGATCTTCAGTAAGGTGGCTGACCATAGTTGTCAGTCCTTTGATGGCTTTCTCCAGTTGAGCCTTGTCACGGAGGTATTCATCCTTAGTGCGATGCTTGGCACCTGTCTCGCTGACCTTATCGCCACGCTCCAGACCGAAAGGCTTGTTGACAACAGCCAGTTCGTCATGGAGAGCAGAGAGGCGTTCCTTCATTGTCTTGGGTGTATAGAAGACCGTGTTGAACGAAATGTTCTGCTTACCTTTGATTGTTGCTACAGGGATGACCGTGCAATGGCAATGAGGGTTCAGCTCATCGAGATGGACGTTGAA
>JAZRYU010000157.1:0-16654 GCA_045600885.1 Prevotella sp.
AACGTTCCTACAGGTAAGGACTCTCTCTCAATGACTCAGAAGTATCCTGACGGAAGCAAGATCATTGCTCCTGGTACAGTGATTGTTTCTTCTGGCGGTGAGGTTTCAAATATCCGTGGCGTTGTTTCTCCAGTGCTCAACCGCGACGAGGACACAATGCTCTTCCACATCGACTTCTCTTACGACCAGCATCGTCTCGGCGGTTCTGCATTCGCTCAGAGCCTCGGTTATGTTGGTTCAGATGTACCAACTGTTGTTAATCCAACATACTTTGCAGATGCTTTTGAGGCAGTTCAGTCGCTTGTAAACAAGGGAATCGTTCTCGCAGGTCACGACATCTCTGCCGGTGGTCTCGTAACTACTCTCCTCGAAATGACATTCGCTAATGCTTACCACTCAGGTATTGCTAACGACCTCTATATCAACCTTGACGGCATTACTGATGGCGACGTTGTCAAGACTCTCTTCGCAGAGAATCCAGGTGTTGTTATTCAGATTAAGGAAGCTGACAAGCAGCGCTTCTTCGACGTGATGGAAGACCTTGAGGTGCAGTACGCTTACATCGGTCGTCCTGCAAAGATCTCTGCTGCAGACGGTTCTGAGAAGCGCGTTCTCAACATCTATAATGGTGAGACTCAGGTTGTCAGCCTCAATATCGACGAGATGCGCGACACTTGGTACGAGACTTCTCACCTCCTTGACCGCAAGCAGAGCTTCCACGGCATGGCAGACGAGCGTGCTAAGAACTACGCTAATCAGCCACTCGAGTTCAAGTTCAACGACGACTTCACTGGTAAGCTTGAGCAGTTTGGTCTTGAGAAGAACCTCGGTTCTCGCAAGGCTGGCGAGCGTCCTGTAGCAGCAATCATCCGCGAGAAGGGTACTAATGGTGAGCGCGAAATGGCTTACACTCTCTATCTCGCAGGTTTCGATGTGAAGGACGTTATGATGACAGACCTTATCACAGGTCGCGAGACACTTGAGGAAGTTCAGATGATCGTCTTCTGCGGTGGCTTCTCTAACTCTGACGTTCTCGGTTCTGCAAAGGGTTGGGCAGGTGCATTCCTCTATAATCCAAAGGCTAAGGAAGCACTCGATAAGTTCTATGCCCGTAAGGACACAATGTCTCTCGGTATCTGTAACGGTTGTCAGCTCATGGTTGAACTCAACCTCATCAACCCAGAGCATGAGCAGCGTTCTCGCATGCTTCACAACACTTCTCATAAGTTCGAGTCAACTTATGTTGGTCTCCGCATCTCTCAGGAAACAAACTCTATCATGCTCAGCAGCTTGAAGGGTAACAAGATTGGTGTTTGGGTGGCTCACGGAGAAGGTAAGTTCTACTTGCCAGAGAATGTTGAGAACTACGACATCGCTGCACAGTACAACTACTCTACATACCCAGGAAACCCTAACGGCTCGGACTATTCAGCAGCTGCCATTTGCTCTAAGGACGGTCGTCATCTCGCAATGATGCCACACCCAGAGCGCGCAATCTTCCCTTGGCAGTGTGCTAACTATCCTGCTGACCGCCGCTTCCAGGAGATTACTCCATGGGTAGAGGCGTTCGTGAACGCAAGAAAGTGGTGCGAGGCTAATAAGAAGTAATCAGAAATCTCTTTATCTAGAATTAGTGAATTAGTGAATTTTTTTGCAAAATTCTTAAATTCACTAATTCTTGATAATTTAAACACATAGATAACTAGGCATGTCGGCATATCTTTTTTCTTTATTCAAATGTTTCTTTACCATCGGTTTCTTCACCATTGGCGGTGGCTATGCCATGATTCCGCTGATGCAGGAGAAGATTATCGATAAGAATAAGTGGATTGAGAAGGAAGAATTTCTCGACTTGATAGCCATAGCGCAGAGTTGTCCTGGAGTATTTGCTATAAACATCGCAATCTTCGTGGGCTATAAGATGGCAAAGAAGAAAGGTGCTCTTGCAGCTTGTCTCGGAGCAGCCTTGCCTTCTTTCTTCATCATCCTGCCTATCGCAATATTCTTTACGCAGTTTAAGGATATGCCGATTGTGAAGTCTATCTTTGCCGGCATCCGTCCAGCTGTCGTTGCGCTCATTGCCGTGCCGACATTCAAATTGGCGAAGTCTGCCAAGATCACCTGGAAGACGGTCTGGATACCTGTCCTTTCCGCTCTTCTCATCTGGCTCCTCGGTGTCTCACCTATATATATAATAATGTGTGCAGGCGTTGCTGGCTATGTTTATGGAAAAATCTGTAAATCGTAAATCTGTAAATTAGTAAATCCCCGTGGTTTTTCTAAAACTCTTCTATACATTCTTTTCCATTGGTCTCTTCGGTTTCGGAGGAGGCTATGGAATGCTGTCGCTCATTCAGAACGAGGTTGTGCGCAACCATCAGTGGATGAGTTCGGGAGAGTTTACGGATATCGTTGCCGTATCTCAGATGACTCCAGGTCCTATCGGGATCAACTCAGCCACATATTGCGGCTATACCGCTGTGCATCACGAGTTTGCAGATACACTTTCGGGTGTCAGTCTTGAGGCAATGTCAGTCCTTGGCAGCATAACAGCAACCTTTGCCGTCGTTCTGCCATCGCTCATCCTGATGCTGATGATAGCCATGCTATTCCTGAAGTTCATGAAGACAAAGCCTGTGCAGGATGTGTTCAAAGGCTTAAGACCTGTTGTCGTCGGACTCCTCGGTTCAGCCGTTCTGCTCCTTATGACAGCAGAGAACTTCTCTTCGCCACAGGAAAATCTCTATCAGTTCATCATCTCCTGCCTGCTCTTCGTTGCAACATTTGTGGCAGTATGGTTCAAATGGATTAGTCCTATAAAGATGATATGCCTCTGCGCAATCATTGGCGCAATACTACTTTAATGTTACACAATAAACGAATTAACAAAGTCTCCCTTTAAGGGAAATTTAGAGGGTCTCTTATGCGAAACCGCTTCTTCATATTCCTACTGCTGGCTGCCGTTGTCTGTACAATGGCAAGTCCTGGTATGCACAGAAGTGGAAACCGCTTCTATAATACTGATGACAGTATAAAGGCTGACTCCCTGATAACAGCAGAGTCTGCCGCAAAGACTGATTCTCTAAATGCTGCAGAATCAGCCACGAAGGTTATTGACGACAGCATTGCCGCAATGATCGCTGCACACAACAAAGCAATCGACGACTCCATACAGCTTGACTCGCTGAACAGATCGAAGTCTAACGGCATCAACGCTCCGATAGAATTCTCGGCAAAAGACTCAATGGTTTATTTTGCTGGAAGCAAGAATGCTTTCTTCTTCGGTGCTTCGAACGTGAATTACGAGAATATGGATCTTAAGGCAGACCGCATTGGTCTTTCAATGGATTCTTCGCTCGTCCGTGCTCACGGTGTAGCCGATTCTCTCGGAGTGAAGAGCGGAAATCCAATCTTCAAGATGGGTAGCGATACCTATGAGAGCGACACAATGGCGTTTAACTTCAAGTCAAAGAAAGGCTTTATCAGTCAGGTATATACTGCTCAGGAAGACGGTTTCCTTACTGCTCAAGAGTCAAAGCGCGACTCTTCTGGAGTGATGTATCTGAAGAGAGGACGATACACAACCTGTGACGATGATCATCCCGACTTCTACATCGCACTTTCCCGCGCAAAGGTTCGTCCGGGAAAAGACGTGATCTTCGGTCCAGCTTACCTCGTTGTTGCTGATGTGCCACTGCCATTGGCAATCCCTTATGGTTTCTTCCCATTCTCAAAGAGTTACTCCAGTGGTTTCATCATGCCAACATACGGCGACGAAACGGCTCGCGGATTCTATCTGCGCGACGGTGGTTACTATTTTGCCATAAGCGACAGGGTGGATCTCAAAGTACTTGGTGAAATATATACCAAGGGTTCTTGGGGATTCTCGGCTGCGTCAAACTATAGAAAGCGCTATAAATACAGCGGTTCTTTCCTCTTCTCTTACCAAGACACGAAGAATGGCGAGAAGGGTATGCCTGATTTCCAGGAGCAGACTTCCTTCAAGTTGCAGTGGAGTCACCGTCAGGATGCTAAGGCTAATCCGTTCAGCCAGCTTTCTGCCAGCATCAACTTTGCCACTTCAAGTTTCGAGAAGAACAATCTGACCTCAATGTATAATCCGCAGACGATGACCCAGAGTTTGCGTACTTCTTCCATGTCATGGAGTACGACATTCTCTTCTATCGGCTTGAGTCTCAGCTCTTCAGCAAACCTTGCTCAGAACATGAGAGATACAACCATTGCTGTCACTCTGCCGGATTTGAACATCAGTCTTTCGCGCTTCTATCCGTTCAGACGTAAGCATGCTGTAGGAAAAGAGCGCTGGTACGAGAAGATCTCTATGTCTTATACCGGTCAGCTCAGCAACTCTATCACGACAAAGGAAGATCAGTTCTTCAAGTCGAGTCTTGTAAAAGACTGGAGGAACGGTATGCAACACAGTATTCCGATTTCAGGAAACTTCAACATCCTGAACTATATTAACGTGTCGCCTTCGCTGAATTTTACCGACCGAACATACTTCACCCGAATAAAGAAAGGCTGGGATGCAGAGAAACAGCAGGAGACAGAGAAAACGGAAACGGGTTTCTATAACGTGTATAACTTCAACGCCTCTCTTTCTGCCAGCACGAAAGTCTATGGTTTCTATATCCCTAACCGCAAGATCTTCGGCGACAAGATAGACCGTGTGCGCCACGTCATGTCTCCGAAGATTGGATTCTCTTTCTCTCCAGACTGCGGCTCATGGTTCCTGGATACCTATCAGGTTACAGACAAGGATGGTAATGTGGTCATGAAAGACGGCAGAGAACTGCTTCAGGAATATTCGCCTTACCAGAACGGTCTGTACGGAGCTCCTGGTCGCGGTAAGAGTGGTTCCTTAAGTTTTGACCTCTCTAACAATATCGAAATGAAGGTTAAGCAGGAAGGTGATTCCGTTGATTATAAGAAGGTAAGCATCATTGACGAACTTGGTTTCTCAGGTTCGTATAACCTTATGGCTAAAGAACGCCCTTGGAGCGACCTCAATATGCGTCTGCGCCTGAAGCTTACCAAGAGCTATACCTTCAATCTTAATGCCATCTTCGCTACATACGCCTACATCATGGGAGAAAACAAGCGACCTGTAATCAGCAACAGAACTGAGTACGGCTATGGTCGTATGGGTCGTTTCCAGGGTATCTCGCAGAATATCTCCTACACCATTAACCCAGAGAAACTGCGCAAGCTCTTCTATGGCAGCAAGGATGACGACAAGAAGAAAAAGTCAGACGATGACGATGATGACGATTACGACACTGGTGTAGATACCAATGTGGACGATGTCATGGAGAAGGGAAAGCGCAGCAGCGGTGGCGGTGGCGGAACAGCCGAGACGGACGAAGATGGCTACATGACTTTCAAGATGCCATGGTCGCTCACTTTCGGCTATGGTATATCCATGCGTGAAGACCTCAGCAATTACTCTGAGCGTTCTGACGGAAGTGTGAAGTTCGGATATAAGTTTACGCAGACGCTTAACATGAGCGGAAACCTGCAGATCAGTGACGGCTGGAACATTTCGTTCTCTTCAGGATATGACTTTGAAGGCAAGAGAATCTCAATGACGACAGCTTCCCTTGCACGAGATCTCCACTGCTTCAATATGTCTGCTTCCATCGTGCTTGCTCCATACACATCTTACAACTTCTCTTTCCGTTGTAATGCGGCAACGCTCACTGATGCCTTGAAGTATGACAAGCGATCTGGTTATACCAATGCTGTTCAGTGGTATTGATTTTATGTGCTGAATGGATTAAGGTATGAATATTCTGTCGAAGGATAAGGAAAAGAAACTGCTTGAAATGATTCGTCTTGGCGAGGAAATGACTCGTCATGACAAGCTCAGTCTGCTCGTTCGTCTGAGTATTCCTTCCGTTCTGGCACAGATAACTTCCACGCTGATGTTCTTCATCGATGCTGCAATGGTTGGTTCACTTGGAGCAGAAGCATCGGCGGCAATAGGCATCGTTGAGACCAGCACATGGCTTATGTTCGGAACATCTTCTGCCCTTGCAATGGGCTTCTCCGTTCAGGCGGCGCAGTTTATCGGAGCAAACGACTTCGGGCAGGCGAAGAAAGTCTTTCGTCACGGTCTGCTCTTTATCATAGCTGTGGCAGCAATCCTCACCCTTTCCTGCTTGATTATCTCTCCTTTCCTTCCTTATTGGCTTGGCGGAAATGCAGATATTGCCCATGATGCCTCCTGGTATTTTGGCATTTGTGCCGCTTCCATGCCGTTCATGATGATTGGCAGACTGTCTTCAAGTATGCTGAAATGCTCTGGAAATATTCGTATTCCGAGCATAATAAGCATCGTCACTTGTGTGAATGATGTCGTCTTCAACTATTTCTTCATCTATATCCTCAAGCTAGGAGTTCCCGGCGCAGCCTTGGGTTCTGCTATGGCTTATGTCGTGGCTTGTGCTTTTGAGACATGGTATGCTGGCATCCGCTCAAAGGAGATTGCTCTCGTGGGAGAAAGATGGACCTTCAAGATAGAGTGGCAGTATATCCGTAATGCCATGAAGATAGCACTTCCTATGGCAGCCCAGTATATCATGATAGACGGAGCACAGATAGTTAGCACGATGATTGTGGCGCCACTTGGCACGATAGCCATTGCCGCAAACACGCTTGCCATAACGGCAGAAAGCCTTTGCTATATGCCAGGCTATGGTGTCAGCGAGGCAGCAACGACGGTTGTGGGACAAAGTATTGGTGCTGGTCGTAATAAGCTCTGCATGAGTTTCTCTCGAATTTCCCTTGCTTTAGGCATGTCTGTCATGACGCTCATGGGAGCAGTGATGTTCCTTACGGCTTATCCTCTGATGTCGCTTATGACTCCAGTGGCAGAGATTATCAGCCTTGGCGGTGACTGTCTTAGAATAGAAGCCTTTGCCGAACCTTTCTTCGCAGCGGCTATCGTCAGCAATGCCATCCTTCTTGGGGCTGGTGATACGGCAAAGCCGGCTGTGATCTCGCTCTGTAGCATGTGGTTCGTCCGACTGACTCTTGCAGCAGCCCTCGCTCCTAAGTATGGACTTATGGGAGTCTGGGTAGGAATGGCAGTGGAACTGACGGTTCGCGGATGCGTGTTCCTGCTGAGAGTGTTCAAGGGAAATTGGATGAAGAAAGCCATCTGAAAAGTGGGGGAAATCATTGTGAAATAATGATAAAAAGTCATGTAAAAGGAAGGTTTTTGTGAAATCTTATTAAAATAGATTTGTTTTGCAGCATCTTTTTTAGAAATAACTTTCGCTTTTTATGAAATATTTGTAAATTTGCACGCGATATTTACAACACTAAGATATAATCATTGATATGAAGAAAATACTCTTTCTTTTAGTTGCTTTCATGGCAACGGTAAGTGCTAACGCACAGTTTGAAGAAGGTAAGACCTATGTTGGAGCAAGTCTCACAGGCTTAGACCTCAGTTACTCAAAAGACGACAAACTCTCTTTGGGTGTGAACGCCATGGGAGGTTATTTCCTCATGGACAACGTCATGGTGAACGGAAACATCGGACTCCAGACAAACGAAGGCAAGGCTGCAAATGAGTTTACTATCGGTGCCGGCGGTCGTTACTATTTCGTTGAAAATGGTATCTATGTCGGAGCAAACGTAAACTTCACTCACGTTCAGCATACTTACACAGACGTGATGCCACAGGTTGAAGCTGGCTATGCCTTCTTCATCAATCGTTCTGTCACTATAGAACCTGCCGTTTATTTCCGCCCTTCTTTCTCCAACAGCGATCGCACTCGCTTCGGTATCAAGGTAGGCATCGGTCTTAACCTTGAGACCAACAAGAAGAACGGCACAATCTTCAACATGGACTAATCGAAGCTGGCCTCGGGCTGAAGGCTAAAGGCTGAAAGCTGAAGGCTAAAAGCTAAAAGAAAATCAGTAAATTTGTAAATCAGTAAATCCGTAAATCAACAAGATGCTTACACCAGATCAACTTAACGACGAACTTATAAAGCTTTCTTTCGCTGAAGATATCGGCGATGGTGACCATACAACTCTCTGCTGCATCCCAGAAGATGCAATGGGCAAGTCAAAGCTCCTTATCAAGGAAGACGGTATTCTTGCAGGTATTGAAATTGCGAAGCAGGTTTTCGCTGCTTTCGACAAGGATATGCAGGTAGAGGTCTTCATCAACGACGGTGCTGAGGTGAAGAAAGGCGATGTCGCAATGATTGTGACAGGCAAGGTTCGCTCACTCCTTCAGACAGAGCGTCTTATGCTCAACATCATGCAGCGCATGAGTGGTATTGCTACCATGACTCGCAAGTATCAGCAAGCTCTCATTGATGCTGGCACAAAGACTCGCGTTCTCGATACTCGCAAGACAACTCCAGGTATGCGTATGCTTGAGAAAGAGGCCGTGAAGATTGGTGGCGGAATGAATCACCGCATCGGACTCTTCGATATGATTCTCCTCAAAGACAACCATGTTGACTTCGCCGGCGGCATCCATAACGCAATATCTCGCGCAAAGGCTTATTGCGCAGAAAAGAATAAGGACCTGAAGATTGAGATTGAAGTGCGCAACTTCAAGGAACTCGAGGAGGCATTGGCTGAGAATCCAGACCGCATCATGTTCGATAATTTCACTCCGGAAGATACAGAGAAGGCTGTGAAGATTGTAAACCATCAGTGTGAGACAGAATCAAGTGGCGGCATCACTTTCGACACAATGATTCCTTACGCTAAGGCCGGCGTTGACTTTATCTCATTCGGCGCTCTGACACATTCTGTCAATGGACTTGACATGAGCTTCAAAGCAGTATAGTAAAAATGAAATCCATATTACTCTCTCTCTCTTTACTGATTTCAACCTCAGTATTCGCCCAGCCTTCTGCAGTAAAAAATGCGCAGAAGGCGGTGTTTGCTTTTATAACATACGATAAGGCTGGCAATAAACTTGGCGAAGGAAATGGCGCTTTCGTCAGCGCAAACGGTGAAGCAGTAGCTCCTTGTAAGCCTTTCATCGGCTGTTCGAAGGCTGTCGTCACTGATTATTCCGGCAAGACCTTTGAGGTTAAGAGAATGCTTGGCGCAAATGAGGTTCACAATATTGCTCATTTCACTGTTGATGCTAAGACTGCTGCCATACCTGTTCTCTCCGCAGCAACTCCTCAGCAGGGAACAAAGCTTTACTGCGTTGGTACAAAGAAGACTGCAACCATCAATCAGGGGGCCGTGAAAAGCGTTGAGACATTCCTTGACAAATACGCTTATTACATCATCAAACTCGTTGGTCAGGAAGGTCTTGGCGGCTGTCCTTTCGTTACAGAGCAGGGACAGATTGTCGGACTCCTTGAAATCTCAGCCACAACGGCAGATGCCTATTCTACTGACATCCGATATGCACAGTCGCTTGTTCCGCAGATGCTCTCTGCCAGTGATCCTGCGCTTCTTCAGATACACATCCCTCTTCAGCTTCCTGCCGAAAAGGAGGCTGCGAGAGTTGTCATGATGATGACGCCAGCCCAGGATTCGCTTAAGTATGTCACTGCGGCTAAGGATTTCGTCAGCGCTTATCCGACAGACATCGACGGTTATCCTATTGCGGCTTCTGTAGAGATGGCTGCTGGCAATCTTGAAGAAGCTGACAATATTATGAAGCAGGCTCTGAAGAATGTTACCGATAAGGCTGCAGCAAACTATGAGTTCAGTAAGCTTATCTATACAAAGCAGCTCTATCAGCCTGAGCCAGCCTACGCCGACTGGTCTTTTGACAAGGCAATAGAGTATATTAAAGCTGCTGAGGCTGTAGATGATAATTCGCTCTACCGCAATCACGAGGCTCATGTGCTTTTCGCACAGAAGAAGTATGATGAGGCTGACCAGATTCTTTCTTCCCTCATCGGTGCGAAGAATGTCAATAAGGCTGAGATGTATTACGAACTTGCTCGTTGCAGACAGGCTTTGCAGAAACCTAACGAGGAAATCGTAGCTCTCCTTGACAGTGCGGTGAACAATGTTGATTCGCTCTCTATCAATTCCTCTGCTCCTTATTTCCTTATGCGAGCTCAGGTGCAGGAGAATCTCGGCAAATATCGCGATGCTGTGTTTGACTATTCCCGTTATCAGATTATCATGCAGAACCGCGTGAATGACAGCTTCTTCTACACTCGCTTCAAGGCTGAGGTGAAGTGCAGGATGTATCAGCAGGCTCTCGCCGATATACAGAACTGCATAATCCTGAATCCTCAGGAACTGCTCTATCCGTCGGAGAAAGCTCAGCTGGAGGTGCAGGTAGGAATGCTTGACGAAGCCGTAGCTTCTGCAAACTACTGCATTTATATTGCTCCAGAATCACCTACAGGCTATACTCTTCTTGCACTTGCCCAGGCACGCCAGGATAAGAAGGAAGAGGCGCGTCAGAATTTCCTTAAGGCAAAGGAACTTGGCGACGAGAAGGCTGAAGAATTGATGCAAAAATATTTGAAGTAAAGATTATCGAACAAGTAGAAATTCTTTAATTCTTTAATTCTTGATAAATAAAAATTAAATGGCAAAGATAGCATTGTTGCTCAGTGGTGGTGTTGATTCTTCTGTAGTCGCTTACGAGCTTCATCGCCAAGGCTTGGAGTTCGACAGTTTCTATATAAAGATAGGACCTGAAGACGACAAGGAATGGGACTGCTCCAGCGAGGAAGACCTTGAGATGGCTACTGCTGTCGCTCACAAGTACGGCACGAAGCTTGAGGTTATTGACTGCCATAAGGAATACTGGGATCAGGTTACCAGATATACGATGGATAAGGTGCGCAGCGGTTTCACTCCGAATCCCGATGTCATGTGCAACCGACTCATCAAGTTTGGTGCCTTCCATGAGAAGAAAGGTCATGAGTATGACATCATTGCCACAGGTCATTATGCTCAGACCGAAATAATCAACGGAAAGAAATGGCTCGTGACAAGTCCTGACCCAGTGAAAGATCAGACGGATTTCCTTGCTCAGATATACGACTGGCAACTCCAGAAAGCCATCTTCCCAATCGGTCATTACCAGAAGGGCGAAGTTCGCGAGATAGCTGAACGTGAGCATCTTGTCAATGCAAAGCGAAAAGATTCTCAAGGCATCTGCTTCCTTGGCAAGATAAACTACAACGACTACATCCGTCGTTATCTTGGCGAGAATCCAGGCGATTGCATTGAATATGAGACAGGCAAATTCATCGGCAAGCACAAAGGTCTTTGGTTCCACACCATTGGTCAGCGCAAGGGATTAGGCTTCGGTGGCGGACCATGGTTCGTGGTGAAGAAAGACATGGAGAAGAACATCCTCTATCTCTCAAAAGGTTACGACCCAGAGACAGCCTACAAGGACGAGTTCCTCATCCGCGACCTCCACATCCTCACAGAGTCTCCGTTTGCAGACAATTGTAGGGCGAGGATTTCCGAGCCGCTTGAACCGCAAGACTCCGTCTCAATAACCTTCAAGATCCGCCATACCCCAGAGCATCACAAAGCTCTCCTGATAGACAATCACGACGGCACTTACACCGTCAAGTCCGAACAGAAAATACACGGCGTAGCTCCCGGTCAGTTCTGCGTTATATACGACGAACAGCACCACCGCTGCTACGGCTCCGGCGAAATCACCCTCTAAGTTCGCAGCCGATTCCGGCAGCGAGGCTAAAAGCTAAAAGCTAAAGGCTAAAAACCAAAAAACCAAAAACAGCTTAAACACTTCCCTGCCGTTCTCGGCAGGGCTCCAAAAACAACAACCCCCGAATATGGAATTAGCAACAAAATACAATCCCCAGGACGTTGAGTCAAAATGGTATCAGTATTGGCTCGACAACAAGCTCTTTGCGAGCAAACCAGATGGTCGTGAACCTTACACAATAGTAATCCCACCACCAAACGTGACGGGTGTGCTCCACATGGGACACATGCTCAACAATACAATCCAGGACATCCTTGTTCGTCGTGCGCGCATGGAAGGCAAGAATGCTTGCTGGGTGCCAGGTACAGACCACGCTTCTATCGCTACAGAGGCAAAGGTCGTTAACAAGCTTGCTCAGCAAGGCATCAAGAAGCGCGACTTGACTCGCGAGCAGTTCCTTGAGCACGCTTGGGACTGGACAAACGAACATGGCGGCACCATTCTCAAGCAGCTCCGTCGTCTCGGTGCTTCTTGCGACTGGGATCGCACTGCGTTCACAATGGACGAGAAGCGCTCAGAATCAGTGCTTAAGGTCTTCTGCGACCTCTACGACAAAGGACTCATCTACCGTGGTCTCCGCATGGTTAACTGGGATCCTAAGGCACAGACTGTGCTTTCTACAGAGGAAGTTATCTATCGCGAGGAAAAGAGCAAGCTCTATTACCTTAAATATTACGTAGAGGATAGCGCTTCCGTTAAGCCAACAGGCGAAGAAGGTGAAGTTCTCCACAAGGACGAAAAGGGCTATTACGCAGTAGTGGCAACAACTCGTCCTGAGACTATCATGGGTGATACTGCAATGTGTATCAATCCTAAAGACCCTAAGAACCAGTGGCTTAAGGGACATAAGGTCATCGTTCCGCTCGTAGGTCGTGTTATTCCTGTTATCGAAGACCGCTATGTTGACGTAGAGTTCGGAACAGGCTGTTTGAAGGTTACTCCTGCTCACGACGTAAACGACTACGCTCTCGGTAAGACTCACAATCTTGAGACAATCGACATCTTCAACCCAGACGCAACAATCTCTGAGGCTGCCGGCATGTATGTTGGTCAGGATCGTATGGATGTTCGCAAGCAGATTGCTATTGACCTCGGCGAGGCTGGCTTGCTCGAGAAGGTAGAAGACTACGACAATAAGGTTGGCTACTCTGAGCGTAATCAGGACACAGCCGTAGAGCCACGTCTCTGCAAGCAGTGGTTCCTCTCTATGCAGCATTTTGCTGACATCGCTCTTCCTCCAGTACTCTCAGGCGAACTTAAGTTCTATCCTACAAAGTACGTCACAACTTACAAGAACTGGCTCGAGAATATTCAGGATTGGTGTATCTCTCGTCAGCTCTGGTGGGGTCACCGCATCCCTGCTTACTTCATCAACGATGCTGCCCCTGTGTCAGAAGCGTCAGCTTCTGAGGCCACAGAGAAGTTCGTCGTAGCCCTCACAGAGGAAGATGCCCTTGCAAAGGCTCGAGCTAAGTATGGCGAGGACATAACTGCCGACATGCTCACTCGCGATGAGGACGCTCTCGACACTTGGTTCTCATCATGGCTCTGGCCTATCTCCCTCTTCGACGGTATCAACAATCCTGGCAACGAGGAGATCAATTACTACTATCCAACATCCGACCTCGTGACTGGTCCGGACATCATCTTCTTCTGGGTTGCTCGTATGATTATGGCTGGCTGCGAATATCAGAAGCAGATTCCTTTCCGCAATGTTTATTTCACAGGTATTGTTCGCGATAAGCTTGGCCGCAAGATGAGTAAGTCTCTCGGTAACTCTCCAGACCCACTTCTCCTCATCGACAAGTTCGGTGCTGACGGTGTTCGTATGGGTATGATGCTCTCCGCACCTGCTGGCAACGACATTCTTTTCGACGAAGCTCTCTGCGAACAAGGTCGTAACTTCAACAATAAGATTTGGAATGCTTTCCGTCTCGTTAAGGGTTGGGAGGTTGCTGACATTGAACAGCCAGAGGCAAGCAAGATTGCGTGTCAGTGGTTCGACGCTAAGCTCAAGGCTTGCAATGCTGAGATTGATGACCTCTTCAAGAAGTATCGTCTTTCTGAGGCTCTCATGGCAGTCTATAAGCTCTTCTGGGACGAGTTCTCTTCATGGCTCCTCGAGATGATCAAGCCTGGCTATCAGCAGCCTATCGACAAGGCAACTTACGACAAGGTTCTCTCTTACTTCGATGCTCTCCTCAAGATGCTTCATCCGTTCATGCCGTTCATCACAGAGGAACTCTGGCAGAATCTCTACGAGCGCAGCGAGGGCGAGTCTATCATGCGTGAGAAGCTCGAGCTCGCAGCTCCTACAGCAGAGGACGAGAAACTCATCGCTGACATCGAGGTCGTTAAGCAGATTGTTGCCGGCGTTCGTATGGTTCGCAACCAGAAGAATATCGCACCAAAGGAACCTCTCGCTCTCAACCACGTTGGCGAGAACGCTTTCGCAGCTTACGACAGCGTAATCTCAAAGATGGCAAATCTTTCAGAAATCACTAAGGTTGACGAGAAGACTGCCGACGCTTCTGCCTTCATGGTAGGAACTATGGAGTGGGCAGTTCCTGTAGGAAATCTTATTGATGTAGAGGCTGAGATTGCAAAGAATCAGGCACAGCTCAAGCACCTCGAAGGCTTCCTTGCAAGCATCAACAAGAAGCTCGCCAACGAGCGCTTTGTTGCAAATGCACCAGAAGCAGTTGTCGCTATGGAGCGCAAGAAGAAGGCTGACTCCGAAGAGAAGATCGCAGCCATCAAGCTTGCCCTTAAAGCTCTAAGTTAAACCACCGTGCCCTGCCATTCTTGGCAGGGCATAAATAGACTATTCCCTGCCGTCCTCGGCAGGGCAAAAATCATACATCATACATCATAAATCATAAATGCGTCGTTTTCTCCTCCTTACCCTCCTTCTCAGCAGCTTCCTCCTCTCTTGTTCTCACGACAACGATGAGCCTGAGCCACAAGCCCCAGCCGAGTTCACATTCCTCATCTTCCAGCCTACAACCCGTGGAGCCAATCCTGATCTCACCCCATACATGGATCAGGATTTACGTGAAGTTGATCAGGCTGTCAAAAATGGACTTACTCGCAAGGCAAACGTCATCGTCTTTAGAGGAGACCTCAACATCAGCAAGCTCTATCGAAAGGAACTCCGGAAGAATAGCCAGGGTCGTGACACCGTCGTCAATGTCCTCCTCAGGGAATATCCTGTCGTTGAGACTGACTATACCTCATTCACAGGACTCAAGCGCATACTCACCGACGTCATCGCTGAAGGCAAGACCGAGCACATCGGAATGACTATTGGCTGTCATGCAGACGGATGGCTGCCTACCACCGAAGACAAGTCTGCACGCGCACCGATGATGAAATCATACGGGCAGGGCTATCATGGCGATTACGACACCACTTACAAGACCCTCGCTAAAGCCATAGAGGCTACAGGACGGAAGTTCGAGTTCATACTTCTTGATAACTGCTATTCCCAGAACATAGAGGTAGCCTACGACCTGCGAAATGCCTGCCGCTTCCTCCTTGGCTCTGTCATAGAGATTGGCTCCGACGGACTCGATTACAATCAGAACCTGCCACTCCTTCTTCAGGCAGACTACAAGACCGTCTGCCAGAACTTCGTGGATTATTACGCCGGCAGCCAGTGGGCAAGTGCCGCATTCTCAGCCATCGACTGCTCCTATCTCGATCAGATGGCAGCGCTCATGAAGCTTATCAATGCCTCCTCATCACCTTTTAAGGGGGACCGAGGGAGTCTCCAAGTCTTCGATGGCTATGATTTCCGTTTCGGCTACTACTATAACGTCTTCTACGACTTTGGCGACTACGTCACGCATCTCTGCTCAGACCCAGCACTTCTCTCCCAGTACCATGCTCTGCTCAGCCAGATGGTCGTGGCAAACGTCCACACACCCTCTTTCTGCTCCATGTATTTCCCTCCAGCCAAGATCGACGGTCAGCAGGTTCCCCGCATGAGGGACATCCGCACCTGTTCAGGCATCACCTGCTCAGACCCTTGTACAGAGCTGGCAGCAGACTGGCAGAAGACCTCATGGTACATGGCTACACATTAATATGTTTTGAATGAATGATTGAATGAATGAACGATTGAAAGAAAATTCGTTCATTCATTCTTTCATTCATTCACAATACGAAAATACCTTTTCACATCTATTATATATTATATTTAATTAAGGAATTACTTACTATTAGGAATAGCCCTTACACTCCCATAAATATTTTGAATGAATGAATGAAAGAAAGTTATAAAACGTAAGTTAGCCCCTTGTCAGGATTTTCCTTCAGATAATTTTAATCTTTCATTTTTTTTCTTTTAATTTTTAATTTTTTAGTCTTCCACACCACAACTCCCTGCAAAACGCTTCGTCTCCCTAAGGATTACAACTCGTCTCCCTAAGCAAAACAACCGCTAAAACGCCGCTAAAACAGCCCGATTTCTGCCGTAGGTCGAGGATTTACGTGCCGTTTCTAAGATGCCGATACCTTAACCCCCTGATTATCAGTACATACCTCTATTTCTCTACATTCCCGTATTTCCAGCCTAATATATATCAGCGCGAAATACGCCATTCTCACGCACATACGCGAAAGCAGAGTGTAAGCAGATCGGCGTTTTTGCTTACACTTCGCAGATGCGCTGCCCTCAGCGCACCAACTGCCGCATAGGATCGCCGCAATGGAAACGACGCCTCATGGCGTCGTTAAACTGCCGCAAGATCCGCCGCATAATCCGCCGCTAAACCAAATCCGCCCATTAACGACTCTAAGTTTGCAGTCGAAAAATCAGCTATATATCTAGAGAGCTAGAAGATTAGATGCTTGATACTTTGAAAAAGTTAAGAATCTATTCTTTCAATACGGAAAATCTTCTTACCTTTGTTGTAAAAAGGA